>CAYVNA010000001.1:0-32587 GCA_964452735.1 uncultured Candidatus Saccharibacteria bacterium
GGTTATACTCTTATCATCCTGAACCAAATATTCTTCTTCCTTTTTCTTTAAGATCTTTTTTATCTTTGTATTTCGATCTGCTAATTGTATACAACCAAGCTGTCTTCTAGAATATTTCCCAAACTTAATCACTACGAAATTCCTTCTTGGAATATCACAAAAATGATTCTCCCATATATCATAAAGGATATCTTCTAAAAATTTATTATCTCTAATGTTTTCCATATCTCTATCATGTTATTATATTCTTAATGATTCTACAAAAACTAAAGGAAAAATTCATAATATTATCCAAATTGCTAAAACTAATATATGGAAGATATACAGCATCTGCGATATGGAGAGATGTCCTTTTTGTTCTATCTACCTTTGCAGAAATATATGGTATTACAATATTTGGAAAATTTGTTGATGAAACAACGGACCTCTTGCTTCATTGGGGAGAATTTGATTTAGGGGCATACTTTGCTACAGAATCTTTCCTCTATCTTGTAATTATCCTTGCCCTATGGATCGTTGTTCAGGTGTGTACAGAAGTCAGATCATTCTTCTATAACGTTATATACGAAAGGATGTGGGAAGATACTCAGCACATGGTCATTACAAAAGTATCTAGTTCAAATCTTGAAGATGTAGAGAAAGAAGAGTACCAGGATCTTGTTACCTTTGTAGGATCATTCTCACTTTCTAGAATGTCTTTGGCCTATGAAAATTTCTCAACAGTACTAAGTAATACAATTAGACTAATAAGTGCTGGAGTAATACTTTTCAATACTATGCATTGGAGTGTATTTTTGCTTCTCCTCTTCATCATTCCTGAAACAGTAGCAATATACCTCAGAAGAAGAGAGATGAGAGAGTACCAAGATAATGAGGTTGGGAAGATTAAATTCCTTAATTATCTACAAAACCTCTCCCTAACGATATCAAATTTCAATGAATTGAGAGTAAATGATGTATATTCACATATCAAGAGGAAATACAGGGAAGAATATGATGAGTATCTTAATGGTTTCCTCAAAACCCATCTGAATTTTACTCAAGACAAGGTATTGTATTCCATCATTGGGCAAGCTATGAAGTTTGGATATATTGTATATGTACTAGCTTATTCAATTATGAAGAAACTCTCATTTGGTACCTTCAAAGCCCTCTATGACTATGTAGATGTTGTATATACGAGTATTTTCAATATCAATGATTCTCTTTCTCTCATGTCCAATAATCTTGGATATATCAAAGGATTCTTTGAATTAATTGAATATCAGGGATTTGGTGACTATAGCCATGGTGATGTTATTTTAGATGACAAAACTCCTGTCTTAGAATTCAATCATATGGGTTTTTCATATCCTGACGATCCTGAGACCAAGGTTCTCAAAGATATATCACTGAAGATAGATCCAGGGGAGAAAGTTGCATTCTTTGGTGGTGATGGCTCTGGGAAAAGTACAATGGTCAAAATCTTAACAGGTCTGTACAGAGTAAATGTAGGGAAATTTTTAATAGATGGAAACAATGTTAAGGACTTGGATAGAGGGCAGTTGAAGAAGAAAATCTCTGTTACCTTCCAGGACTATATAAACTACCATTTCAGTCTTAAAGAGAATATCGTGATATCAGGTCAGAGAAAAAATGTTGATAAAGATTTATATGAGGAAGTCTCTGATATCTCAGGAGTCAATATATTCAAAAAGAATTCTAAGTTGGAAGACACAACTATTCTAGGAAAGACATTTCCTCTAGGAAAAGAACTCTCCCCTGGATATTGGCAGAGGTTAGGTATTGCACGTATGCTGTATCGCAATAGGAAGATATTTGTTCTTGATGAGCCCTTTACATATATTGATGATATATCTGCAGATACAATACTCCATAATATATTCAGTTTTGTTGGGAAGGAGAGGTCTTTGATATATATAACTAGAAGTGTAAATTTATTGAAATATTTTGATAGGATATATATTTTTGATAAAGGAAAGATAGTTGATTCTGGTTCGTTTAGTGAACTCAAGAAGAAGGGAATCTTGAAGGAATAACTACCCCTCTGAAAATTTCTAAATATCCTGTAAAATATACAGATGCAAATACTAGATGGTAAAAAAGTATCTCAAGATATTTTAGATAGGATATCTTCTGAGATAGAAAATATTCATAGGTCAGGAAACAGACTCCCGAGATTAGATATGATTCTCGTAGGGGACGATTTTGGTAGTG
The DNA here is from genome assembly GCA_964452735.1 of uncultured Candidatus Saccharibacteria bacterium. GTDB lineage: Bacteria > Patescibacteriota > Dojkabacteria > SC72 > SC72 > UBA2177. The sequence goes on from CAYVNA010000001.1 coordinate 2,218, forward strand.
TTAAGTATGTGAATATGAAAGAGAAAGTTGCAAGAGATGTTGGAATGATTGGACAGGTGCATCATCTTCCTAGTGATGTTAATACTGTAGAGATTGTAAACCTAATAGATACACTCAATCACTATGATGATGTTGATGGATTCATGATACAACTTCCTCTCCCTGAACATATTAATACTAATTTAGTTCTAGATAGTATCTCCCCTAAGAAGGATGTTGATGGTTTGACATCGGTTAACTTGGGAAAGCTTTTTCAGAAAGATCCCTCTGCGATACCTCCAGCCACACCATTAGGTATTATGGAACTCCTTGATGCATATAATATAAAGGTGTTTGGAAAGCATGTAGTTATACTGGGATCAAGTAATATTGTAGGTACACCACTATCAGCAATGATGCTGAAGAGGAATGCCACAGTTACAATGTGCAATAGTCATACTGTGGATATTGTAGAGGTATCTAGAATGGCAGATATATTAGTCTCTGCTACAGGTAAGCCTCTTCTTGTAAAAGAGGATTTCCTGAAAGAAGGGGCTGTAGTTATAGACGTAGGTTCTAATAGGCATCCGGAGACTGGAAAATTAGTAGGAGATATTGATTGGGAAAGTGTAAAGGGTATTCCTTCATTCATTACTCCAGTACCAGGTGGTGTTGGACCAATGACAATAGCTTGTCTTATGTTAAATTTAATGTATTGCTATAACCATGGTAAAAGATCAGAAGATAAATAAATATATAGAGGATGAAGCGAATAGGCAGATCTCTGGAATAGAGCTGATAGCATCGGAGAACTATGTCTCTCAGAGTGTCCTTGACTGTATGGGATCTATATTGACGAACAAGTATTCTGAGGGCTATCCAAAGAAGAGGTACTATAAAGGGAATGAATATATAGATGAAATAGAGATAGAGGCTATAGAGCGGGCAAAAGAACTGTTTAGTTCAGAGCATGTTAATGTTCAGCCCTATTCAGGTTCTCCAGCGAATCTTGCAGTACACTTTGCCTTATTGGAACCGGGGGATAGAACTTTGGGAATGTCATTAGATGCTGGTGGTCACCTCACACATGGTTTCTCTGTTTCGATATCTGGTAGATACTATGATTCTAAAAGCTATGGAGTTAATGATGATGGGTATATTGACTATGAAGAGGTGCGAAGGATTGCTAAGGAGCATATGCCAAAGTTAATATGGAGTGGCTTTTCTGCGTATTCTAGAACTATTGATTGGAAGAAATTCAGAGAAATAGCTGATGAGGTTGGTGCATATTTAGTAGCTGATATTGCTCATGTAGCAGGACTTGTAGCTACTGGTCTGTATCCTTCTCCTGTCGGTATTGCTGATGTTGTAACTACCACAACGCATAAGACGCTGAGAGGCCCTAGGGGTGCAATGATAATGTGCAAGGAGGAATTAGGAGAGAAGATAGATAAGGCAGTATTCCCTGGGCTTCAGGGAGGTCCTCATAACCATATTACAGCAGGTATTGCTGTGGCTTTAGGAGAAGCTAGTACACCAGAGTTCAAAGAGTATTCTGAACAAGTCATCTCTAATGCGAAGAAGCTTTCGGAGGAACTTCTAAACAGAGGTTTTAGAATAATTTCTGGAGGTACAGATAATCATCTATTTCTTGTTGATACGATGTCTTCTGTAAATATCCCAGGGGAAAGAGCATCTACATTACTAGAACTAGCGAATATTACTTTAAACAAAAATGCCATACCAAGAGATCCTCGAAAACCATGGGATCCCTCTGGAGTAAGGATAGGAACCCCCGCTATCACGACAAGGGGAATGGGAGAGAAGGAAATGATTCAAATAGCAGAATACATAGATGTGATACTTAGATCAGATAGTGAAGAAAAGGCTAAGGAGTTAAGAAAAGATGTTGGAGATTTTGCAAAAGAATTTCCAATCCCCGGAATAAAATAATACCTAATACAATGAAATTAAGCTTTAGAAAAGATATCCATATTGCTAGCATAAAGTCAGAATCCCCTTGGAATAAATTCCGTATAAACACTCTTCTTCAAAACTGTGATTCAAAACAGCCATCGATTAATGCATATCTAGGAGCAAGGTATAGTAGATCCTCTGACTCAATCATAGATATTGCAGATGAGATCATGAAGAACAATACAGATGCATCTGAGAAACTGGAAAAGATATTCGCTGGATATGGGCATAAATCTGTAGGAGATATGGCTGACTTGTTTGTCTGTATAGAGAATGTCCCTATGTATACGATTATGAAGCTCTTCTATATATCTCCAGTAGTTTCTGGACAAGAGAGATCTACAAGGTATCAAAATTTCCAGGATCCTGAATTCGTAAAGATGCCCAAGGAGATATGCCAAGATGGGGAAGTTTGTAGGGAGTATGAGAGAATAATCATGAAGCAGATGAAGGACTATAGAGATCTTCTGAAGCCTACGACCGAAGCTCTAGAAAAGGTATTTCGAATAAATGAAGATAGTCCTCAAGAAGTATCTGCTTTGAAGGCTAGGGCTTTTGATGTTTGTCGTTACCTAATTCCATATGGTATTAATACTAGTGCAGCATTCCTAATGTCTGCAAGGAACTGGTCTGAGGTAATTAGTTATCTCTGTTCTAGTGATTGTGTTGTTGATAATGAGATATCTACGCTTCTTCTAAATTTACTTGGAGAATCTAAACTAGAATCTCGTGGGTATATAAGAGAAGCAGATACACTACTTCGTCATACTGATCCAAACTGTTGTAGGAAGAATTCCACGGAACAGATATTGAACTACTTAAAGGAAGATATCAGTGAGGAACAGATTAAGGATTTGCCAGAGTCAGAGACAGAAGGTATAAAAGTATCATATTCTCCAGATTGCATGGAGGGACTTGTCTCCCATTATGAATATTTAATTAACCCATTAGGTTCTCTTCATGAGTTTGAGTTCTCGGATATTGACCAGGAGGAGATAGGGGAAATAATATTTGAGAATCATGATCATCATAATTTGATAGGGAATATTGCTCAAACAGGAGCTATAAAGATAGAGGGTTTTGCTTCATTAGGAACCCTTAAGGATTTAAATAGACATAGGAGTTTAGAGAGGTATATACCACTTCTGCATGATCAGGTGAATATGGATCAGGAAATGAACAGGAGGGATGACCAGTGTTTCTTTACCTGTGATTATTTAAATATAGGTGCTATGTCAAAGATCAAGAAGGAATATCAACAGAGGTTGGAAGAGACATACAAGAGGATAAAAGATTGGAGAAAGAATTCAGAAGGTACTATCTCCAAGGAGGTTTTAGATGAATATACGAAGTATCTTCTTCCTCATGCTCATTCAACGAAGTATATATTCTATGGTTCCTTTGACGATCTTCAGTATGTTGTAAACCTGAGGACTAGGAATGGTGGACACATAGCATATAGAAAGGTGGTATATGAATGGTTAAGGTGTTTGAGTAATCTTGATTCAATATGGAGACCTTTGTTAAGGAGAATAGTAGAACCTAAGATAGATGATAAGCATCAGTTTGTTGATAGAAGTTAAATTTTTATTCCTTCAGTATGATATTGTCAGATAAGAGTATAAAGAAGAGAGTTGAGAGTGGAGAGATTAGTATAGAACCATTTAGTGAAGAATTTGTTCAACCAGCCTCATATGATCTTCATCTAGATAAATACTTTTTGGTATTCAACAAAGAGAGTATAGCTGTGATAGATGTAAAAGAGAAACCTGAAGGCTTGATGAGGGAAGTGATTGTTTCCGAAGAGGAGGGCTTCATCCTGCATCCTCATGAATTTGTTTTAGCAAATATCAAAGAAATCACAGGGGTTGATGACAGGCATGTTGGGAGATTGGAAGGAAAGAGTTCTCTTGGTCGACTGGGACTGATAGTTCATGCAACTGCAGGTTTCTTAGATCCTGGAAACAAGTTGAGATTAACCTTAGAGCTTGCGAATGTCTCTCCTTTACCAATTAAAATATATCCAGGAATGAAAATAGCACAAATAGCTTTTGAAGAACTTGATAGTAGTTGTGAAAGACCATATGGTAGCAAGGGTTTAAATAGCAAATATTGTGGAGATGAAAAAGTAGAAGGTAGTAAAATGTGGAAGAACTTTTCTAAATAAACACCTCTACATTGTTGGTGGTACTGGAGGGAGATCTTCTGCTGTAGTATTGTCCTGTACAGGAGGAAAAGGTTGGTTAGTAACAGGAGTACTTGTTTGCATTTGTTGGATCTCGCCATTTATCTGATTTTGTAATTGCCCAATGTCTTGTGGAGATGAGGTATTTATCTCAGGAATTACCAAATCAGGTTGTGCGACAGGACTTTCCGAAGTAATTGGTGAGAAGCCAGTAGGCTGTTGTATAGGAGCTTCTGTAGCAACCATGTTCTCATTCTGCATAGGAGGAACTTCAGGAATTGCTGTTTCCATGGGAGGTGTTGTTATAGGAGGGAATGCTGCATTATCTTGCATGGGAGTTTCTGTAGTAACCATATTTTCATTTTTTATAGGAGAAACCTCAGGAATAGTTGTTTCCATTGAAGGGGTTGGTGTGGGAGAGAAATCTGAAGGGACTTGGGTCTCACTTTGTAATATATCTTTAAGATCTTCTGTCTCGGATGGATTGCTTTGCATCATAGGTGAACTAATTGGGGTATCTAAAGTTTGATTCATCATGGGAGTAATCTCCGAAGAAACTTGTTCTTGAGGAGTACTCACCATCTCTTCCAATGTAGATTCATTCTGTGTTGCATCTACAACTTCTTGTGAGTCTTTCTTTCTACTTAATATGATCCCTATGATACTTATTAACAAGACAACGGAGCCTGCAATTAAGATATATGGAAGGTACTCGGTAAGATTTTCCATATCTAGGAAGGAGCGACTATCATCCTTCTCGGTAGAAAGAGTATTTGTGGTAACAAGAAGATCTTCACTATCCTCCTCTTCCTCTTCAACCTCTTCTTCAATTTCCACTATGTTAGTTATTTCTCCAACCTCTAATTCCCCTAACACAAGATCCTCTTCGATTACAGTAAAGGAATAATTGGAGGTATTTGATGTGAATAGAATATTTGCTAAAACACCATCTACTGCTGATGCAGGTGTTAGAGAGCATGTTATTTTTAATACGCTATTTTCATTGGAATATTCAAAGGAAGAGCAATTGATTGTACCTGTATTGACCTCTGTTACTTCCAAATCAGAAGAGTAGTTTATAGGGATAACAATCTTCTCTAAGGAATCAGATCCAGTAGACACATTTACAGAAGCGCTTTGTTTAACTGTTGTTGATTTATCTAAAATCTCAACATCCACAGCAGCAAAAGCTTTTAATGGGAACAAAATCACGAAAAGAATAGACACTATTAAAGAAAACTTTTTCATCTTTTGGACAGTTTATATTATCTTTGTAAAGATTATCACGGGGTTTTGATAATAGCAATACCTTGAAGTTAAGATTTGACTTAATTACTTACGGAAGATACACTCTATGATATATAAATCTGCCATGATGAATTATTCTGATAATTACAATTCAGCTGTTGATGAGAATCTTAACGAAGTTCTTGAACTTGAGAACAAACTTATTAACTCTACGGTCCCTGACTCTCTCAAGGAGGAAGCTATGCGTAATACCCAAAGACTTAAAAGAATGTTCAAGATGGGTGGGTATAGTGCAGAATTTGAGACTGTTAGTAAGTATGTTGATTGGATTACACGTATTCCATGGGGGGTAGTGTCTAAGGATAATTTTGACATAAGTAACGCAAAGACTCTAATGGATCAGACTCATTTCGGAATGGATACTATAAAGGATCTGATACTTGATTATCTTGCTGCTATGCAACTACAAAGTTCTACGAGTCAGAACCTTCCTTCTATGCCAACACAAATCCCAATTACAAATGTTTCTCAGGATATAGGGAATAGTATGGCTGTTCTTAAAGGTTCTTCAGCAAATGCTCCAGTTTTTTTGTTTGTAGGACTTCAGGGAGTTGGAAAAACGTCAATTGCGAAATCGATAGCTGCCTCAATGGGAAGGAAGTTTGCTAGAGTATCTTTGGGAGCAATAGGGGATGTTAGGACATTAAGGGGTACACCAAGATACTCGATAGATTCAGAACCAGGTCAGATAGTAAAATCTCTTGTTAGATGTGGTACCATGAACCCAGTTATTCTGCTTGATGAAATAGAAAAATCTAGTGGAAATGCAGGCCTACTGAATGATGTCATGGCTGCACTTCTGGAGATTCTTGATCCTGAACAGAACTCTTCATTCATAGATCACTATATAGATCATCCTATTGATCTCTCAGGTGTTTTCTTCATCTGTACAGCTAATAATCTGGGAGGACTCTCTGCAGCTCTCTTAGATCGTGTTGAAGTTATTAGGTTTACTAGTTATACAGATCAGGAGAAAGAAGTTATAGCTAAACAATATATCCTCCCTCGTGTTCTTGAGAATCTCAACCTATCTTCTGATTATATAAGGATAGAGGATGATGTATGGCCATTGATAATAAGGCCAGTTGGTTTTGATGCTGGAATAAGACAGTTGGAGAGGAATATTACAACATTGGTAAGAAGTGCTGCTAGAATGATTGTTGAAGGAAAACCTGTACCCATTGTTATAGGTAAAGAGAATTTGAGTCAGTATGTTCTTCCCGATCAAGGTCCTCTTAGTTAATATCCTTTGAATGGATTAGATAATCTTAATGCTGAAACAGCTCTCTTTATTTGTGGATTCTTTATATCTTTAGCAATATTTGCTTTGTATGTACTCTTTTCTTCTGCTTTTGTTAGTTGTTCTAAGTCTGAGAGTAATTGCTCCTTCTTGATATTATCAGTATCTACAATCTCTGTTACGAGATAATCTTTTATATTTATTGTATTAGTATTTTGATTGTCCATTATTATCTTCCGAAGGATAACTTTCTATAATACCCTGTGGTGTTAAATGCTTTCTTCCCTTTTGAATGTCTGTCCTCGATTGTACAACTTGTCCAGAGAGTGTATTTTCTCTCAACTCATCGAGGATTGTTTTCTGACTTTTGTATCTATCTGTATTTAGTTCTCTTTCCATATTTTGCAATCTTTCTTCTAGTTCTTTCTGATACTGAATCCTTTCTTCCTCTAGGAAAGTTTTCTGTCCCTCTGTTCTCTTTATTGCATCCTGGATTAACCTATCTTGTCTTCCCGTATTCATATTGTTTCTTAGTGGTTTCTGTTCTGTTGGGGGATCAAATATTTGTGAGAGATCATCTACAGTTCTTGTATCTGGTTCTCCTTCTCTTGCTTTTAGTCTTTCTAAATCTCTGGGATCTGAAGTTATGAGTTCATTTTCGGCTACGCTAGAGAGAACTTGGATCCCAACATGGTTTGATCCTGCAAAGAAAAGTCCCTGCCCTCTATCACAGTTGAGAAGGAAGTTTTTCTCTCCATCCGAGAGATTGAATACCTGTTGTAGTTTTTCTACAGCTGTAGGGCTTTGCATCATTAACATTTGCATAGAGGAGTTTGAAATAATAGCCTTGCCTAAGTCTGTGTTAAGGAAGTCCGCAACATCCTGTGTTATTGTTGATAGCCCTAGATAGTACTTTCTAGCACGTTTGGCAATGGAATACATAAATTTGGCAGAATCTTCTGACTGCATCATATACCAAGCCTCGTCCACTATTAGTAGTCTTCTCTTTCTTTCTTTTCTTATTCTCGTCCATATGAAATCTAGCATTAGGTACATTGCTAGAGGTTTTAGTTCTTCTTGTAGGTCTCTTATGCTGAATACAGTAAATGGATTATTTATCTCAAAGTTACTTGCCTCATTGAATACACCTGCTCCACTACCGATTATGTACTTTTCTAATCTTTTTGCTAACCCATGTGCTTCTGTTTCTGCCATTCCCTTTAAAACCTTGTATAGATCTTCCAGCATAGGGGGGGTATTTGTTTGGGTATTTGGATCGAATGTGATACCTTTTTCTCGGTATGTTAGTATGAGGGCTCTGTCTAGAATTGATGCCTCGATATTACTGATATCACCAAATAGTACACGGAAGAAACCTTGGAGAGATAGTAGTTTCATTCTTAATTCATCATCCCCCTCTTCTTTTGTTCCGGATAGTTCGAATGGATTCATCTTGTTCCCCTTATCTTGAGAGAAGGATATGTATGCCCCATTTACTGCTTTTGAGAGGTTCTCATACTCTCGTTCGGGATCTATGATGATTATCTCTGTACCAAGCATTAAGCTTCTAACTGCCTCTAATTTCACGAAGTAGCTTTTTCCTGCTCCAGATTTTGCAAATACAACGGTATTGGCATTCTCCAATTCAAACCTATCGAAGATGACAAGACTTTTATTATGGATATTTAACCCATACATAATCCCATGATCCATGGTTAACTCAGAAGTAACAAATGGGAATGTAGTGGCTAGAGATGTTGTATCCATATTACGGGTGATGTAGAGGTTGTCTAATCCTAAAGGTTGTGTACTAATGAACCCAGGCTCTTGCTGTAGTGTTGCAGGTTTCGCGGTTACATTAATTGCTGCAAGTGTAGAGGTAACATTCCTAGAAATTTTTTCTAGCATTTCTTTATCTTTTGAGTATAGGGTTATGTACATTGCAAAGTGAAAGAATTTCTCAGTTCCTTCTGCTATTGAATCCTGAAGCTGTTGAGCGTCTGATAGTGCAACCTTTAAGGATGGATCTACTACCTTTCTTTCTTCCATCTGTGCATAGAGAGAGGCTTCCATTTCACCTATCTTCTTTTTAAGTTTCTCTAGTATGGTCTTTGAGTCAACAGGATAGTAGAAGGTACTGATTCTTAGGGAATGTTCGAAGTTTATAATAGGGGAGAGCCAATTAGGTCCAACGAATCTAGGATATCCACTTACAAAGAGAGTTTTGAAATAATAGTCTCCCATTTGAAGATGGTTGAAGTCTATCTCCAAATCTATGGGGGCTATTAAATCCTGTACCGAGAGATCTCGAGGAACTAGATCATCATCTCGTTCTTCTTCCACAATTTCTGGGGGACTCTCTTCATCTTGCTCCTTCTTGGAGAAGGTTTTTTTTACATTACTGATGAGCTCTTCTATCACATTCTTTTTCTTTTCTTCTTTCTCTATTGGATCATTGTATTTTTCGTAATCCGGTTTCTCTTTTTCTTCTTCATTCTTTATCTCTGCTTGAAAGCTTTTGTATTTTTCTGCTGGAGATTCAAACTTCTTAGCTTGCTCATCGAGCATCTTTGATGCTTTTGTGGCAAAAGATCGATTGTAGTTATTGTTTGCTTCTTCCATTATTCTTCCTCTGGATTATATATAGTATAGAATTCCGAAAGTAATTCCTTAGTTGTTAATTGATGCCCAAATAGTCCCATTCTTCCAAGCTGCTTTAGGACATGGTCTCTCTTTGGAAAAAGAAAAATCTTTGCTTTCTCTACGAGTTGGTCACTCTGCATCCTTCTGTATTTCTCTTGTTCTTCCTTATTCTTTTTAGAATCAAATATCGATGTACCTGGTAGTGTAGCTCCTGGACTGTATGGTATTACTAAGAAGAAATTTTTATCTAATACATCATTTTCTATGATTAATCTTTGTACAAAGTTAGTATATATATCTAGCTGTTTCTTAAGCCCTTGGCTCATTTGTTGTCCTTTTTGTGATTTAAGGTAATCTATATAGTTTGATATGTCTATTCTCTTGGTTCTAATTAATATTTGAATACGAAAGTTAAGAGAGTTTAATAGTCCTGCAAATGCGTATATCTTATTATCTTGTTCATACTCTGCCAAGAGATCAAAATTGATGGAGGAAGTCTGTATAACCATTGCAACACTACCACTTTTAGTTATGATTAAATCATCTCGTATATCTCTTATACCGAGGTGTTCTTGTGTTGAAGCTGATGCTCTTGCTCTGGCATTCTTATCCACTTCTAAATGTTACTAATCTTAATAGGTAATTTACTGCTATTTTCCTCTAGGTCTATTTGTAGTTTAGGGAATTTGTATACAGGATGTTCAAATTCTACTGTATACATACCTTTTTCCCATATACGACTGGTTAGGAAATATCCATTTGGACCTGTTCTGTTCGCAAAGACTATTTTCCCAGAGTTATTCTTCAGATATACTACAGCATTTGGTACAGGTTTGAAATCCTTAGTACATATCCATATATTTATATTTCCAGGAAGACGATCTACACTATCAATCTTGAATTGGTAATTTTTTAGGTTATCTTTATTTATCAACAGCAGTGAAGGATCCATTTGAAGAGGTGCTAATTTCTCTTCTTCTTGTGAGTTTTCAACTGTTTCCTCAGAAGTTTGTTTGTTGGGAAAAATGTTTCCCCCTATGATCTTCTTCTTCTCTTTCTTTACATCTTTCGGAATTAAGTTTCCATCTTCTGTTGGTTTAATTTCTGGTTTAACTCTTTTCTTCCTCATTTCTTTACTTAGCCATACTCTCTGAGTTGGGTTTGTGATTGCGGTAACATAGTTTTTTATGAAGACATCTGCATCCTGGTCATTGATTGGTACCAAGCCTAAGAATATTCCTGCACCAGAAGAAAGGACGAAGATTGGGAAACCCAATATCCCAGGGATTGTATTATTTACGGTCAAGTATATCATTACTCCTCCGAAGCCTATTCCTATTGCTAAGTAGGCAAACTCTTTTAGTGTGAACTTTGTAAAGAGTTTAAACTCAACATCCAATATATTTTGCGGGATAGCATGTTGTCTCATATATAGGCAGATTTTACTACTTTTATTTAATAAAGTTTACCAGAATATCGGAAAAAGTTTTAGGTGTGTCAAATTTCCTCTATAATTATGCTATGTATGATAGATATACACCTCTTAGGGATTTAATAAATTTTAGGTCATTGATGGGACTTCCAGTTTCTAAGAGTGAGGTTAAGAGAATATGGGGGAAGAAATATTATAGGGAGATTCCTAGAGATATTGTTTTGGGAGACACGCGGAATGATATCCAGGATATCAAGTTAGATATTTGCAATGCAAATCTTCATAACCTACTTGTTTTTAATTGGGTTAAATTCATAGGAATCTCTGGTTCGGTTGCTGCAGGCTTCTGCAGGGAGGAAGATGATATTGATGTGTTTATCGTGGTTAGGAATGATGTCGCATGGTTGTATAGAGGGATCCTTTCGATTATGAATCTATTTCACAAAAAGATCAGAGTTAAATGGAGGAGTGATATTAAGGATAAGTTCTGTATTAATTTTATATGTGAGGAAAGAGGTTTGTGTTTTGATAATGATATATTCAATTTCCATGAATTAATGTATCTGATACCTGTGTATAACGAAAAGTATTTAAATTTCATTTACTCGCAAAACCTGTGGTTGAGGGAGGAACACAGAATTAAATTGGAAAATATAACGACCAGAGAGAGGATTTCTGAAAAGAAAATTTTCCTCCTGCCTTTGCTAAATAGAATAGCTTTTTACTTACAATTAGGCTTTATGAAAATATTTGGTCATTCACCTAACATCTCCAGATTGAGGAATAATTATAGATTGGGTAGGGTAGAGTTTTTCCCGGGCAATTACAAGGGAAGGATTATCAATCACTACAACAAGGTATTTAAATCTATCAGTTGAGCTTTCTTTAATATTTTTTCTGGAATATCTTCCTTGTGTATTATTGTAATAAAGGTTTGTTGTTTATCCAGGTTCTTCAAATCAAATATCTTTTTTGTGTTAATAATGTCTAGTTCCGAAGATATATCGTCTAGTAAAAGTATTGGATAGAATCCTATCTTATTTGATACTATCTCTTGTTTCTTAAATATTAAGTTACCAATAGCTAATCTCTTCTCTCCTCTAGATCCGAATTTCTTTATATCGGAACCATTCTTTAAAACCCAATCATCTCTATGGGGCCCTATATTGGTATATCCTGTTGCAATGTCTCTTTTTTTTGATTCTTCTAAGGCATCCTCCAGATATATTTCCTTGTTCGATTTGATGTATTCTATCTTTAGCGAATCTGTGCAGAGTTGATTGCAGATCTTGGATCTTTTCTCCTGAATCGCATTTCCTAATTTAAGGAATTCTTCTGTCCAGAAATTAAGTTGAGGATCATTTCTTGCGATGATACCTTTTTCATAGAAGTTTTTAGAGAGTCGTTTCAGATATGCGTTTCTTTGTCTTAGAGTTTTTCTGAACAATTTAAGGGAAGATGAATATTCATATTCGGATATTATTATGGCTTCATCTATGAAATCCCTTCTTTTACTAGGAGAGATCATCAGTATCTCAATTTGCTCAGGATTGAATATTGTGGAAGCTGTTTTCTCAAAGAATTTCTTAGGTGTTGTATTATGGTTATTTATTTTGAATACTCTCTTAGATTGGTCTTTGAAGAAGGCGTAACAGTCTTCATCTATTATCATCTCTATTCGCATATATGGATCATCTTCCTGATTGTATGAAATGAATTCATCTGTTGAGGCCCATGGAGAGATACCATTTGTTATTAAGTATATAGATTCTAGGATTGAACTTTTACCCTTAGCGTTGTCTCCGTGGAGTATTATGATATTGCTCTCAATGTTAAGAGTTAACTCTTTGAATTTTCTAAAGTTTTTAAGTTTTATGCTCTTTATCATTCTTCCTAAGTTTTCAGTATTGCTAAGAATGCCTCCTGGGGGAGGTTGACTTTTCCTATTTGTTTTAGTCTTTTCTTTCCTTTCTTCTGTTTTTCTAGTAGTTTCTTTTTTCTAGAATAGTCTCCTCCGTATAGTTTTGCTGTAACATCTTTTCTAAATGCACTTACATCCTCTCTAGCGATTATTTTTGCTCCAATAGAGGCTTGTATCGGTATAGGGAATTGTTGTCTAGGGATTGCATTCTTCATTTCTTCTAATAGCTTCACAGCCTTGTGTCTTGCTTCTTCTCTTACCTCTAAGAAGCTCAGTGCACTAATTTCCTCATGGTTAACAAGTACCGAGACTTTAACTATGTCTGCAGGGAAGAAGTCGATGAATTCATATTCCATGGAAGCATATCCACTAGTTATGTTTTTCATCTGATCGAAGAAGTTGGATATGAGGGAAGCAAGAGGTATATCGTATTCTAATAGTACATAGTTATCTTTTAGCTTCATTTCTTTTTCTGCTGTAAGGTATTTGGTATTTACATACTGTCCTCTTTTCATCTGGCATAGTTTCATGAGATCCCCGATGTATTTCTCTGGAGAGAATATTTCCATTCTGACCCATGGTTCTGCAATTTCTTTTATTTCTGTTGGATCTGGAAGCTCATTTGGCGTCTGAACTACTATTTCTTCCCCATCTATCTTTCTAACATGATATTCTACGGTGGGTGCAGTGATTATCAAGTCTATATCATATTCTCTTTCCAATCTTTCTTGTACTATTTCCATATGAAGGAGGCCGAGGAATCCACATCTAAAGCCAGATCCCAAGAGACTAGATCTTTGTTCTGTGAAGGTAATGGACGAATCATTGAGGGAGAGTTTCTTGAGAGATTCTTTTAGACCTTCGTATCCTTCAGGATCTGTAGGGAAGAATGTTGCAAAGAGATTAGGCTTTGGAATTTTGTAACCTTGGAGGGGGGATGTGTCAGGTTTGTTTGATACAGTATCTCCTACTGTGAAATAACTAATGTCTTTCATCCCTGTAGCTATGTATCCGACCTCTCCAGTATTTAGTGAGGATGTTTCTTTTAGGTCTGGGTTGAATATGCCTATCTCTGTTGGTTTGAAAGACTCTTCTCTTTGTATCATGTATAGTGGAGTTGCTTTCCCAGGGATATGGTCAATCTTTCCATCTATTATTCTAATAGCTATTACAACACCTCGGTGTTCATCATAGAAGGAATCAAATACAAGTGCTTTCAATGGCTTATCCAGTTCTCCTCTAGGATGTGGAGATCTTTCGATAATTGCATCCAGTAGTAGGTCAACATTCTGTCCTGTTTTTCCAGAAACTTTTATTATTTGATCTTTATTAAAACCTAGGAGGCTTTCTATTTCTTTCTCTCTTTCTTCAATATTTACATATGGTATATCAATCTTATTCAGCACGGGTATTATGTCCAATCCTAAATCCAAAGCCTTTTTTGTATTTGATATTGTTTGTGCTTGTATACCTTGGCTTGCATCTACTAGAAGAATTGCGGATTCGCAAGCTGCTAGTGATCTAGAAACCTCATATGAGAAATCTACATGCCCTGGAGTGTCTATGAGGTTTAACTGGTATCCTTTCCAATCCATCCTACAAGCCTGAAGTTTTATTGTAATGCCTTTCTCTTGTTCTAGGTCTAATCGATCTAAAACTCTCTCTTTTCTTTTCTCTCTTGTAAGGTCCTTATGTACAGCCTCTAACATTCTATCTGCGAGTGTCGATTTTCCATGGTCTATGTGTGCTATTATTGAGAAGTTTCTTATTTTTTCTAATGGATGCGAATCTTGCATACGGAGATTATATCGTAATAGAGGGGATAATAGTAGAAGAACAGTTACTCTTCGGAAACAGAAATATCCATATCAAAGATTTCTGAGAACTGAACCCCAGAGAGATTCTCTATGGAGAGAAAGATCGTTTCCTCGGATCCTGCTTTTATCGTAATCTCCTGTTTGTATGTTTCTCCTTGCCCATCCTGTATTCTGAACTTTTCCTTTCCAATCATTAGAAATACATCGGATCTTGTATTACTTAAAGTTTGTCCAAAGAATACAACCTTCTTATCAGCACTTCCTCTATTTGATATCTTCAATATTGGTTTTGAGTATATGTCAGAAGCTCTTTTGTTCAAGTTCGTGGAATAGGTATATCTATTATTGTCAATCTTACTAAGGTTTTCATTAGAGAATATTTCATGTTTTCCACCAACCATATCTATTTTTATATCTTCTTGTGAGGTTACACCCAAAACGTCTAACTTCTTAAGTTCTTTTGTGAGAGGAGTTAGATTCATTACAGTGATTGTTGGGATGATGAACAGTAGGGCTAGTATACCAAGAGCGAAGGGTTCTAGAACCTGAAGGAATACAAATTTTGCTTTACCATAGCTTTTTGTCATTAGTAGTATTTTGCTTCTCTTGGATATATCTTATCAATTTCTAACTCGAATGTCTTCATAGTTCCCCAAATACTGAAGAGGGAAATAACTCCAGAAGTAATTCCTACCCAGTCATATGTACTGCCTTGTATTGTTTGTACTATCACAATAGCTACCGAGATTGTTAGGAAGGATGTCCAGATGAAGATCTGGAGAAAGGTTGTATCTTGTTTAGTTATCCATTTAAGGATATTCAGTCTGGTTATCTTTACTACAGTTCTGGGATTTTGCAAAGAAGATTGATAGATAGAGGTCTTCAGGATAAAGTAAATGGTAGGAATTGCGATTAGCATAATCATCAAGAGGTTGGACATTGAGTTTACAAACAATGTTGTATTTTCATCGAGGAAGAGTATTTGTATGGAGAATATACCATTTAAATTATTCTCTATAACGAACTCTAAATCATATATAACACTAATGATTGCAATACCCAGAAACTTCCCAACTATCATTAAGATAGCAGGAGTTAGGGATATTTTAAGCGCTCTTCTTAGCAGTTTTGACATTATCTTGGGACAGCTTGTTTAAATTTTTGGTTAGGCGAGATTTCATTCTACTTGCCTTTCCTTTCTTTATGATATTTTTTCTAGCAGCTTTGTCAAGAACTTTGTATAGATTCTTTAAATTCTTTTTAGCTTCAACATCTTTAGACTCTTTTGTTAATGCGACTTGGCCTTTTACAGCTCTCTTAACTCTATTTCTTAGTCTGTCGTTATTTGTTTTTCTTCTTTTATTTTGTCTAAGATCTTTTATTGAAGTTTTTAGATTTGGCATTTCTTATTATATTTAAAAATGATTAATAACTCAGGGTATTATATATATAATGAGGATATTTGTAAACGTTTTTGTTTGTGTTAGACTTTTAATATGGGAGGAAATAGGGTATTCAAGATAGTGGTTACTACTTTTCTAGTATTTTTAATTCTAGGATTATCTCTTTTGTATTATCTAAACAATATCCCAGAGGAGAAGGAAGTTGAGGTTCTAGGAGAGAGCGCTCCATCTCATGTCCCATATATTACAAGTGTTGTTCCTAGTTTTGTTTTTGAGGGAGAGGAGTATATTTACAAGGTGAGAATGGTGGATTCGGATACTGATTTCAAAGACATTTCTTTATCTATGATTGAGGGTCCAGGCTGGTTGAGTGTTGAGGGTTGGTATCTTAAGGGTGTTGCTCCTCTGGGGAGTTCTGGTACATACAAAGTTGTTTTGAAGGTGAGTGATGGATATAATAGTTCTACTCAAGAAAGTTATATTTTAGTAAGTAACGATGTTAGATAAAAAGGTTTTCTATATTTTAGGGATTTTCTCTTTTATACTGGTTTCAGTTTCTTCCTTTCTATTGATAACTAAGAATGTAGTTGGGTTTGATATTGGAGGAGCATCTTCTGATAGTTGTGTTCCATATAATGTTATCTTGGAGAGGGGTTCCAAGGATCATTCGTTGAAGATATATTGGTCTACGAAGGAGAAGTGTATAGGCTTTGTTCAGTATGGTCGAGATGCAAATAATTTGGATTTGGTATCTGTTGATCTGGTTAATATGAATAAGTCAAAGGAGCATGTAGTTACTTTGGAGCAGTTGATGAGCAAGGAGATATATTATTTTCTTATCAATTCACAAGAGATTCCTTATGGGAATGGCGGTGTTCCTCTGCAGTTTGTTTTAGACTCTCTTTAGCTTTTTCTTTCTATCTTTCGAACAACCTTCTCTTCGAAGTATCTCTTTGGATTTATTACTTTCGCAGATTTGAATTCCACCTCTTTGTATAGTTCTGAGTCAACAATCTTCTCAACAAGGATTTTCCCAAAAGGTCTGTTGTATATATACCATCCTATGATGATAGTCATTAGTCCTACTATTATCTTTGCAATTACAGAATCGAGAATTCCAGTACTAGGTGTTGTTGGTGTTGTAGGGGTGGTTGGTGTTGTGGGAGTTGTTGGTGATTGGCAGTCTTGGGCTACCTGTATCACATATTCAGCTCTCAATGTAGATGGATCGGAAGGGATTTCTGATGGTGAGATGATTGCTTCATTCTGATTTGCTCCTGTTAACGCATTTGTTCCTGCTTGTGATTGGAATACAATAGTTAATGACTGCCCAGAAGATATTTGCCAACCTCCTCCTTTTGCCCAATCGATTTCTTGTGTATCTCCTACAGTTGATACTGTGACATAGTCAGAATCTGTAACGGAGACTCCATTTATTTTTGTTGATCCACTAACATATGTAAATCCTAGAGGGAGTTTATCTTTAACAGAATTTATATTCTGGGTAGCAGAACTTCCATTCGATGCTGTGATTGTGAACTGTGCAATGTTCTCAGGAGAAACTCTTTCTACACATGATACATTAGAGTTTTTTGATACGGCAAAGTTTGACTCCTCTGTAGTTCCTGAAGGAGTAGTTTCCTCAACTTTTGCGAACTCAAATGTCCCAGATACTGTTCCAATGGATTCTCCATCCTCGGTTACCTCTGCTGTAATTTTTATATTCCCTGTGGTGGTATCTAATTGAGAGAAACTTTTCTCAGTCCCAAAATTCTCCGAATTGTATAGATCCTGTTCCAGTATTGTGATTTCCCCTTTAGAGGAATCTATGGTAAAGCCTTGGTTCATTACTAAGTCTGTGAGGTTTTTGTCAAAAGTGAACCTTATGGATATAACAGAACTTTCATCAATATTTCCTACCCCAATTCGTATCTTCGACACTTTGTTAACACCATCAGCAACTCTCGTTTGTACTTGAATATCACTCAAATTGCTTGTTCCTGCTTGCTCTACCTCTATTAATCTTCTACATAACGGAGAGTTTATTTTCTCACCATCTGAATCTGTTGCTGTAGCGACAATATTCAAGGTGCTAGTATCTAGCTCAGATATTGTCTTCTTGATTGTTAGCTTGTCTGGAGATACTACATCTGGATCTGTATCTTCATTGTTTATAACGAATTTGTAATTTGTGTATTCCTTCTTGAATTTTGCTTCGATGGAGACCTCGTCATTAGAAGAAATCTTCCCCGTTACGATTTTCCCTTCCTTGTCTTTCACTATCATCTCTGTACATCTGCTGTCTAGTACTGTTTGTAGTTGGCATACCTTGTATAGGTCCTGTTTAGTTGTACTGTTTAGGAGATTTGTAGAGAGATCCTTAGTAGAGCAGGAAGCTCTGCACACCTCATCTCCGGTTACTGTGTTAGTTTTGAACATGAAGCCTCTTCTAGGATCTCCACACTCAGATACTATGGAAGGGTCTATGTAGTAGCAGGCACATGTAGTTTCTGCAGAGGTATCTTCCTTCGTTGTATCTCCAATAGCGTAGAAATATATTGCTGTACCGATAAGGCCAAGACCTAGTATACCTGCTATAACTAACAAAACGATTGTGAGTCTTTTGGGCTTTCTCGTGGTTGTTACTCTTCTAACCTCTTCCATTCTGGGCAGTAAAAAATTATCCTTTCCATAAAGTTTAATTTAATACCCCATGAGTGTCAACATAGTATCTAGAGATAGGGGCATATGAGTGTTAGACCAAGTGGTCCATCAATTTTTCCTGTCTTTATTTGGTGGTCTAAGTTGGAAAGTTTTGAATAAATGAATTTCATTTTTTCCTGGGTATATCCTTTTGAACTTTTTACTAAGGATCCTACTGTGAAAGGTGGTACTTTTAGTACTGAGGCAATTCTTCCATAATCGACACCTTTGTTTAAAAGCTCTTTTGTAAGGAAGATTAACCTAAGGTTTCTTCCTAGCATAGATAGTATATAGTTAGAATCGACGTGTTGAGAGAGTAGCTTATTGAGAATTAGAAGGCTTCTTTTCTTGTCTTCAACATTTATGCTATCGATGAGTTCCCAGATGTCATTTTCGAGAGTATTTATCGTTATTTCTTCCAAATCATTTTCTTTTATTATTCTGTTTTCATCTTTTAACTTGAATTTCTTTATTACGTTATAGCATCTCTCTGGATCGTAATTTGTACTCTCTGCAAGGATTTTTATTGCAGAAGGTTCTATCTTCAATTCTTCCTTTTCTAGGATAGATCTTAGCCATGTTATGAATGATCGTTTGTTTAACAGTGGATACTCTTCTAATTCGTTCATTTTACTGAAGAATTTATAATATTTTGTATTTGATTTGATTTTTTGGTCCTCCCAAATTATTATGATATCTTCATTACCCAAGTTCTCCATTGATTTTAGGATATTCTCTATTAATATCTCCTTCTCCTTGTTCTTGTATACTCTTTTGAGAAATATTATCCTACGAGAAGAGAATAGAGATGGTGAGGATATTGTATCTATTATGTTTTGGGCTTTAGTAGTATCAGCATCTATTGCTAAAGATTCAAAGGCATCTTTAATGATTTCTTCATATATGTATTTGTGTGCTGCCTCTAAAGAAAGGAAAGGTGAGGCTCCATGGAATAGTTTGTATACCACTTTCTTATTACTCAGATATAATTTCTTTACCTATTAGTATTGTAACATCTGTACCGTTATTATTTATAGTCATGTATTCTGGTTTCTCCATATTTTTAATTTCAAAGAGGTCCTTAAGGTTGTTTGTTAGAGAATCCATTTCAGCATCATTGCTATATATGTATTCCCCTTCCTTGTCTTTGTATAGAGTTCCACCAAAAGATAGATTCATATATGGAAGCATTTCCGAAAGTTTCACAAACCTTTCTCTTGCTAATTTATATCCTAGACCTGTGTCATATACTACAATCTTGGGATTCCAAGAGTATATACCAGGATATTTTTTAAGGAGATCAACATATGTGATAATGTCTGAATATTTCCCGTAGCCGAGTTTGGGGCCAATTGCATAGGCTCCACTCTCTGGATATTTTCTTTCTATTAAAGATGAATTCCCACTTTCTGGATCTAGAACAAAGGAGTATGTTTTACCGTTTCCTTCATCATATTTCTTTGCAAGATCAAATGCTGCATCTATGTCGTTTAAACTGAACTCCGAGACTTTAACATTTCCTGATACTGAGGAGAGGATTCCCATTAGTGTTTTCGGATTGGAGAGTGATTCTGTTGAAAGGATTTTTTCTTTTAGAGCTATTATGACTTTTTGTTGCCTTTTTGCTCTAGCGAAGTCAGTCCCTTCGTTATTTTGTTGAGAATGTCTAGAGCGTGAGTATATCAAGGCTGTAGCTCCATCCATTGTTTGTGGACCTGCTTTGAAGGAAACTGTCTTGTATCCGTATCCCTCAGGATAACTATAGTCAGTGAAGCTGTTTTCCACATTCACATCTACTCCTCCAACTGCGTCAATTAGTCCTTCGAAGGCTTTGAAGTCCACCATTGCGTAGTATTGTATTTCTTGTCCTGTTACCCTTGTCACGGTATCTTTCAATGCTTCTATTCCAGAACCTTCTTTCTTTTGTTCGGCAGAACTATATATGCTATTTATCCTTACGTACCATTTAGTATTTTCATCAACCTCTACATGGAAGTCTCTAGGTATTGAGATCATTAAGATGTTATTACTCTTATGATTGTAGGAGACTAGGATTAGGGTATCCGTATTGAGTAGGGTCTCGCTTTCTCTTGTATCTATACCCATTAATAGTACATTTGTATACTCTCCTGAGGAGTCTTTCTTTAGTTCATGTTTCTCGAAAGAGATAAGGGATTTAGGATCCAGTCTGAACCCTAGTTCTTTTGAAAATATATATCCTTTGTAGAAGAGGTAGCCAAAAGCTAAGAAGGCTAGGAAGGTTACTACCAGGAAAATTATTGATATGATTTTTTTTCTTCGCTTTTTCTTCTCTTCTGGTGAGAGTGGGGTTTTTTCCTTGACCTTCGGTTTCAGGTCTTTTCCTAAATGACTATCTTTTATATTCATTGCAATTTTCATAGTAGGGCAGTATCACTTACTATCTTAGGTATTTATTTACATTAGAATTGTGTTCATCAAGAGTTGCTGCATAGTGAGGATTGCCTTCCAGATCATGAATGTAGTAGTAATATCTTGATTCAACAGGAGACCATACAGCCTGTATAGACTGGAGTCCAGGATTGCATATTGGAGTTGGAGGTAATCCAATCTTTTTGTATGTGTTGTATGGGTTGTCATCATCCTTGTCTTGTATGGTTATTACATGTTTCCAATCCTTTACAGGATAGAGTAAGGTAGCATCTGTTTGCAGGAGCCATCCTTCGTTATATCTTTTTATTATAATTCCTGCGATGGTAGGTCTATCATTTCCATTATATCCTTCTCTCTCAACTATACTTGCTAGGACTATGTCTTCATATGTATATGAAGCACCAACCTTAGTCTTGAAGTTTCCAACCATTCTCTCTATAACTACCTCTTCTGTGGAATCTTTTGGAAAAGCATACTTATCAGGGAAAAGGAATCCCTCTAAATCCTTTACTTCGGAAATTAATCCCAAACTCTCTATGTATGTGGTATCAACAGTTAGGGACAGGAATCTGTCTTTCGAGAAAGTTGTACCTACTAATTCCCTTTCTAGTATCTCTCCTATTTCATCTTTTCTTAGCCCTTCTGGTATAGATACCCAAATATCCTGGCTTCTTCCAGACTGAAGTGTTTCTATGATTTCTTTAATACTTAGATTCTTTGGTAGCTCGTATACTCCTGCTTGTAGTTTTGTACCCAAATTGTTTATTCTAAGATATATCTTTGTATAGTACAGGAAGTTTTTTCTAATGAGTCCTTTTTCTATGAGGGAATCAACTATTTGATCTACGGTTTCCCCACTATTAATTTGGAGAGTTACCTTCTCCGTTTCTTCACTGTTGATTATTTCGATTGCTCTATCATAGCTAAGTTTGAGAATGAGGATACTAACCAAAACGACAGTTATCAGGATGATTAAGAGAAGTGATTTTTGTGGGACTTTTGTCATTGATTATTTTTATTTGAATTTAGAAATTCTTGTAAAAATACAGTAGCAGCTATTTGATCTATCTTTACTCTGTATGATTTACTATGCTGTCCAGAAGATGTTAGCACATTTTGAGCTTCAGTTGTAGAAAAGCTCTCATCGTATGTAATGATGGGAATATTCGAATGAACTTTTATCTTTGAGATAAATGTGTCTACCTTTTTACTTGTTTGATCTTGGTTCTCAGAGAAGGATTGGGGCTTCCCTATGAGGATTATTTTAACTTGATACTCTCTGCAAATTTCTAGAATTTCCTGTATTACGGAATCAACTTTTCGATTTTTAGTTATGGAGATTGTTGTTAGGGGAGATGCTAGTATTCCTTTTGAATCAGATATTGCTAATCCAAAATGTTTTTCACCATAGTCTATTGCTAGTATTGGGTATTCTTCCATTTCTATTCTAATATAGCTTTAATTCTTTTAATGCCAGCACCTACGTTTTCTTGTTGAATGATTTTAAATTTCCCAAGTTCTTTTGTGTTTGTGACATGTGGACCATTGCATATCTCTACGGAGTATGGATTCTCCTTTTCTCCAATGTAATATACTTTGACAATATCTCCATATTTTTCAATGAATGCTGCATAGGGTACTAATTTGAGAGCTTCTTCTTTAGGAAGTTCTTCATATGTTACTGGTAGTGCTTTTTCTATTTGCTCATTTACTAGGTCTTCAACTTTTTTAATTTGTTCTGGAGTTAGCTTATTTTCACTTGGGAAATCAAATCTAAGTCTTTCGGGTGTAATGTTGCTCCCTTTTTGGTATACGTGATCTCCAATTATCTCTCTTAATGCTTTAAGGAGTAGGTGTGTCGTAGTGTGATATTTTGTAGACATATCAGAGGTATCTGCTAATCCTCCTTTAAACATCCCTGCAGAGGATGTTCTAGAGAGTTCTTGGTGTTGTTTTTGTGCTTCTTGAAATCCGTTTAAGAGTTCTTCTTCATTGAATTGTATCCCTCTATTTTGTAGTTCTTCTATGGTTAGTTCAATAGGAAAACCATATGTTTCGTAAAGCTTAAATGTTTTTTGGGGAAGATCTTTTTCATCTTTGATAATTTTCTCTAATTCCTTTAAACCATTCTCTAGTGTTTTGCTGAACTTCTTTTCTTCTTCCTTAAGGATATTAAGAATTCTTTCCTTGTCTGTTTCTAGCTTTTTCCATATTGGTGAGAATTGTTGTATAGCTATTTCCCCAACCTCTCTAGTAAACAAACCATCTATTCCTAATTTCCTCCCATGCCTAATTGCTCTCCTAATTATTCTTCTTAATATATATCCCTGCTGATTTCTACTAGGCTCTACACCATCCATGATTATCCATGTAGCAGCTTTAATGTGGTCTGTTACAATTCTTTGTGATATTAAGACATCATTTTTACTTAACGATTTGACAAAATCGAATATGGGTTTGCAGATATCTGATTCATAGAAATTATCAATACCTTGGCTTACACAGGTAATCCTTTCTAAGCCTCCTCCAAAATCAACATTGTGTCTACCTAAATCTTTGTATTCATTTCCAATCTTAAGATATTCCATGAAAACATTATTTCCAATCTCTACTAATTCACCATTAATTCCATAGAATATTTCTGAATCAGGTCCACATGGGCCTCCTGTTGCTAATTCCCACCAGTTATCATCTTTTCCTTTCTCTAATATCTTCTCTCCTACTTTTGCATCTATAC
Organism: uncultured Candidatus Saccharibacteria bacterium; assembly: GCA_964452735.1. Lineage (GTDB taxonomy): Bacteria > Patescibacteriota > Dojkabacteria > SC72 > SC72 > UBA2177. The sequence goes on from CAYVNA010000001.1 coordinate 25,975, forward strand.
CGTATTCTTTAAAAATGTTTTTCCATATCTCTATGGATTCTGTATCCTTCGGAGAAGTTTCATCTCCCATGAATACAGTTGCATATATTTTGTTAATATCAAAACCTAACTCTTCTATGAAGAACTTTATTGTGAGGGTAATGGCTTCTTTCTTGAAATAGTCATTTAGAGACCAGTTACCTAGCATCTCAAAAGCAGTATAGTGATATGCATCTCCAACTTCATCTATATCTCCGGTTCTAATACACCTCTGAGAGTTAACTAATCTATTTCCTAATGGATGTTTCTCCCCTTTTAGAAAGGGTACTAGAGGAAACATCCCTGCATTAACAAAGAGTACTGAGGGATCATTCTCGGGGACTAATGATGCACTTGGTATCTCGGCATGTCCGTTTTTCTTAAAGAATTCTATATATCTATCTCTTATTTCTTTATATGTGAGATTTTTCATAGAAAGATTATATCAACTTCATTCCTGTTTAACTACTGGTGGAGTTGTTTCTTGATCTCCGGTTATTTGTTGATATATATTTTGTAGCTCTTCTTGGGAAGGGATATCCGGTTCTGGTATTACGTGTTGTGGAACAGGAGGTTCTACAATCTCCGGAATTGTTTCTTGAGGGAGAATCTCTGGAGTAGGGGTCTCTTCTATCTGTTGAGGCTTAGGAGCTGAATACGTATCCTCCCAGACATCCTTTTCTTCTTTGGGTTTCTCAGGGAGATCTGTGACCTTCTTTCTCTCAAATGACTCATTAGTATCTACTTCTACATATTTTGTATTATCAGTTGGTACCGATGGTGGAAGTCGGTCATTCTTCTCTCCATAGTACTCTTTATCCTTCCCATCATTTTTCCATATGGAGAAAATGATGAATGGGGCAATGATTGCCAATATTATTGTTACTATACCAACGACAATGATTATCAACATACTCTTGGATATTTCATATCCAAATATTGTGTATGTTTCTTTTGAAGCTTCTTCATCTTCTAGTATTGTGAATGTCCAAGACTTTATTCCTTTAAGATCTCTAGTGTCGGAGAAACTTATTTCAGCTTTGTGTAGTCCGTAGTCTAGATCTTCGTCAGGTTGATAGATTACGTTATATTCACTTGGAGATATTTTATTAAGCTTTATTTTCTCTGTAATGTCTTTATTGTCTATCTTAAAGACTATGGATTTCTGATCAATTTCTACATCTTCACTTGCAACTATGGTTGCTCTTAAAGTTACTCTACGGTTATATATATCATCAGAGCTAGAAGGGGACATGTTTATCACCTGAGGATTTTTAAGAATTACTTTATCATCTGGTTCTTCTTTCTCCTCCTGATTTGTTGTTCCACTTATGACAATTTCAGGAGATACAGCTAAACCTATCCCTGCAGGGATTTGATTATCAACAGCTCTGGCAACGATCTTGTATGTCCCTGGAAGTATATCTTCAGTGTTAACATTGTACGAAGATATGTTGTATGCGATGTCCTTGTTTATTTCCTTCCAGTCTGATTCATTTGCGGGGTTATTCGTAATGTATAGCTCATATCTTGATATATGGTTTAAATCGGATGCCTCCCAAGCTGTTCTGAAGATTGCTCCTCTGTCGATTCTGAGACTCTCCACGGGATCCAGTATCTTTATTACAGGAATATCATTTTCTTTAGGGCTTACATTTATTATCCAAGATTGAGAACTTACATGAGTACTATATCCATCGTGTATTAAGACATTTGCTAAGTAGCTAGCTGCTTTATCTGGTGTTCCTCGGAATTTTATGGAGAAACTACCATTAGAACCATCTTCTATGACTATCGATTTGAGCCAGTCAGCACGAGGAGTGAAGGAGTAGTCAAAATTAATCCTGTCCCCATCTATATCTTTTGCTTCAACGGTATACTCATACTGCTGTCCTATTTTAAGATTTAATGAGGGTGTAGAAGAGGAAGGCTTAGATGTAAATTCTGGAGCTGAGTTGCTAGTAATCACCTTTAAGCCTTTTATGTCATACGGGCTACTTATTTCACAAGGGATACTTTTCCCTTGCCCTGAAGTTACAACACCTTGAAGATTCACAACACCTGAGGTTTTAGGGGTGAAAAGAAAACTGGTTGCAATCTCTATTGATGCATTATCAAACATCTCTTCATAGACTATTTCTCCACCTGCATCCTGTATCTTTATGGAAGAGATACTGTCATCTTTTAATTTGGAGTCCAATTGTACCGTGACTGTTTTCCCAAGTTCCAATGTATATGGATTAACATTGGGTAATGATATAAGACACTGGTGCTCATCACTAAGCTCTAAGTCATCAAAAGCTTTATTCCTAATATCAAAATTCTCTTGTGCTAAACCAAATATTAACAATGGAATAGAAAGAAGTATTAAGAACGTTAGAAATATAACTGATCTCTGGGCATATTTTTTCTGGGCAATTCTGTTGGGCATGTATTTAGATTATTTATTTATTAGTTTCTTCTATTTTAGCATTAATTACTGTTTCTGTGTTCTTCAAAACATTTGGAATTTCTTTCCCATTTTCTATTATCTCCGTAATAGCTTCATCTATGGCTGAATTTATAGTATATTCATCTCCTTTCTGCCAAGATTGCATGTATGGAGCCATCTCGGCAATTGCGGAAACATATTTTTTATTCATTAATTCACTATTTAGCTCTATTAAAGAATAGGGTTCTCCAAAGGCTCTAATTTTTGAAGAATTGGAATAGAGTTTCATCTGTTGTTCCTTCTCAGAAAGGAACCTTACAAATTTCCAAGCCATTTCTTTGTTTGCAGAAGTATTGCTTACAGCATCTCCCCAGTATGATGAAAGATATATCTTCTCGGTATTAGCTTTGAGCTGTGGAAGAGGAGCAGTATCAAATTCGATAGTGGGTGCTGCTTCTATGATGTCAAAAGCTCTCCAGCTTGGGGCAATCATCATGGCAAGATCTCCTGCGAAGAACATTTCCAAATCAGTTCTTAGTGTAGAAGACCATACTGCAGTATCTCCTTTTGCGAAGTTTGTATATGTTTCAAATACTCTTTGTGCTTTAGTTGTATTTAGTGTTATCTTCGTTTTTGTCTGGTCCATTACATTAACACCCTCTTGTATTAGGAAAAAGGAAAGTATCTCTGCTGAGTGTTTTATATTTCTTGATGTCCCTATTGCTAGTCCAGATTGAGTAATCTTTCCAGAGGAATCCTTTTTTGTTAATTTCTGTGCAAGCTCAAAGAAGGAGTCCCAATCTTCTGGTGGCTTTTGTACTCCAGCTTCTTGGAGTAGGGGCTTGTTATAGAAAACCATTAGGCCATCTATTTCCCAAGGAATAGCATATATATTGTTATCTTTTGCTGTGAAATCTTCTATAGCTGTTGGGTAGAAAATTTCTCGGTATTCACTAGCTGTCATCACAGTTGTTGGAAGCGGTGAAAGATATGAGTAGTACTTAGGTACCCAAGTATTATGAATTCTAAATATATCAGGAGCGGGCTCCTCCGAAGTTGTAGCCTGTTGTAGTCTGGTAAATAATCTAGATTCGTAGTTTGTGAAAGTCTGTTGTGAATATAATATCTTTACATTAGGATTAAGATCCTCAAACTCATCGATTAAGGGTTGCATTACACTAGAAGGTTCCCATAGCCCCCAGTAGGTTAATTCTATGTTCTCCTTCTCTGAATCCCCTAATTTGTCTTTATTTAATAGCAGAAATATTCCTGTACCAAGCATCAAGACTACTAAAACTATCCCTCCTATGATTAGAAATTTTCTCTTTTTTTCTTCCACGTATTTACATTCTTAATTTATATCTTTCTTTCCCCAACAACTATCAGTCTTTTAGTACCTATTCCTAATGGCCAACATGTCATTAATGTCAATGTCTCTTTATTGTTAGAAGGTTCTAGTATTGAGAAGTCGTCAGGATCTACAATCTTCTTATTTCTAACAACATATTCTATTACTTTATCGTCCCTATTTACAACTACTTTTTGACCAATATCAATATCATTTAATCTGGAAAAGATAGTTTCTGGAAGATCTTTGTGTCTGCTGAAAAATGATTCTACTGCACTATGTCCATATACAAAAGAGTTCCCGCCATCTCCAGGAAGGGGAGTCCCTTTGAAATGAGCAACCCCATATTTAAGGTACTTGTTATATACTGATTCACTAGAACTCTCTACATTTGGAGATATTCTAACATCCTTTATCCCAACACTCTCTATCGTTAACTTCATCTCCTTGTCGTACTCTGTATCGATATTGACCCTTTTCTGAGTATTAGTTTCAGGATCATATGAGAATATCCCCTTTATATCTAAATTCCCCAATTGCTCTGTGAGATTTGCAAAATAACTCTTCCCTGGATCGTAATATGCAAACTCTTCCTCTATATACTTTTTGTATGACTCTGGTACAGGTTCAACCTTTACCTCCACTCTCCTTTGTTCAATCACTCCTTGTACATATGAAATTGCTAAAGGAATTAATTGGCTTCCAACAATGACAATTCCGGAGATAGAGAGTATGACGGATATCCATATCCTAAGGTTTCTAGCTTTCTTCTTGCTTTGTGCTTGAATATTCCAAGAGTTATTCATGTATTATAGATATTATCAATTAAACCAATTTGATAAAAGAGGATAGCAAATATCCTTTTTGTTTGCTAAAATCTTTAAGCTATGGAAAAAAGAGACTATTACGAAATATTAGGTGTGAAAAAGGATGCTTCTAAGGATCAACTAAAAAAGGCATATAGGAGGTTGGTTAAGAAGTACCATCCTGATGTTAACAAAGAGCCTGATGCTGAAGAGAAATTCAAAGAGGTTCAGGAAGCATATGAGGTTTTGTCGGATGATGGAAAACGATCTGCGTATGATCAGTATGGGCATGCAGGAACAGCAGGTTTCAATCCTGGAGGATCATCTAATGGTTTTGACTATCAAGGAACACCTTTTGATATGGGGGATATTTTCAATACTTTCTTTGGGGGAAGTGATTTTGGTTTTAACTTCTCCAATTCGGAGAGAAACAGAGAAGATATGGGCTCGGACATTAGGTATAAGGTGAGGGTTAGTTTCGATGAAGCTATGAAGGGTGGGGAGTATAAGATTAAGATAAAAAGGGAGGATAGGTGTGAGAAGTGCAATGGTAGTGGTAGTTCAGATGGCAAGGATAAAGAGTGTCCTGTTTGTCATGGTACAGGACAGCAAAGACAGGTTAGGAACACGATTCTAGGTCAAATGGCTGTCATGAGTACTTGTAGTAATTGTAGGGGTACGGGGAGGGTCGTGGAGAACCCATGTAGCTCTTGTAAGGGTACAGGTATTGAGATTAAGGAAGAGACAATAACTATAAAGATTCCTTCTGGGGCATATGATGGAATGGTTCTAAGGTTTAGAGGTGGTGGTAATGCTGGTAGGAATGGAGGATCTTTGGGTGATTTGTATATTGAAATAGAGGTTGAGGCATCAAATATATTCGATAGGAGGGGTAACGATATCTATTCTCAAGAGTCTATCCCTGTTTACTTAGCGGTCTTAGGGGGAACCATCACAATCAAGACTATATTTGAAGAAGTAAATCTAAAAATTCCAAAGGGCACTCAGTCAGGAACAATATTCAAAATAAAAGGGAAAGGAGTTCCAGTTCTTTCTTCAAAAGGAGATAGGGGTGATCATTATGTGAGGGTCAATGTTGATATCCCAACAAAACTTAACAGAAAGGAAAAAGAACTCTGGGAGAGAATGGCTGATCAAGGTTAGCGAGTTTGTTTTTCTATTTAGGTTTGTGCTATACTCTTTATTGAAAGTTATACAAAGAGGAGGGTGAGGATAAATATTCTCACCTTTTTTTTAGGTATACGGTTTAAATTAATCAGTTAAATAATAATGGCAATGATATCAGAATTTGTTGCCGCTATTAATCAAATAGCAGCAGAAAGAGGTGTAGAAAAGGAAGAGATATTCCAAGCTCTTGAGTCTGCGATATTGGTAGCGTATAAAAAAGAAAAATTCATTGATTCTGAGAAGGAAGATGTTGGAAGTAATTTATCTATAGAACTAGATAGAGAAACTGGAGATTTCAAGCTCATAGCAACGAAAGAGGTAGTTAAGAAAGTTAAGGATAATGATATGGAGATATCTGTTTCTGAAGCAGAATTGATCTCTCCTAGTGTTGAGGTTGGAGATTCTGTTCAGATAGAGATGCCAGCAGAGGATTTCGGAAGGATTGCAGCACAAACAGCTAAACAGGTTATACTGCAGAAGATCAGAGAGTCCGAGAAGGATGCTGTTATTAGCGAATATAGCGATAAAGTAGGAGAAGTATTTACAGCTTTAATGCAGAGGATGCAGAAAGGACAAGTGATATTTGAGATAGGTAAAGCTACTGCTATTATGCCTACTGAGGAGCAGATCCCCAATGAATTCTATAGATTAGGTGATAGGTATAAGGTACTTCTTAAAGATATTGAAGATTCTCAGATGGTAGTTTCCAGAGCTGATCCCAAGTTCCTCATTGAGTTATTTAAGCTAGAAGTTCCAGAGATAGAGTCTGGAGTTCTGGAGATAAAGTCAATTGCTAGGGAAGCTGGTTCTAGGAGTAAGATG
>CAYVNA010000001.1:32599-44608 GCA_964452735.1 uncultured Candidatus Saccharibacteria bacterium
AATAGAGTGGGATGAAGAACCTGAGAAATTTGTTGCAAATGCTCTTAGTCCTGCAAAGATAGACAGCGTAAGTATAGAAGATGATACCGCTACTGTGACTGTTGCAGATGATCAACTATCTCTGGCAATAGGAAGAGATGGACAGAATGTTAGGTTAGCTTGGAAGTTAACTGGATTTAAAATAGATATTGTTGGTTCAGGTGAAAGTTCAAAGGAAGAAGAGGAAAGTGATGGAGAGGAAGGGTAATATAATATTAGAAAATAGAATATGGCTAAGGTTGGAACAAGTAAAAGGGTTGAATCTAAAGGCACAAGAGATTGTGTTAGACCTCCCATTGTTACAATCTTGGGTCATGTAGACCACGGAAAGACTACAATTCTTGATAAGATCAGAGAAAGTAATGTTCAAGGGTGTGAAGTAGGTGGTATAACGCAGAAAGTTTCTGTTTTCACAGTTAGCGTCTCAGGAGAGAAAAGAATTACGTTTGTTGATACTCCAGGTCATGAAGCATTTGATTTGATGAGATCTAGAGGAGGGAGTATAGCAGATATTGTACTACTAGTTGTTGCAGCTGATGATGGTGTAAAACCTCAAACTAAGGAATCAATAGATATCATTAATAATAGCGATGTTAAGCCAATAGTTGTTATTAATAAATGTGATCTCCCAGACATCTCTTTGGAGAAAGTTAAGAGAGATATTGTTAATAACGGTATCCAGATAGAAGGATTCGGTGGGAGTGTTCCCGTTATTGAAGTTTCAGGGAAGACAGGAAAAGGTATTCCTGAACTCTTGGACCTAATCTTGCTTGTAGCGGAGGTTGAAGGTTTGAGAAATGCCGAGGATCTTCCGGATGGAATCTTGGGCAAAGCATTTGTTTTGGAATCAGTAAAAGATAAATTTAAAGGGAATATGTCCTCTGTTGCTCTCATTCAGGGGAATATCTGCCAAGGTAATTGGCTAGGATATCGAGTTGATGGGAAATTCTTTGTGGAGAAAATCAAAGGTATGGTAACTGAAGAGGGAGAGAGTCTTTGCATTCTCGATTGTGGTTGTGGTGGAAAAGTCATAGGAATATCAAACCTTCTTGAACTAGGAACAGAGGTATATGTCTTAGAAAAGAAGGATGAAAATATCCTAAAATCATTATACAAGGAAGATAGTAAGGAGGAACTTAATGCGGAATTCACAATGGGAGATTTCTTTTCTACATCCAAAGCGGATTCTAAGAACCTATTGAATGTGATTATCAAGAGTTCTTCGGAAGGCTCTTTGGAAGCAATAGCGAAGGTTCTGGAGAAGCTAGATGAAGATGGTTACAAGGTAAATATCGTTGGATCTGGAGTTGGAAATATTTCTTTAAAGGATATTGATCTTGCAGATGTTTCAAGATCAATAGTCTTGGGATTTGAAGTAGGTGTAGAGTCTGGAGTTCTCGACTCTGCAAAAAAGAGAAAGATATTGGTGATGACATATGACATTATCTACAAATTGATAGAGGAGGTTCAGGATGCCCTCTCTACAATGTCATTACCTACCTCGAATGAAGAGGAAATAGGCCATGCTGTAGTTAGGACGCTATTCACTCTCTCAGATGGTTCAAGTATTCTTGGATCTAGGGTTGAGGAAGGCTACATAAAGAAGGATTGCAAATGTGATATTGTGAGAAATGATGAGATTATTGCTGAGAGCAAGATAAAATCTTTGAGGATAAATAAAGATTCTGTATCAGAAGTAAAGAATGGTTTTGATTGTGGTATACAGCTAGTTGACACAATAGATGTCAGAGAAGGTGATGAGGTATACTGCTACAAGGTTGTAAGATAGAGGTATAGCTTGACAGATGACCTATAAAAGTATACAATATTCCTCGTTTCCAATTAGGAATCTCTCTTGATTATGTAAATATATAATGCTAACCTATACTAAACTATGTCATTAACTAAAGAGGAAAAAACCGAGATCGTTGATAAGTACTCTCTTCATGAGGGTGATACAGGTTCTCCAGAAGTACAAATAGCACTCCTTTCAATACAAATAACTCAGCTAAGTGAGCATCTTAAGGCACATAAGAAGGATAACCACTCAAGAAGAGGTCTTTTAAATATGGTAGGTAAAAGAAGAAGACTTTTGCAATATCTTAAGAGTAATGAGCCTGAGAGATTTGAAATACTTTCAAAGAAGTTGAAGATATAATATTCTTCAACCCCTCTTTCTTTGTAAAAACTTTCCAATTAAAATAGATAGACTATTTTATTTAAGTCTATCTAAATATAAATTTATAAATATATATTAATGTTATTTAAAGAAATAAAGCACGAATTTGAGATAGAGGGAAAGAAATGTTCTTTCGAAACAGGAAAACTGGCTCTCAGATCACAGTCTTCTATTCTAGCAAGAATGGGAGATACTGTTATCACAGTAAATGTAAACAGCAGACCAACAAATGGAGAGTTTGATTACTTTCCTCTTTCTGTTGAATATATTGAGAAATTCTATGCATCTGGAAAAATCAGTGGATCCAGATTTGTAAAAAGAGAAAGGTTTCCAACGGATGATGCAGTTTTGAAAGCAAGAATGATAGATAGAGCAATTAGACCTAGATTTCCTGAAGACTACAAGGACGAGGTAAGTGTAATTATTACAGTTATGTCCTATGATCCTGATTGTGATCCATTGCTCTTAGCTATAAATGCGGTATCAGTAGCCCTCTCTAATTCAAGAGTTCCTTTTGAAGGACCAGTTGCTGGTGTTAGAGTAGGAGTTGATGGTGAAGAAATAGTATCTGTGATGAAATCAATGGATTTGACATCAGAAACTGAGAAGATGAACTATGTTGTAGCAGGTGATGGTGAGACATTCACAATGATAGATGCTGGTTCATATGAGGTTGAGGAATCTCTAATTATAGAAGGAATGAAAAAATCTCTTGGCTATATGAATAGTTGGATAGAGGTTCAAAATGAATTTCTTTCTAAATTAGAAAAGAAAGATAAATCATATACATCTGTTAGTACAGATCAAGATATGATCTCAAAGATTAAAGAATTCCTAGGTGAAGAGAAGATACTTTCTAACCTCAAGAGTGGTAGCGAAGATATACATGCTGAAACGAAGCTCGAAATGTATGCTAAGTTTGAAGGGAAGTATTCTAAAACTAGTATGGATGAGGCATATGACCTCCTTTTAAAGAAAGCTATGAGAAAATTGGTGTTAGAAGATGATATAAGGGCTGATGGTAGGAAAGTAGATGAGATTAGAGAAATGGCTGTAGAGGTAGATCTTCTCCCTCGTGTTCATGGATCAGCTCTTTTCACTAGAGGTGTAACACAGACCTTAACAATCACTACATTAGGTAGTCTTAGAGATGTAAGGTTGGTAGACGATATGGAGGGAGAAAGGGAACAGAGATTTATGCATTTCTATAACGATCTTCCTTTTGCATATGGTATTAGTGAGAGAGTCAAGTTGATGCCAAGTAGGAGAGCAATAGGGCACGGCATGCTTGCAGAAAAAGGGCTATGGCCTGTTATACCTTCAGAAGAAGAATTTCCATATACAATCTTGATAATGAGTGAGATTCAGGGAGAGAATGGTTCTAGTTCCATGGCTTCAGCTTGTGGTTCCACAATGTCCATGATGGCAGCAGGTGTTCCAATCAGGAAACCTGTCGCAGGTATAGCTTGTGGTCTTGTAGTAGGTGAAGATACCTTTAAGGTTCTTACAGATATGCAAGGGGTTGAGGATTTCTATGGCTATATGGATTTCAAGATTGTTGGTACTAAGGATGGAGTTACTGCTGTTCAAATGGATACAAAAACAAAAGGTTTGGGAATGGATATAGTTGAACAAACATTTAAACAATCAAAAGAAGCAAGATTGAAGATTCTAGAAAAGATGGCAGAAGCAATAGCTGAACCTAGAAAAGAAATGTCTCAATATGCTCCTAGAGTGGTTCAGTTGAAAGTTCCAAAGGATAAAATCGGAGAAATAATTGGCCCAGGAGGGAAAAATATCAGAGAGATATCCGAAAGATCAGGAGCAGAATTAGAGATAGAGGAGGATGGTACTGTAAATATATATAGTTCATCTGAAGAGTCTATCGAAATAGCTAAGAAACTAGTTTCAGGATATGACTTCAAGGCAGAAGTAGGTGAAATCTATGAAGGAAAAGTTGCTTCAATAATGAACTACGGTGCTTTTGTAGATCTAGCTCCAGGTGTTGCTGGTCTTCTTCATGTATCCGAGATAGCTGATGAATTTATCAAAGACGTAAGGAAATATGTAAATGAAGGTGACATTATAAAAGTAAAAGTAGTAGGTGTAGATGGTCAAGGAAAGATAAAGCTCAGCATAAAGGATCTAGGGGACAAGAAGTAATAAGTCTTGAAATATTTAATAGGCTAGGAATACCTAGCCTATTTTTTATTCCTTGAAAATCTTTGCTATATAGAAACCCATCATTTTACTACTAGGGATAACTCTCAAGGATTTCTTCACAGTACTATGATATTTATTCCCACTCCATTTGGTTATTCCGTTTGTCATGTTTTCGCTTCTCTCCAAATCAATATCTTCCAATCTCGCATTAGGATATTTATTCAAGAGATATGTAACAACTCCTTCATTCTCCTCCGGTTCCAATGTACATGTAGAATATATGAGGAATTTTCCATGCTTCAAAGTTAGAAAGGCACTCTCAAGAAGATCCTTCTGTATGAAGGAATATCTCTTAATCCTATCAATTCCCCAGAACCTTAATGGCTTTGGACCTCTTAAATATATCAGGCCTTCTCCACTACAAGGTGCATCTAAGAGAACCCTATCAAACTTGGCAGGATAATTCTTTCCAAATTGAGAGCCATCGCTCATGGTAACTTTTGTATTCTTAACTCCAAACTGATTCAATACACTCTTTAATGATGAAATTCTAGGAGAGTCAGAATCATTTGCAACTATGGAACCTTTGTTATTCATTATAGCTGCAATATGTGTAGTCTTACTCCCTGGTGCTGCACACATATCTAGTACTGAATCCTCCTCCTGAGGATCTAAAAGTACTGCAGGTAACATGCTCGAGAGATTCTGTATGTAGTAAAGGCCTTCAAAATATTCTTCTGTTTGTGATATCTCACTTTTGTCTTTATTGAGTACAAAGTATGCATCTTTAACAATATCTATTTCTTCTAGCTCATAACCTTTCTTAAGTAGAATATTCTTTATCTTTTTTGTATCCATTTTCAAAGAATTTAGACGAATTGTAGTTACTGCCCTTTGTGAAAAAAGAGGAGTTATCCTTGATGTTGGAAACATTAATATACTTGCCATCCTGGAGATGAAAGCCTCTTCCTTTGTATAGAAGTGTTTTGGTTTGAATGTAGTTTTCCTAGACTGTTTGTAATTTGATCTGTTTCTTTTCATTATATTTCTCCTTTTAAATATTTAATTACACTCCCTATCACTAAACCAGTAGTTTCTGTTCTTAGAATATTCCCCCTTAGCTTTATAAACCTGAATCCGGCATCTTTGAATACTTCAATATCTGAGGATGACCATCCTTTTTCTGGTCCAATAGCTATATATATGGGTTTTGAAAGATCTGTCCTTTTGAGAAGATCCCCAAGATATTCAGAATCTATTGCCTCTGTACTAAGGCATATCTTTATACTATTTTCTGGATATCTATATTCTTTCAATTTCTCGATTTTTATTGGGTTCTCTATTATCGTAGGGAATATATTTCTAGATTGTTCTACAGCATCTCTTACAATTTTATTCCAATATCCTGTATTTTTTATTGCCTTATTCCTTGATTTCAAAGAATAGTGGGATTCTATTGGTATTATTTTCTCTATCCCTATCTCTACGCTTTTCTCTATGAAAAAGTTGAACTTAGAATCATTACTAAGTGATTGTATTATGGTTACGCTAGGTATGTAGTCAGATTCTCTATCTCCTTTCTCCTCCAGTATTTCTATCTCAATACTTGATTTGGAAATATCCGTAATCTGAGCTAGAAATATTTTCTCATATGTTTCTATCTCTAGAATATCCTCGATATCTAATTTCCCTTCCTGTATGATTAATTCACTATCGGAATCGGATAGGTTAGCAATATCTCCTACTTTTAGTTTATGCCTTATGAATATCTTTTTCATTGTCTGATTATATCATCATATTTGACATATTCCTTCATATTTTGTTTCATATATATATCTAATATATTTGGAAATCTATTAATGAGTATCCAGGTTAAGAAGATATTGAGAACAATATCGAAGCTAATATTGATATTTGTAGGGGTTGGACTATTCCTGTATTTCGGATATGTGACATATGAGTCATTTACTGTGAGGCCTTTTAAGGTTAGGGTTACAAATACTACAGAGTCTTCCTTTACAGTTTCTTGGACAACGAACTCCCCTATGAAGGGTATTGTCTACTACAAAGAAAAAGATTCTTTTCTTGTTGGACCACTTTCTTGGTTAGGGAGTATGAGGGCATATGATGATAGGGACTATGCTATTGCTCAGACGGAGTGTGTTGAGGAGTTTAATCAAAATGTTGATGTTGGGAAGGATTTTAGTGTTAGTGGAGAGAGTTTTAATTGTGAGGAGGTTTCTGTTTCTAAATTTGGCAAATACTATACCCATCATGTGACTTTAAAGGGTCTTGATAGTGAGAAGGAGTACTTCTTTAGGGTTGGGGATGGTTATTTTAGTTGGGATGTTGATAGTGGGCGACAGGTATTTAGGGATGATGAGTTTCCAACAGTATCTTCTTTCTCAGGGAAGACGTTTTCTGTTAAAGAGTCTGTTTCAGAACCTAATCCTGCTTTTGGTGAGATGGTTGGTGTAGTTAGGGAGGGTGATGTATTTAAGGAGGATGATAGTGTTGATGGTTTGGTTTTTGCTAAATTAGTTTCTTTAGATAACCTAACAGAGTCCTCTATTCTTTCTAGTTCTATTAACTCCACAGGTGGGTGGTATATAGATAAGGGGAATGCTAGGCAGGTCGATGGTAGTCTCTATGATTATGTAATAGATGATGATTATTTGTATGTAGGGTATCAGTATATGGACTATGAGGCTTCGGAAGTGATGATGTTGAGGTTAGGTTTTGAGGATGCTCCTGCCCCTAACATGGTTGGTGTTACAGAGGAGGAGTTAAGGAGTGTTCCTGAACAGAGCCTATGGGAGAGAGTTAAGAGTATCTTAGTTAAGGAGAGTAGTGCTGAGTGTAACTCGGGTGGTTGTTCAACTTATGTCGAGCTTATGCAGTTAAAGGCATCGAGTGGTGATCGTCAAGCTCAGAAGGAAGTTAATAAGATAGTTAGTAACTATGGAGGGAGTATAGAGGCTGCTAAGAAGAGTGCTGTAGAGGCAGTTGCTAAATGTGGTGCTTCATGTAATGATCCAAAGATCAAAGGGTATGGGAACTGGTTAAAGGATGCAGTCGCAGATGCAGGAAATGACGAAAAGAAGCTAGCTCAAGTAGCTGCTCAAGCAAAGGCATATGGCTTCAGCTCTACGGACTCTCGTCTTGGTAGTGCGGCTGATTATTGGTCTTCTGATACATCAGATCTATCTTCAGGGGGAGGTGGTAGTTTCTCAAGTTCTCAAACAGTTCAATTTACAAAAAGTAGCTCCAATGGAGCAGATACATACTATCTATCTATAGGTGGGCAATCTTTCAATGCGAAGATTTACTTAGATGATAAAAACTATCAGAAATATGTAGAAGAGTGCAAGGTAGATTGTTCCAGTATTTATGTCCAAGCTTCCGAGGTTAAAATTTTAGAACTACTTTCTAATGCAGGTAATAGTACAGATGCTTTTAAGAATTCAATAAGAAACGATTCTGGTTTCCAAGATATGATAGAGAAATATATTGATGAGAATAAAAATTCAAATTCTCAAATAGGAAAGGTTCTAACCTACTATTATCCTCAGAATGAGAACGCTAAATTAACAGATTGGGAGAGGAAAAATAGTTATCAAAATTCAAATACAAGTCTCAGTTTAGATGGATATACATATACAGGGGATAAGAAGACTGATTTTGTTGAGAATCTTTTTAAATATGGTACTGAAGAAGAAAAGAAGGCTTTCGTAACGGATCTTTGTGGTCCTCTTTGTACGTATGAAGGAATAGAGAATGGTAAAGTCAAATTTAAAGATGGTGGAAATTTAAATAGTTTCCTCGATATTAGTGATAAGGAACTATCTGTTAAAGGAGAAACATTTCAAAAGATTTATCGGGAGATGAGTAAATTCCCTAGTGTAAAAGATTCAGGGATAACTGTATCTCTAGATAATATTAGTAATACAGATAAGTATATTAATGTTGAAGCATTAAAAATAGATAAGAATAATCTTAAAGATCTTTTGGACAATGATACTTTTAAATCTCTTATAATAGATTCCCAACTGGCTTTTGTCCAAGGAATTGAAATATTAGAAATGGCTATTTCTCCTTATGCAATACTTGGAGGCTCCTCAGGTAGCGATAGTAAAGAACAGTTAATTGTTAAATACTCATATATAGATGGAAATAATAGTAGGCAAGAGAATGCATTGTCTATTGATTCCAAAGAGATAGAACAAATTAAAGGTGAAGATATTTTCAAAGTCATAAAAAGTGGGAAAGACGTCTCAAATGTATCAGCTCTTTTGAATTCTGCAGGTTTGGAAACTGATTATAATGTAAAAGACAGAAGTCATCTATACATAATTCCTTCTGAGGAATATCTTGAAAATCGTATAGAAGATACAAACGCTGCTACAAGTACCCTGCAAAAATATTCTTCTGATAGTGCTTCAACATCTCTTAACCTACTACAAAAATACCTTCTTCCTAAGAAAGCATATGCTCAGGATTCTGGTACTAGTGAAGAGGGATATGTATTCATGCTACCAGAATATGGACTATTTAGTCTTCAGTTAGGTAATTTTGAATTCGCAAAAGAATCTTCCAATGGAGAAACAGTATATCTCTTCTACATAGAAGCAAACGGTATCGATGGATTCCAGCCACCTGAGGACCCAGACAATCGAAAATATACAGAGGATATAGTTCTTAAATCAAGTGCATACAGAATAACATACGAGAAGAAAGCAGAAATAAAGGAATACAACATTAAGAAGGGAATTAACATGATATCCTTTGACCTAATGCCAATGTCTGAAGACATGGAAACACTAAAGGCGAGAGACATAATCAAGGAATCAGAAAAGATAGGGACGCAGATAAAATATATAACATACTTTGAAGGAGGAAGATGGCTCTCTGGATATTCCTGCTTGGATTCTAGTTGCATGGGAGATAATTTCACCATAGTTCCAGGTAGAGGTTACCTAGTATATGCATTGGAAAATGGAGTCTTGAGAGTCCCAGGATACAAGCTAACCTCCTCCATACCAGTACCTTTCTCCTCAGGCTGGAATTTCGTAGGTATCCATGGATATTCAAAAGCATATACAGCTAAGTCTCTAATACAGAGCATTAACAACATTACAGGATTAACTGCAGACAATGTAACATGGTGGCCAACTTCAAAAGGAAAGTATGAAGGAATACAAATAACAAATGGAAAAGAATATGGATTTGATTTCCCAATAACTACAAGTAACGGATATTTTGTAAGGATAACTAATTTCAAACCAGAAAGCTCTGACTGCAAATCAATAATATGGCATGAAGGTGGAGATTTAGATGGAAAGTGTGGCCATTCAAGAAGTATATTTTAATTTTTAAATAAAAAAATATGGAAACAATACCAGCAACATATTGGATGATAGTGATAGCTGCGGTAGTGGTGATGATCTGTCTTGTACTATACTACCTAGCCATGCTAATTAAAGAAACAAGAGATGTCGTAGGGGACACGAGACCATTACTCAAAGAAGCAGATGTAATACTCAAGCAGACAACCTTGATAGTGGCAGATGCTCAAGAAACAGTAAATACACTAAAAGGAACAGTAAATGAATTAAACGATGCTGTCCTTCTACCTATAAAGAGAATAGGATCAATAATCACAACTATTGGAGACTTTCTATCGGGGTTTGGTAAAAATTAATTGTCTTCTAAAGATAATACAGGTATTATAATGATTAATGGAAATAGCCACTATCCCAAGTAAAAGGAGAAAGAATCTCATAATAATAGCAATACTTTTGGTAGGTCTCCCTATTTTGGTATATGCTTCATATCAGGTATACCAACTTATAACGAGAGCATCTGTAGAAGCTAAGCCAACAAATGTTGTTCTTAGCAATATCACTACAAGCTCAGTTACGGTTACTTGGGTAACGGAAGTTAGTTCGAATGGAACCATAATACCTGTAGAAAATGGTTCAGAGAAAAGTCCTATACTGGACAGAAGGGGCTCCGGTAAAAGATATACTCACTATGTTGAAATAACTGACCTATCTCCAGATACAGAATATCAATTTATCATAGTCTCTGACAGCAAGAAGTATACAAGCGATGGCTCAAAAAACTTCACCTTCAAGACTGCTCAAATCTCCTCTGATGTACCTACTCCAAACCCTATTCATGGAACTGTACAAGGAAATAGTGGAGACGATGTTCTTCTCTATGCCATGTTAAAGGATAAATCTACATATCCAGTATCTACAGTTATGCCTACAGGAGGAAACTGGATAATGGATATCTCAGCTTTAAGGAAAACCTCCGACAAATCATTAGTAATTACTTCAGATAGTACAAACCTCGTGATAATAGCAGTGTCTGGGACTAACAAGGGGGCCATATTGGAAGGAACATATGGAGAGCTATTTGATAGTAGTGGGAAATTAAAAGATACTTACTCACTAAGTCTTGCTAATAATACATCTCTTTATTCTTCCTTCCCTTCTGTGGCTATGCTAGAAGCATATTCTTCTGTAACTACAACGAAAACAGAAACAAATAGTAGTAGTACAAACAATAATAATGTCGAGGAAGAAGAAAAAGTAGAGGAGGAGAATGTAGGTGAAAGAAAATTCCGAATAGTACAACAATTGGAATGGATAGATATGGTTGTCGGAGATGAATCTATATCAGGTGAGTATGGGGAATCAACAATTCGAGCAGTTAATATAACAGACACTGGTTTTACCATATTATGGATCTCTAACAAAAAAGAACAAGGATATATCAATTATGGAACCTCAAAAACATCTCTTACAAATCAAGGTAGTGATGAAAGGGATGGCATTACCAATAAAGGTTCCTACTATGTACATTCGATCTCTATTACGAGGCTACAACCAGAAACGGAGTATTACTTTGAGATAGTGTCTGGAGATAGTAAATATAATAACTCAGGTAAAAAGTACTCTCTAAAAACATTCGCAACCCTAAGCTCTCCACCTCCATTTGAATCAGTTACAGGCCAAGTTTCTTCTCTGCCCGATCACAAGGAAGCTATAGTAATTGCTCAAATACAAGACAAAGATTCTACGGGAACTACTGGAAATAGCCTCCCCATATCGACCATAATAGATGAAAATGGAAAATGGATACTCTCTATCGCAGATAGTAGAAGTAGTGATGGTTCAAAATATTTTGAATATACTTCAGAAGATATCCTCAGTTTGGAAATATATACAACAGTTGAGACAGAAATAGTATCTGAGAAAATAAATGGTATAAGTGATAGGGATATAAGTATCTCTATGTCTGACATCTCGACTTCATCAACCTCGTATACGAATGTTGCCCTTCTGGATAATTATGGAATATTAGGATATAGCTCTGGTGTGAGTATAAATACAGACTCTTCAGAAGAAGATAGTACATATACTGTTCAGTCAGGAAACCAGATCCCTAAGACAGGAATATTAGAAGATTTCTTCATCCTAATTATCTTATCCTTTGGATTATTGGTTTCCGGTATCCTTATGTATAGAAAAACGATGACAAAGTCACAGAGAAAGGGTAAAATGACATCAAATATATGAGAAATTCCAACGAAAATAAAAAAGGTATAAGGCTCCTAT
>CAYVNA010000001.1:44618-73221 GCA_964452735.1 uncultured Candidatus Saccharibacteria bacterium
CTGACTCTGTTCCTTTTTGCCACAATATATATCGTTGGGAAGGTAAGGAATTACGGTATCGGAAGTCCCAAGATTTCTGTTGATGATAATGCTGCTGTATGTACATCATGTAATGAAGAATCAAGCACGGATAATTCCGAGTATGTAATCTATGATCTGAATGAGGAAGAGGCTATAGATGTCAAAGAACTAGTTCTTAGCTCTACATCAAGAACTAGTAATTGTGAAAAGTTCCAGAATATGTTCAATGTAAGAAGACTATGTACAGATGGTGCAGTCCCTGGGCAATTGGATGGAGGAGCTGATAACGGAGCTACACATAATGCGAGTAAATCAGGTGGAGATGTCAAATTATCTGACGAGATGACTATTAAATTAGTTGAAGTTACATTCCCTGCACAGCTAGCAAATGGTAAGAAGACAGTTAAGGATAATAGGAAGGACATACTAAAAGAGGATCCTGTTTACTTTTCATTCGGAGATGCTGTTAGTGTTGATTACAGTAACAAATTCAAAACCCCAACACAGGTATCTTCTCAGGGTAGGGATAGTGGCCTTAGTTCTGATGGGAAGGAAGCGTATATGGTTGTAGCGGAGAATACAATAACGACTGCAGTATCTGGTGAAAGTCTGATAGGGGAATATACAGTTGAGAAAGCAGAGAATGAGAGATACAAATCCCTCTGTACAGAAGATATTCAACCTAGTTATTTTAATCCAAAACCAGCAAATGATTCATCTGTTGATTTAGATGCTGTTTTGCAAATCCCTGGAGGCAATCCTGTAGATGCAATAGATAATCAATGTCTTTCCCAGGGGAGTATGACAGAAACCATAACAGATACAAAAGTTCTAGGATACCTATGTAGGGAGAGTAAGATAGCAACCTTCATAGGAAATATTGTTTCATTTTTCTCTAATGATACTTGGTCGGAATGTAATGATACAAAAGTAGTTGAATTACCAGATGGTTCTAAGCAATCAGAGGATGACCTTTGTGTCTCCGAAGAGGACATCGTTATCGAAATGAGTTCCCTATTTGGTTCTGTTGACCAATGTGAAGGAGATGTATGTTCTAACTCATTTCTAACTAGAAGGTTTAAATCTACTTTGACTCCTGCAAGTGTTGGTGATTACAAGTTAGTAGGATCATCTTCTGCTGATAGTTTAACTCAAACGATACTTACCCCATGCAAAATAGAGGTTTCTGTAAGTGGATTTTTTGCTCCTAAAACCAGAGAATTAAATGTATATTGTATGTGGGATATAACTCCTACTATAATGAACTATAGAGCTCATCAGGTGGAGAAGATCCCTGCACAGGAAGATTTTCCTCAAACGTTTGAAGAATACTGGGATTTAGTAAAGCAAACGATGAAAAAAGATGGTGAGATAAGTAATGGAAGATAAATAATTTTAACAAATATATATATGAAAATCAGTGCGAAAAAGCTACACTTAGGAAGTATTCTTCTTATTCCCTTTGCTATATTCCTTTTCTCACTATTCATGCCGAAGGTAGCAAATGCGGCATCTCCCTGTATAGATATAGAGGCTACATATGAAGAAGCATTAATAAAGTCTGAGAAAGCCACAGGTGTAGGCGGGACTCATACATATTCTTCTGGATCTGTCACGTCCGCAACAAATATTATGCATACAGGACTAGAGGTGTTTTGTACAACGTGCTTCTGTACGGGGGATAAGATAATGGAAAGTGATGAGATCTCTCCATCTAATAAGATGGGTCTTGTAGAAATGTCTAATGACAAACTGAAAGCTCTCATGTACAATCCTCCTTCTGTTGATGTTGCGGAGCATATGGCTCAAGAGTGGGTTCCTGGTTATAGTGACTCAACCAATAGTGTATTTGCTGGTGGATACGAAGAATTGGAGGAAGCTGGTGTTGTCTCCATATGGAATAGAACAAGGAATCTTGCATATGTATGTTTTGTTGTTGTGATGATAGTTGCTGGGTTCATGATAATGTTTAGAACTAAGCTCGGAGGTCAAACACTAGTTACCTTAGGTAACTTTCTCCCCAATGTAATAATTGCTCTAGTCCTTGTTACCTTTAGCTTTGCGATTGCAGGCGTAATTATTGACATTGGTTCCATGCTCTGTAGTTTTGTTATAACTATACTATATGGAAATAATTCATCATTTGAACCTGTCTTTACAAATAACCCTCTAGATATCCTTTGGAGAAACTGGCTTTCTACAAAAGAAGCAAGACAACAGGTCACAATAGATGCCTTTAGGGATCCCTCATCTGTGGACTCTGTTATGCAAATAGTTTCCTTTTTGACCTCCTTCATTAATCCAGTCCCCGGAGCTGGCGTGGTGGGTGCTGTTCAGAAGTTAGCAGGTATAAAAGTGAACCTAGTTACCATAATTATCTCCGGAATAATGTTTGTAGGTGCGATCTCTGTATGGATTGCTTTGTTAAAATCATACTTAATGATATTGATAAATGTCATTATTGGTCCAATCCAAATAATGCTTTCGGCAATCCCAGGAATGAAGCACATGCTAACAAATTGGCTGAAATCTTTAGCTAGAAATGTTCTTGTATTCCCAATGGTTTTAGCCATGGTCAATCTCCCCTATGCCCTCTTCGGAGAGAATGTAGAATTTAAAGGACTCCCAGAAGGTCTAACAGCTCCAGGTGGTAGCGTAGGAACTACGATAGATTCAATTATGGGAGATGTAGTCACAACAGAAATGCTAGTAGTGAATATCTTGAAAATAGTGATGCTATTCATGGCAGCACAGGCTCCTAAATTAGCTGAAGCCATACTTCCACCTGATACTCCAAAGGCATTAGCTGAAGGTTTAGGAAAAGCAAAAGAGTCATTTAGTAAGATACCTTTGATAGGAGGTCTATTCAAATAATATAGAAGGGTATGCCAAAAAAAAACGATAATAACTACAATGATGCCTTAGGGTCAATATATCAATTTCTTTTCGAAGAGGCAGAGAAGCCACCTGAGAAAAGAAAACCTGTCAAGTTAACGGGACTTTCGGGAGAATCTTTCTTTGTGGATGCTCTATCAACGATAATACAGAATCCTGCTGCATATGTGGGAAATACAGTAATGGATGAAATAAATGACGCTTTTAACGCAGATGTTCTTAATTTCGATATAGATAAACAAGGTGGAAAGTTAGAGATAAAGGCAAATGATCTAGCAACAATAATTAAAGATCCAAATAAGTTCTTTGATTCTCAGTATAAGAAAGCTGAAACTATAAGAAAACAAAATCGTGTAAGGTGGTTCTCCCGCCCTATCCAACAACAAGTCTTCACAGCTTGGGCGATGAAAAATGGTTTTTCTTCCGAAGAAGCTACTGTCTTAGGACAAGCAGTGGGATCTGGTCTCTCGGACTCTGGTTTCGTAGCAAGGCTTCGAAAGGACTGGTCAGATAGCAGTGGGAAGAGAAAGCCTGGAGATAAGCTAAAGCTTGGTATGAAAGTGGGGTATGCAGATTCTGACATGCCTCAGTTTAGAGGTTTTGCCAGAGGTATGAGAAAGGATGATGCAATCAATGCTTTTGATAAAGGTTGGGCTAAAAGTGGTCTCCCAGATAATACAAGGAAAGCATATATCAAAGGTCTACTACAAACTGAAGTTGATCAGGTGGGTGGTTTGAATAAGCTTCAGTTATCTAATTTCCTTCAGGCAAAAGGTTTTCCAGAGAGTAGTGATATATTCAAAAATGTCATGGGATCATTTGGTTTTGATGATAGCAATGCTAGTAATAGAAGATTGCTTTCAGGATACTTCCGTGGAAAGGCAGAACAAGCAGAAGCCCTTGGTGATACTGCGGGGAGGGATAGGTATGGACGAGCTGTTAGTATATTAAATACGGTAGATAATGATACGATACTCCAAGATACAAGGGATAGTATAAGGAAGTTGCAGGATGCAATTAGCGGTTTACCAGCATCTCAGAGGAATAATGGCAATCCACAATATAGGAATATAAATAAAAAAATCAGCGTATTGAGAAGAAGTGAAGCAGATCTTCGTAGAGGTTTGGGTGGTGGTATGTTGACATATAGTGTGTTTAGTGGATTGGGGCAATTAGAAGGATTTGCAAACGCATGGAATGCTTCATACGGTATTAGTAAAGATTTAATACCTAGCATCCTTAATGGTAGCTTCTTCGATAGTAGGGGGCATAAGAACAGTCTTTTCTCTCCAAGCAAAACTATGGAAATAGGAACTACTAAGGGAGTTTTCGAAATACATGTCGCTAGAGGAGCAGGTGTCCCGTATAGGGAAGAATTAATGGGCGTCTTAAATGGAATATATTATTTCACGCCAGCAGGTATTTTAAGGACGTTAACGACAGGTGAAGGTTTCGCATATTTATTAAATCAAAGCAGGAAGTCATTGAACAAGCAATTCAAATCACTTTCTGTTGGAGATATGTCCTTCCTTATACAAATAGGCATAGATCCAAGAAAGGCCGGTTTTGATATAGCTTCTGTTATGGCTGATCCTAAGAAATATGCTGTACTTAAAGACTTCCTCATTAAAAGACCCAATAGCCCAATATCAAGGAAGTTACTTCCATTAATAAAAAATGATGAAAGGTTTCTAGCTCTTGCTGACTTATTCTCTTGGAGCACCAAGTTGAAGAACTCTGTTGGTATGAGTGTAAAAAAATTATTAAACAGGGGGCTTGCCAAATCAGGCCTAGCTCTAGATGATGAAGCTCTTAAAGCACTTGGAATAAACCAGGTAATTAATAGATATATAGGTGCTAAGATCCTAGCTTCTAAGATATGGAAAGATCATATAGAAGGTTATCTAATTAGGAAACTTGGTGAAAAGGTTGCAAAGGAGATAAGCTCCCTGTTACTAAAAGAGGGATTAAGATCTGCACTAGTTGGTCTCTTTACAGCCTTAGGATCTTCTTTGGGACCTCTTGGTACAGCATTGGGATATTTGGCTTCGGAGATAATCATGGCATTAGGCTATGAAATGGCTAGGATAGGGATCCTTTTTCTTCTTCTGGTTGCTCTTGGTCTAATAGCTACAATTCTAGTTCTTCAATATGGAGCTGCCAGTAGCTTTGCGAAATTGATGAACCTTCATACAGATATATCTCCCACAGAGGTTGTTCAATGTAGTGCATGGCAACCATCTGGTTTGCTACCCATTGAAGGTGAAGAAGAACCAGGAGGTTTTGATGGAGAGTTTACTCCGGGAAATCTTCCTCCTGGAACCACATGTCTATTTGCAGCAAGCTCTTCTTTGAGATGTACTCAGGCACCATATACCTCTTGTAGCATTCCTGGACACAGGAAACCTAGTCATGCGAATTCTCCTGCGATAGACGTTGCCATAGGGGGGAATTTTAGTGCTCCCCAATTTTGTGATTCATCAAAGGGGAATTGTAAAGTGACTGCAGTTGGTCAAGAGACTTGTGCGGGAGGAAGTCCTGCAGGAGGGTATGTGAGATTCTCCGCAGATTATAACGGACGTACATACGAGTTCTATGTTCTTCATGTAGCTCCAGGTGTAAGTACCGGCCAAACCCTTGGTGCAGGCCAAGCTGTTGCAACAATAATACATGATCCTAAGTGGAAACAGTGTTCTACTGGCCTACATGCTCATCTCTCTGTCAAAGTAAATGGCTCGTATGTAAACCCAAGAGATGTAATGAATCAGGATTTTGGATGTTCAATCTCAGAATGTCCAACGGAAGTCTGTATGTAATCTTTGTATTAGGAATATGGAAAAGAAAAAAAAGATAATTTTATTAATAATAGGATTCCTTATTCTACTCTCTCTTGCTATCCTCTCTTGGTATCTGATCTCTAATATTGGCAAGAAGAACTATCCAAAAGAGCCAATTGCTCAAGAATCTCTTCCTGCATACGAAAATAGGAAGATATCTCTAACGGAGCTTAAAGATAATGAACAGCTAGATTACAAGTTATGGAGCATATCTTCAAAGACAAATTTGGAAGGTATTGAGAAGATGATTGATGAAATAGGCCTAGTATTAGAAATAGATATGGAGAAAGAAGGAGAATACTATCTCTGGGGAGATCTAGAAAACGATTATTTTGAATATTATTTATCTAAAAACAGCCTCATATTCAATATAGAAGATGGAATTGCTTGGGATGAAGCAGAGTTAACGGCGAATTCTTTCTCTGAGTTTGCTAAGAAATACCTAGGGAAAGATTGGAAGTATGAAATAGTTAGAAAAGACCGCTTTTCCTCAGGATACATATACTATGCCAAAAGACTCTTAGAGACAGATAGTGCAGTAGAGACAATGGAGCTACATAATGAAACAGATTATTTGATGATGCAAAATGGAAAAATCATGTTTGGAGAGTTTCTTTTAACAGAATTCGTAGATACAAAAATAACAATACCGTTGATAAAGTTATCCGATTTAAATAAAGTTCTCAACCTCTCAGGTTATCCAAAGATAATATCTTCTAAGCCAAGTGAAATTGCTGTAGCCTTATCAATAGAGGACAATTATTTAAATGAAGAGATCCTCGATATACAAGAAGGTATTCGTGATTGTTCTGCCACGAATTACAACATAGTATATCTATACAAAACATTTGCACAATCGTACTTAACACCAGTGTATAAGCTTAGTTTAGAGTGTAAAGTTGATTATAATAGCAAAGAGTATCAAGTTCCTGCTATTGGCTACGTTAATGCAATTAATATGGATTATGTATATACTCCAGAGTAGATAGAGTGATACAATGTAATCTATGAAATCCTTTAAGCTTTTAACAACGTTAGTATTTACAGGAATACTTTTTTTGATTAATGTGGGTAATGCATCTGCATTCTCATACTATACTGCTGAGAGTCAGAAACTTGATAAATCCCTGTCAGAAGATTCCACTACGCAATATGTAAATCCTAGGAAGATATATATAACCCAGGTAACTACCGCATCTGGAGACCTAGTCAGAGATCCGTCAAAATGGGTGAAGACTTTGTATTACTACTGTATTACTAGATTGCATCTTTCTAACGTTCCGTACACCTACCTTTTAGACGAAAACGGCATCATATATCAAGGGAATACAGGAGGAGTTGGTGCTAATCCAGAGTTAAGGGAGATAGACGGCGCTATTGTAATAGGGTATCTTTCAAACACTTCGTCCCTATCCACTCGATCAAGTGAGTCTCTATTCCAGGTTGTTGATGAACTATCAGAGAACTGGGGAATCTCAGAGCTGGAAGTTGTTAATATGTATATAAATGAGGAGGAAGGAAAACTCTCCTCTATATCTACAGAGATCTCTTCTGGTGATTTCCGTAATGCTGTGAAAGAAGTCTTCAAAGATTGGGAAGGCTATAGTGAAGAAAAACTCCCATATAAAGTGAAGATAGAAGAGGTAGTATATGAAGATGAAGTAGAGATAGGAAATAGACTTAATGTAAAATTGAAAATAAAGAATCTCAATGACTTTATTTGGTTCTCGGATAAAGATCCAATATATATCACGGTCAAAGATTCAAAGGAGAGCTCTTTCGCTATAAATCAGGAGTGGCTAAGTTTTAGTAAACCAGTTAGTATCTCAGACAAGAATATCCTTCCTGGAGAATCTGTCGAATTGGAATTCAATCTTGAAGCACGTGTTTTGCTTGGAGAGGCTGAGGAGAATTTCCAAATCCTCAAATTTGAAGGAGAGCCATTCTTAGACTCTGACTTTAATGTGAAATTTGGTATCTCGAGAGGGGAGAAACAATTAGTGGAAGTAGCTTCTCCGAGATATAGCTTTGTAAATATAAGGGATTGTAGATGGTATAGTTGTAAGACTCTTGATAGTGCAGATAATGGGACGGTATTTATTCTCGAAGAGGAAGAGGAAGGCTGGTCAAAAATAAGGTATGGTGTTGATCTGTATGGCTGGATTAATTCTGCATACCTAAAGAAGCTTTAGGATATCCTTTAAATATTTATTCTAAACAATATGGATACCAATATAATATTGGAAAATTTAAACCCTGAGCAGAAGAAAGCTGTAATGTCCACAGATGGACCTCTCCTTGTTTTTGCAGGAGCTGGTTCTGGGAAGACACGTGTGATAACAAATAGGATAGCCTATTTAATAATAGAAAAAGGGGTTGATCCTAAAAACATCCTTGCAGTAACCTTTACGAAAAAGGCTGCAGGTGAAATGCAGGAAAGGATAACATCACTTCTAAGGGAGCTCAAATTCAAAGGGGCTTCTCTTCCAACCGTAGGTACTTTTCATTCTATTGGAGCTATGATATTGCGTAACAATGCGAAGGAAGCTGGCTTAACAAATAACTTCTCCATATATGATTCTGATGATTCGGAAAACATGATCAAGGAATTATTGATAGAAAGGGAATATGATATCAAACAAATAAAACCCTCTTCCATATCATATCTCATAAGTGCTGCGAAAAATGAGATGATTTCTCCAGGAAATTTTAAGTCCCATTATGCTGGATACATAGAGGATATTGCTGCAGAAATATATACTGACTATCAGAAACAATTGAAATCGCAGAATTCTGTTGATTTCGGAGACCTCCTATATCTCCCAGTTAAGATCTTGGATGAGAATGAAGAAGTGAAGGAGAAGTACCAGAATCTATACAAATATATACTAATAGACGAATACCAAGATACGAACTATGCTCAATACAAGTTTGCTAAACTACTGTCTGAGAAGAACCAAAACATCTGTGTTGTAGGTGATGACGATCAAGGAATATATGCGTGGAGAGGTGCAAATATTAAGAATATTCAATCCTTTGAAGAGGATTTTGAAAGTGTCACGGTAGTTAAATTAGAACAAAACTATCGATCTACAAAGAATGTCATAAAAGCAGCGGTATGTGTAATAGAACAAAATAATTCAAGAGTAGGAAAAGTCCTCTGGACAGATAATGATGATGGAGAAACAATAACTGTTTACCAAGCGGAAGACCAAGAGAATGAAGCTCAGTATGTGATGGAACAAATAAGATTACAACAACAAATGGGAGTACCTCTCCGAAACATGGCTATTTTATACCGAACAAATTATCAATCAAGAGCTGTGGAGGAAGCACTATTGAAAACAGGGCTACCATATAAATTAGTAGGAGGTTTTCGTTTCTATGAGAGGAAGGAGATTAAGGATATTATTAGCTACTTAAGATTCTGTTTTAATCAGAAGGACGAGTTAAGTATAGATAGAGTCATAAATGTCCCTCCACGAAAAGTTGGTCCCAAATCTATTGCTAGGTTGCACGAGTTGGCTGGAGAAGTAGGATGTACTTTAGGGGAATTTATCCTTCTTTCATATTCTAACTTAAACAACGTTGATATAGATATTAATACAAATCCCTTAGCCAAGGGGAAGATAGCTGAATATCAATCAGAGATTAAGAAATTTCTAAGTATAATAAATACATTTGGTGATATATATATTTCTTCGAGGGAGAGAGACCTATTAGGAACTATAGACTTTATACTTGATAGAACGAGATACGTAGAATGGTTCGATGACAAGACAGAACAATCAGAAATGAAGAAAGAGAATATTTTGGAGTTGAAGAATGTTGCTTCCATGTACTCTCAGAAATATGGGAAGAAGGGTTTAGAAACTTTCTTAAATGAAATAAATTTGATAGAACAAGAACAAGACAAGAATCAGGATGGTACAGGTAACTATGTTAACTTGATGACTCTGCATTCTTCGAAGGGTCTGGAATTTGACTATGTGTTCATGATAGGGATGGAAGAAGGTCTTTTACCTCACTCTCGTTCTTTCTTGGAAGAAAGTGACATGGAGGAAGAAAGACGTCTATGTTATGTCGGGATAACAAGAGCAAGGCAAAAACTATATATGACATTCGCAGAAAGGAGACAGACGAGGGAAGGATATACATCACAAATACCTTCTAGATTTTTAGGTGAGATACCACAGGAGATTTGTGATTATTACAGTTCAAATTCTTATTGAAGCCAACTTAGCTCTCCATAAACCTGTTTATATTTGCTATGAACGTTAGGCCACATCTTGTTTGGATTTGCCCCAGCTCTTAACTTCTCTAAAGTTCTCTTTATCTGTGCTTCTCCGTCAAATATATTGTCGCTAGGATATTGGACATACCAGAGACATGGATCCCATTGAAATAGGCCCTTATGGAAAGATTTGTTACTCTCAGCATTACATCCTGATTCTCCTTTCATTACAAACTTCAACCAATTCTTCTCCTCTTCGCTAGCAGATATCCCATCAACATATGCATGCCAGTATGTACAATCATATCCTCTTTGAGGAACAGATGTTGGCAGATCCTCAGGTCCTTTTATTACGATTATCTCCGTTCTTGCTTCCCTTGCAACATTCTCCTCGATAATCTCCTCTGCAATAAGGGTATTCCCCCTATATATTCGCTTAACTTTCTGTATCATCAAACCAAGAACACCATCTTGCTCGGTAACTTCTTGGGAAAGCTTCTTACACAATATATTCCCCTTGATCACCGTATCATACGGGATATCTAAAAGAATCTCATCAATTGTACTCTTGTATGTTTCAACCAGAATAAAAGAATTATTTTGAAGGTCAGATATTGGAGATGTTGCCGTTATCTTATTCATATTGCTCACCCGATATCCTCCATCTATCAATGCTGTAACGGGAGAATATGATCTACTAAAAATCTTCTTGATATTCCCATCATAACTCACTGTGATGAATCGTATTCTGCTAGAACTATTTACTTGCATATAATCAACCCGATACAGATTGTAGTAACCCTCAGGGAAAAAGATATCAGTACTACTGACCTTATACAAAAGTAGTGCTAGGGAATATGATATTGTTGCTATTACAAAAAGTACTAGGCTAGTTTTTCTAAACATATGTAAGCTATTCTATCATATATCTGAAACTCATTGACATCGTACTCACACATCAATATATTTAAGTAATGATAAAAGATATTAAAAAGTATATCCCATGGATAGTTCTCGCATTAATTGTAATCTCTCTCTCTGTTTGGTATCTCCTAAGTAGAAGAGTAACAAAAGAGCAGGAGGAACAATACAAATCAAGGGTGGAAGAAGCGAGAGTACATTTAGAAGCAAAGCAATACTCTTCTAGTATGAATAAGTACTACGAAGCCATTGAGATAATCCCCAATCGTGTGGATGCCTTTGAAGGTGTACTTTCAATCTTGATTTCGAAGAATAGGTATGAAGACGCTACAAAGATCATAGAGGAATCTGCCAAGAAACTAAATAATTCAGATAAATCTATTCTGTATAAAATGGTTGGTGATGCCTACTATGGTAGTTCCATGTATAGGGAAAGTTTTGATATGTATGATAGAGGTTTAGTACTTGGGGTTGTTAATATGCCCCTAGAACTATCCTTGGGTAAAGCATACTTAAACCTTGGGGATATAGATAGCGCAAAAGCACAATTTAAGAAATCTGGATATCAAGGGGATGCAGAAATGGAGGCTAAGCTTCTTCTAGCATATATATATGCCCTTGAGGATAAAGAGAAGGCAGAAAATGCAATAAAAGGAGTTGACCCCTCTGACAGTATGAAAATATATTTTGAGGAACTTGAGGGAGTATTGGGCTCTTTCACGGATGATGAGAAATTTAATGCTACAAAGATTTCAAGGATATATTTAAATAATGGATATCCATATCTAGCAATAAAGAAGCTAGAACCTCTGAAGGATGAAATGGCAGAATATCTTGAAGGTATGTACTATCTTGGTAGGGCGTATTATGCAAATGGGGAGAATGATAAAGCTATAGAGATCCTGGACTCTGCTCTCTCTCTCGGTGGAATGGAAGGAGAGATTCTCCATCTTAAGGCAAAGGCATATGTTAAGAAAAATGATTTGGATAATGCAATAAAGAGCTTTGAAAGTTCTTTGGGATATGCTGGTAGTGAATTTGGTAAAGATATAGTCGAAGAGTATGTTCAGTATCTAATGAGCAAGAGCCAAGCCCTTAGGGCCTATGATGTAGTTCGCGATCTACTTCAGGTTAAACCTTCCGAACCGTATTTAAGCTTCCTTGCCATAGAGATTAGTAATAAAGCAGAGGATGGTGCAAAAGTAGAATACTATATATCTCAGTTAGAGAAACTAGAATTGGATAACAAAGATAAAGAAAAATTCTTAGGATACAAGATAGGTTTTCTTCTTAAGGAGGGGAAAGATGTAGAGACTGAACTTGGTGAACTCTTTGAGCTTGATAGGTACAATCCTGAATACTATCTGCTTTTAGCTAAGGATTATGTAAGTAAAAATGATAATGAGATGGCAATACAATCTTTGGAAAAAGCCTTGGAATACGATTTAGGGACCTCGATCTCTGAGGATTCTAGCAAACTGTTGTCTTCCTTGAGATAGTTTTGATATAATCGCAACTGCGAGGGTTTCTCCTTCTCTCTTAAATTTTAGATAAATATTATGGATAAGAGTACATACAATGTTAAGATGCCTTTAGATAAGATTAGAAATATCGGTATAATCGCACATATTGATGCTGGGAAAACTACCACTACAGAAAGGCTACTATATTTCACAGGGCAGGTTCACAAAATAGGAGAGGTTCATGAGGGAGCAGCAACTACAGATTTCATGGAACAGGAACAGGAAAGAGGAATAACAATAATGTCTGCAGCTGTAACATGTTTCTGGGACTATGCATCCAACCGTTATAGAATAAACATCATAGATACCCCTGGGCATGTAGACTTCACAGCAGAAGTGGAGAGATCTCTTAGGGTCTTGGATGGAGCTGTAGTTATTTTCGATGGAAGAAAGGGTGTAGAACCACAGTCTGAAACTGTATGGAGACAAGCGAATAAATATGGTGTCCCACGTATCTGCTTTATGAACAAGATAAATTTGATAGGTGGTAGTTTTGAAACAAGTTTTGCAACAATCAAGAATAGGTTGAGTAAAAAGGCAGTAGCAGTAACCTTGCCATTAGGTAAAGAACAGGAACTTCATGGATATGTTGATCTTGTCAAAATGAAAGCATATGAGTACAAGGGTGTAGATACTCCTGATTTGGTAGAGGTGGATATCCCTGAAGATATGCAGGATATTGTTGCTCAGAGAAGAGAAGAACTAGTTGAAATACTTGCTGAGCAGGATGATGCTTTGATGGAAAAGTTCTTTGCAGGTGAAGAATTAACAACAGAAGAACTATATGCAGCATTAAGAAAGGGAACTTTAGCAAGTGAAATATTCCCAGTACTAGGAGGAGATTCTAGAACTGCAATGTCAAAAACTCTTTTAGACTACATCACGATCTGTCTTCCATCACCATTAGATAAGCCAGCTGTTAAGGGAATTAATCCTAAAAACAACGAGCAGGTAGAAAGAGAAACTAGTGAAAACGCACCTTTCTCCTCTCTTGTTTTCAAGATTGTTAATGATGCACACATTGGGAACCTCTCATACTTCCGAGTATACTCTGGAAAGATAGCTGCTGGATCATATGTATTAAACTCAACGAAAGGAATAAAGGAGAGAGTCAGTAGATTGATCTTGATGCATGCTGATGAAAGAGAAGAAGTAGATTCCCTAAGAGTTGGTGATATTGGTGCAATTGTAGGACTCAAGGACTCCGTTACTGGAGATACTCTTTGTGATGAATCTAATCCAATCATCTTAGAAAAGATTTCTTTTGCAGAACCTGTTGTTTCTCAGGCAATAGAACCTGCAACAAAATCTGACGAAGAGAAGATGTCAGATGCTTTGGGGAGATTGGTAAAGGAAGACCCTACATTCCATGTAACTACGAATCAGGAAACAGGACAAACCATAATCCAAGGAATGGGTGAATTACATCTGGACATTATGGTAGATAGGATGAAGAGGGAATTTGGAGTAATTGCAAATGTTGGGAAGCCACAGGTTGCGTATAGGGAAACTATAAAGCAGGTTGTAGAACAATCAGAAGGTAGATATGTTAAACAATCTGGAGGTAAGGGTCAGTATGGTCACTGTTGGCTGAAATTAGAGCCAAATGAAGTTGGTAAAGGATTTGAATTCATAAATGCAATAAAGGGAGGTTCAATACCTAGAGAATACATTCCTGCAATACAAAAAGGTGTTGAGGAAGCAATGAAGAATGGTGTTGTGGCAGGATATCCTGTTGTTGATATAAAGACTACCCTGTACGATGGTTCATATCACGAAGTAGACTCTTCCGAAGCAGCTTTCAAAGTTGCCGGATCCATGGCATTCAAAGATGGTTGTAGAAGAGGAGATCCAATACTCCTAGAACCAATTATGAAAGTTGATGTAGAAACCCCAGATACGAACATGGGTGATGTCACAGGATCACTAAGCAGTAAGAGGGGTCAGATTCAGGGTACAGAAAGTCTCGGTAATGGAATAAGCAGGATTAGTGCATTTGTTCCTCTTTCGGAGCTATTTGGCTATACAAGTGAATTAAGATCCATAACTAGTGGTAGAGGTAGTGCAAATATTGAGCCTGCTCACTATGCTGAAGTTCCAAGAAATGTCGCAGAGGAAATAGCTGGTAAATCTTAGGTTTAAGATATATATATGCCTAGATTAAAAAAAGGAAGCAAGATATTAATAGCTAATGACTCTGTAGGAGTTACTGGGGTTAGTACATATATTAGAAAAATATCAAAACATCTAAGGTCTCAGGGCTATGAGGTTCTAACTATAGATCCAACAGATGAACATTTTCTGAAAGTAAATCCAAGCATATACAAGGATTTCAATTGGACATTATTTCCTCTTCCATCCGTTGTAAACAAATTCATATCCGAACGTCCAGATGCAGTACTCATAGCTACAATAGAAGCTCCGATAGGGAGTGCTGTGAAGTCAACGTGTGAGTATCTCGAAAACTTCGGATATTGCAAGGAGTGTCCATACACCTCCTCATATACTTCGTATGTAGGAATCTTTTTTAAGAAGATGATACACAAATCTTTAGAGAATATCCCCAAGGTACAAGTTTTATCTCAAAGTGAAAAAATCCTTGATGGTGCTGTAGACTTTTCTGAGGAACAATTCCTAAAAATGAAATACTCCGGATCAAAGAGAATAATGGTTAATGCAAGAAGCGCTAGAAAGAAACTCAAAGATCTTGGTCTTAAGAATATCGTAGTTTCTTCTCGTGGGATTGATAATGACCAGTTCCGTCTCCCTAAAGAGAATGATGAAAATCCCTATCTAAGATATTCTTGGTATAAAAGGAAGAAACTCCCAGTTCTAATCTATGTTGGGAGATTAGCCTATGAAAAAGATATACATCTCTTCTTGGAAGGAGATCTACCAAATTATCATAGAGTTTTAATAGGAGATGGACCCGCAATGCCATATCTAAAATCATTGGCAAGGGGGAAAGAGAATATACATTTTCTTGGTAAATTCGACTATGACAGAATTCCTCCTTATTTCATGTATGCAAGACTTTCGTTCTTCCCTAGCTCCTCAGATACCTTTGGGCAGACTATTGTAGAGTCTGCAGCTAGTGGTACTCCTGTTGTTGCGTTCGATGTACATGGCCCAAAGGATGTTATAAAGAAAGGAACAATGGGGATTCTTGTTCCAAATGGTAAGGATCTATTTCACGGATTAGATGCCGCTTTAAAGATAGATAGGGAAAAGTGTTCTGAATATACTCATGGGAGTTTTTCTTGGGAGAAAGCTACCAAAGAGCTTCTCAAAAATCTCTATAAAATAAAATGGAAGAAGACCCTTGCGTAAAGGGATACTTTTTGATAAGATTCATCGCAGGTTCTCAAATAGATAGAATCTGAGTATTAGAAATAATATATTTAATTTTTTTAATAATATATTCATGGCAGATTTTAATAGAACAAAGCCACACATGAATATCGGGACCTTAGGTCATATCGATCATGGTAAGACTACATTGGTTAGAGGTATTCTAAATGCATTCTCTACAGAGGCTGCAAATATGATAGATAAGTTAGATAAAGATCCTGAGTCTAGAGCAAAATCTATAACTGTTGCTGTAGCTCATGTAGAATTTGAAACAGATACTAGACACTATGCATTGGTAGATTGCCCAGGTCATAAAGATTACATCAAGAATATGATCACTGGTGCAGCTCAGATGGATGGCGCTATCTTGGTTATATCTTCAAATGATGGTGCTATGCCTCAAACAAAAGAGCATCTATTACTTGCAAAGCAAGTTGGTGTCCCTAAGATTGTTGTTTTCATAAACAAGTTTGGTGAAGCAGATGAGGAGATATTGGAATTGATCAAAGCTGACGTTCAAGATCTATTAGCAAAGTATGGATATGATTCAAACGCTCCAATTATAGTTGGAGATGCTCTAAAAGCAGAGAAAGGTGAGCAGGAAGGATTAGATGCTGCAAAGGAACTTCTTAAAGCTGTTGATGAGTATATTGAATTACCAGAAAGAGATACAGAGAAGCCATTCCTTCTCCCTATAGAGGACGTTTTCTCTATTGAAGGTAGAGGAACAGTTGTTACAGGAAGAATAGAAAGAGGAAAGGTAAAAGTTGGTGAGGATGTTGATATCCTAGGAATGGGAAGAAAACCTCAAAAGACAGCTGTTACTGGAGTTGAGATGTTCAATAAGACATTGAATGAAGGTCAAGCAGGTGATAATGTAGGTATTTTGTTAAGAGGATTGAAGAGAGAGGATGTTGAAAGAGGTCAGATATTGGCAGCTCCTGGTTCTGTTACAACACATACAGAATTTAAAGCGGAGGTATATGTATTAAGCAAAGAAGAGGGTGGAAGACATACTCCATTTGTAACTGGATATAAACCTCAGTTCTATGTAAGGACAGCTGATGTTACTGGTGAGGTTGTACTTCCTGAGGGAGTTGAGATGGTTGCACCTGGTGACAATACCGAATTTACAGTTAAATTGGTTTCTCCAGTAGCTGCAGAGAAGGGTGTTACTTTTGCAATCAGAGAAGGTGGTCAAACAGTAGGTCATGGAGTTATAACGGAAATTATAAAGTAGGCTTTGTTTTCGGAGGGTAGGTAACTACCCTCCGAATAATTAGTTTAATTTAGCTCTTTTAAATAGAATGGCTAATAGTACTGCGAAAATTAGGGTAAGATTGAAAGGATATGACTCTGTAGTAGTTGATAAATCTGCTAGGAGTATCATCGAGACAGCAATAAGCACAGGTGCTAAAGTTGCAGGTCCAATTCCTCTCCCTACCAAGAGGAGAAAAGTTGCAGTAAATCGTTCGCCATTTATTTATAAAAGCTCAATTGAACACTTTGAGATAAATACTCATAAAAGAATAATAGATATCATAGATCCCACGCCAAAGACAATAGATGCTTTGCAGCATCTCCAAATGCCTGCGGGAGTAGATATCGGAATACAATAATTTATACATACTTTAAATGAAGGCTCTAATAGGAATAAAAAAAGGAATGACAAGAGTTTTTAAAGAGGAGAAGATAGTCCCTGTAACCGTTATAGATACTAACGGCTGTACATTGTCACATATTGAGCCTAAGGGTTTTGAATTGGGTATCGGAAAGAAGAAGAACCCAAATAGAGCAATGAAAGGTAAGTATGGAGCATTGAACGATGTTCCTAGTATGAGGATGTATTTTGAAGGTGCTTTGGAAGAGGGTATAGATCCTGGTGCTGAAGTAAAAGCGGAAGCTTTTGTAAGTGGTGATAAAGTTACAGTTGTTGGTAAATCTAAAGGAAAAGGATTCGCAGGTGTTGTTAAGAGATGGGGTTTTGCAGGTGGTCCTAGAACTCATGGACAATCAGATAGGTTAAGAGCTCCTGGTTCCATAGGTGCAGGTACAGATCCGGGAAGAGTTTTGAAGGGAAAAAAGATGGCTGGAAGAATGGGTCAGGATAGAATTACTCTTAAAGATAGAGAGATAGTAGATATTAAAGATGGACTAGTACTCATATTGGGTCCAGTTCCTGGTTCTAAGGGTGATTTAGTCGGTATATTAGGAGAATAATAATGGAAAAGAAAAAAATAAACAAAAAAGAAGAAACAAAGGAAATAAAGAAGGTGAAATTAAATCCTCAGGTTTGGGAAATTCCATACAACGAGGACTTGATTGCACAGGTTCTTTATGTCTATTCTGCAAATGAAAGAAAAGGTACAGTTAAGCAGAAGTCTCGAGGTGAGGTATCTGGAGGTGGTAAAAAGCCTTGGAAACAGAAAGGTACAGGAAGAGCTAGATCTGGTTCTACTAGATCTCCCCTATGGGTAGGTGGTGGCGTAACATTTGCTAGCCATGATAGAAACTTCTCTAGGAGTATTAACAAGAAGATGGCAAGGAAGGCGACATGTGTAATGCTTTCTCAGAGATTAAGAGAAAGTGCATTGGAATTTGTAACGACAGGAGATGATGAGGTTAAGAATCTGAGGAATGAGAAATCTAAGACACTCCTAGTATCTGCTGATGAAAAAGTAGCTATGTTTGTTAGAAATTCGGAAAAGGTTAAGCTTGTAATGCCAAACAAATTAAATGCAAAGCACCTTGTGTCATACAAAAAAGTTTTAGTGGATAATGACAGCGTTAAGCTTTTAGAAGAAAGATTATCAAATGAAAAATAAGGAAATGAAAATACAACCTATGATTTCTGAGAAAAGCTATGCCATGGCAAATGCATATAACAAGTATACTTTTCTTGTTCCAAGAGGTGTTAATAAGATAGAGTTAGCAAAATATATAGAGAGTAAGTATAAAGTTTCTGTAATCAACAGCAATAGTGTAGTTAGACCTGGGAAGATGAAAAGAGATTTTAGAAGTAATAAGATGAGGAGAGAGAGCGATTTTTTGAAGATGATAGTAACCTTAAAAAAGGGAGATAAAATAGATGAATTTTTGAAGAACTAATATGTCAGTAAGAAATTTTAAACCTACAACTTCTACACGAAGAAAGACGAAATTGGAAGACAGATCAAAGTTAGTGAAGGACTCTGGTCCTAGGAGTCTAACTATTGCTAAGAGACAAAGATCTGGGAGAAATAACCAAGGAAAGATAACAATAAGGCACAGAGGTGGTGGCTTTAAGAGGAGGGTAAGGGTTATTGATTTTAAGAGAGAGAAATATGGAGTTCCAGCTAAGGTTCTTGGTATGTATTTTGACCCTAATAGAACTGCACATTTAGCTCTTTTGCAGTATGCAGATGGAGAGAAAAGATATATAATTGCTCCTCGAGGACTTAATGTTGGTGATAAAATTGTGTCTGGCGAGCAGGTTGATGTTCTCCCTGGAAATGCAATGAGGATAAAGAATGTTCCATCAGGAACAATAGTGCACTGTGTTGAGAATGATCCTGGAAAGGGAGCTGTATATGGAAGGTCCGCAGGAGAGGTAATTGTAGTACAAGGACCAGATACATCTGGTAAGTTTATGCAAATAAAATTACCTTCAGGAGAAACAAGATTGGTATATGCTGATTGTATGGCTACTGTAGGGCAGGTTGGTAATGAAGATAAACTTAATGTGAAATTGGGTAAGGCTGGAAGGAAAAGAAATCTTGGATGGAGACCAGAAGTTAGAGGTATGGCTATGCATGCTGTAGAGCATCCACATGGAGGTGGAGAAGGAAAAGGTCAGATAGGTGGTAAGGCTAAAGATATTTGGGGAAATAGGTTAGGAACCAGAACAAGGCAAAACAAGAGGACAGAGAAGTTCATTATAAAGAGGAGAAGAACGAAGAATAGACCATTTGCAAAGAAATAATTTATATTTAAAGAAGAATGTCTAGATCACTAAAAAAGGGACCATACACAGATGAAAAATTGATGAAGAAGGTTGAGAAGGCAAGAATGGAAGGTAATATGTCCCCTATTAAAACTTGGGCACGAGCTTCTACAATAACACCTGAAATGGTAGGCATGAAGTTCTTAGTACACAATGGTAAGAAGCATGAGGAGGTTTTGGTTCAGGAGTCAATGATAGGACATAGATTGGGAGAGTTCTCCCTCACAAGGAAATTTAAAGGTCATGCGAAGAAGGGTAAGCTGTCTAAAGTATATGGTAGTACTGGTAGATTTGAAGAATAAATATATTTTTAAAAAGTAATGGAAGAAAAAGTAGTAAAAGTACAAGTAAAGAATATTGCACAATCACCTTTGAAATTAAGGTTGGTTGTAGATACTGTTAGAGGGAAAAGTGTAGAGGATGCCCTTGCTATTCTTTCCATACTACGAAAGAAAGGTACGGAGACAGTTTCAAAAGCAATACTTTCTGGTGTCGCAAATGCTAGAGAAATATATAGTGTAGATAAGGGAGACTTAGTAGTAAATAAAGTGACTGTTGATGAAGCAAGAACCCTTAAGAGAACAAGATTCGGATCTAGAGGAAGAGTATCAAGGATAGATAAGAGGAGATCTCATATTAATTTAGAATTAAAAGTTAAGTAATTATGGGAAGAAAGGTAAACCCAAATGCAATTAGAATGGGTATAAACAAAACATGGGATTCCATGTGGTACGCTGATAAAAAAGACTATCCTAAGGCTTTGACCCAAGATCTCTTGATAAAGGAAAAAGTTACTAAGGCTATGAAGGATGCAGGACTGGACAGTATAAAAGTAAATAGATCCTTGAATAAGATAGAAGTAATAGCATATGTAGCTAGGCCTGGTGTTGCAATTGGTAGAGGTGGTGAAGGTATTGATTTGCTTCAGAAAGAGTTGAGAAGGATAACTAAGTCAGCAGTAGAATTAAAAGTTAGAGAAGTTAAGAAGGCAGATCTCTCTGCTAGGATAGTTGCTAGATCAATAGCTGATGGTATTGAGAGAAGACAACCATCAAAGCTCTTGGTCCAGAGTGCAAAAGAGAAAGTAATGCAATCAGGTGCTAAAGGTTTGCGAATATGGGTATCAGGAAGAATCAATAATGCAAGTCAGGCAAGAACAGTTAAGGCTTCTGCAGGATCAGTACCAGCTCAAACTTTGAGAGCTGATGTTGACTACGCTAATGAAATTGCAACTACAGCAGATGCAGGATTAATGGGAATAAAGGTTTGGATATACAGAGGAGATAAAAAAGATATAGATAGAGAAGAATAATATATTTAAATAGAATCATATGTTACAGCCAAAGAAAAGAAAATACAGGAAAGAAATGAGAGGAAAGATGGGAGGTGTAGCATCTTCCAATAATAGGGTAGCTTTTGGTGAGTATGGTCTTAAGGCTATGGAAAATGCTTGGATAAATGCGAGAGAGATAGAGGCAGCAAGAAGGGCTATGACAGGATTTACGAAGAGAAAAGGAAAGGTTTGGATAAAGATATTTCCACATAAGCCATACACCCAGAAATCTACAAACAGTAAGATGTTGGGCGGAAAGGGTGCTGTAGAGGGATATGTTGCAGTGGTCGTACCAGGGACAATACTTGTAGAAATCGGTGGAGTAGATGAAAAGACTGCTAGAGAAGCATTAGGTTTGGCAGGACATAAGTTCTCAGTTAAAACTAAATTTGTAAGTAGATTAGAAATATAGCTTGAGTATAAGGTCAATAATTGGTAGAATACAAGCCGATATTTAAATAGAATATATATGGAAAAAGATATAAAAAACAAAGGAAAAAAGAGAGAAATAAAAGGTACTGTAGTTGGGAATAAGATGCAGTCTACTGTTCGCGTTAGAGTAGATAGCGTCGAAGCTCATCCTGTATACAGGAAGACAGTAAACAGGAAGAAGGTTTTCTTTGCTCATAGTAACGAGCCATTGAATATAGGTGACGTTGTTACTATAAGGGAAAGTAAGCCCTTTTCAAAGAATGTAAGATGGGTAGTAATAAGTAAGGAAGCATAATTATGATACAAAGAGAATCAAATCTAACAGTTGCAGACAATAGTGGAGCAAAAATAGCCAAGGTTATAGGTATGTTTGGAGCTTCTAAGAGGAAATATGCAAAAATAGGTGATGTTGTAACAGTTGCAGTTCAGAAAGCTTTACCTAATGCCCCAATAAAAAAGCATGAGGTATGTAAAGGTGTAGTTGTTAGAGTTCATAAGGAATATAGGAGAAAAGATGGTACATATATTAGATTTGATGATAATGCAGTAGTTTTGATAGATATTAAAAATAAGGCTCCAAAAGGTACTAGAATATTTGGACCTGTTGCTAGAGAGCTAAAGGAGAAAGGATTTGATAAAATAGTTTCTTTAGCACCCGAAGTATTATAGATAATTATTAAGAATATGAAGATTAAAAAGGGAGACACAGTAAAAATACTATATGGAAAGGAAAGAAATAAACAGGGTTCTGTTGTTGCTGTTGATCTAAAGAATAATAAAGTTGTTGTTGAGGGTTTAAACCTATACAAAAGACATTTAAAAGGAGATGGGAGAACAAGAACATCGGAAATTGTTACCATAGAGAAACCATTCCCTGTATCAAAAGTTATGTTAGTATGCCCTGTATGTGGGAAACCAACAAGAGTAGGATTGAAGAAAGTTGAGGGGAAGATAGTAAGAGTTTGTAAGGAGTGTGGAAAAGATATTGTTAAGGAGGTTGTTGAGAAGAAAGTAGCTGAAAAGAAAGAAAAGAAGAGTAATAATAAATCTAAAGCAAAAAGTAAATAATGGCTAGGTTAAAAGAAGAATACAATAAAATAATAAAGGGAGAGATTCAGAAGGATCTTAATTTGAATAACCCTATGCAGGTTCCTACGCTTAAAAAGATTGTTGTAAATGTAGGAGCTGGAGATGCAGTATCAAATAGCTCTGCATTAGGAGAGATTGTAGAAATCCTTACGCTGATAACTGGTCAAAAACCTGTTGTTAATAAAGCAAAGAAAGCAGTTTCTGCTTTTAAAATAAGAAAAGGTATGGATATAGGTGTTTCCGTTACATTAAGAGGAGAGAAGATGTGGGAATTTTTTGATAAGTTAGTTAACATTGTTCTTCCAAGAACGAAGGATTTTAGAGGTTTAGACCCTAAGGCATTTGATGGCTCTGGAAACTATTCTGTAGGTATTGAGGATCATACTGTTTTTGTTGAAATAGACCCTAACAATGTTACCAAAATACGAAGTCTTCAAGCTACAATTGTTACTTCAGCAAAGAATGATGTAGAAGGAAAAGCTCTTTTAGATAAATTTGGATTCCCTTTTAGAAAAGATGTCAACAGAAGCTAAAGAATACAAAGCAAGGAAATTAAAAGAAAGCTCAAAGTTTAGTACTAGAGTATATAACAGATGTAGTATATGCGGCAGATCTAGAGGGTATTTACGACATTATGGAATGTGTAGGATATGCTTTAGGAAACTAGCTAGTGAAGGAAAGATACCTGGAGTTAAGAAATCTATTTGGTAAATTAAATTTTGATTTAAGAGAATGAACGATACAATAGCAGACATGTTAACAAGAATAAAGAATGCATTGATGAGGATGAAAGATACGGTATTGGTTCCTAATACTAAGGTAAACTTGGAGATACTAAGGGTTCTTAAAGAGGAAGATATGATTGGAGAATTTAGTGCTAACGAGAGAGAAGTTGAAGTTGTTCTTAAATATGATGGTAATGAACCAGTTATAAGGGAGCTACAGAAAGTTAGCAAATTAGGTCAGAGAATATATATGGGTTATAAAGAAATAAAACCAATTATGAATGGTAGAGGTATTGCTATTCTAAGTACATCAGAAGGAATAATGTCTGGTGCTATGGCGAAAAGCAAACACCTAGGTGGTGAATTAATATGTAAAGTTTGGTAATCGAAATGTCTAGAATTGGATTACAAGAAATAAAAATAGAAGAAGGTGTTACAGTAAGTCTTGAATCAAGGATCATTACAATAACTGGTCCTTTAGGGGAGATCAAAATATCTCTTCCTTCTGACTTAGATGTAAATATAGAAGAAGGGGTTTTGAATCTGATTAGGAAAGAAGAAACAAAGCAAGCAAAGTCCAATCATGGGACATACCGTATGCTTATCTCAAACGCTGTATATGGTGTGAAAAATGGATATACTAAGAATCTTGAGCTAGTTGGTGTTGGATATAGAGCTAGAATGGAAGGTCAGACATTGGTTATGAGTTTAGGTTTGAACCATCCTGTGAAGGTTGAACCAAAGGAAGGCACAAGCATCGAGGTCCCAGAAGAAACCAAGGTTGTAATTAAGGGTTTTGATAAGCAGAAAGTTGGTGAATTAGCAGCTTCCATTAGGGAGCTTAGGAAACCAGAGCCATACAAAGGCAAAGGTATCCGATATGAAAACGAATATGTAAGAAGAAAGAGTTCTAAGTCTAATTTAGGTTCTTAGTAATATAAAAGATGGCAAATAATACAAAGAAAGAAAAAAGAATAAGAAGGAAATTGCATATCAGGAAGAATGTAAATGGTACTACTTTGAAGCCTAGGGTGTTTGTATTTAAGAGTAACAAATACTTCTATGCAGGTATCGCAAATGACGAGAAGAATATAGTAGTGAAATCTTTTATGTCTAAAAAGAATAATGATGATATAATTGCTATGTCCAAGAACTTCGCGAAGGAAGCTGTTAAGTTTGATAGTTTAGTTTTTGATAGAAGCGGGTACAGGTATCATGGATTAATAAAAGTCTTTGTAGAAGAATTAAGAAATCAGAAAGTTAATATTTAGAGGTATAAATATGGATCAGGAGTTTAAGAAAAACAGAGAAAGGAAATTTTTTGAGAAGAAAGCTCTTCCTGTTAGAAGGGTTGCAAAAGTTACAAAAGGTGGAAAAAGACTAAGGTTTAGTACAGTGGTTGTTGTAGGCGACAAAGAAGGTTCCATAGGAGTTGCCCTAGGTAGAGGAGCTGATGTGAAGAGTGCAGTAGAGCAAGGAGAAAGATTAGCAGAGAAGAAAATGAAGAAAATACAGTTGGTGGGAGATACTATCCCTCATGAGATTGTTTGTAAGTATGGCGCTGCAAAAGTTCTTCTAAGACCTGCAAGGCCAGGTACTGGTGTTATCGCAGGATCTTCAGTTCGAACAGTTTTAGAATTAACTGGTATAGACAATGTATATGGAAAAATCCTAGGAAGTCCCGAGGCAAATGCCAATGCATATTGCACATTTAAAGCACTTCAAAGCCTTCGAAAAGAGAGAGTGTTGAAGAAAATGAGTAATATGAGAGATAGAATATCTTTGAAAGAAGAGATGGATAAAGAGAAAAAGATGAAAGAAGATAAAAGAAGGAAGAATGATAAGAAAAAGAGAGTCGATGATAGGAAAAATAATAAAGTAAGTAGAAGAAAATAATGTATTTAGAGAGTATACCAAAAAGAAAAAATAGAATAATGAAGGCAAAGAGGATTGGCCGTGGATATGGGTCTGGTGTAGGTGGTCATACAGTTGGAAGAGGAGCTAAGGGTCAGAAATCAAGATCTGGTCATAAATCACTCGTTATGTTTGAAGGTGGTAATGTACCATTTTACAAAAGAATGCCTAAGTATAAAGGTTTTAATGCTGCTAGCAAGATAGAGAACCAGGTTATAAATGTTGAGGTATTATCCAAGGAATTTATTGACGGAGATATAATAAATGTTGAAGTTCTGAGAAATAAAGGATTAGTAAGAAAGAATTCTAAGAGTGTTAAAATATTAGCAAAAGGTGAACTTAATAAAAAATTAAGTATAGAAGGACTATTAGTTTCTCCATCTGCCAGAGAAAAGATAGAAAAAGCTGGTGGAAATGTTAAATAGACTCTCAGCAAATGAAAAAAATAATAGAAAATATCAAATCGATATTTAAGACTAAAGAAATTCGGGATAAGATAATATTTTCACTGATAATCCTATTCGTATATAGAGTTCTTTCTGCAGTACCAGTATCAGGTATCCCTGCGGAAGCGATAAAAAAGCTTTTCGAAGGAACTGGTCTTGGTGATATCCTCTCGACCGTCTCTGGTGGAGTACTTGAAAATGCCTCTATTGTAGCGATCGGTTTGACTCCATACATAAACGCTTCCATTATATTCCAACTACTAGGTACAGTTATCCCTAAGTTAGAAGAATTAAGCAAGGAGGGTCCAGAAGGAAGAAGGAAGATATCAATGTATACTAGAATAGCAACTGTGCCGTTAGCAATACTTCAGTCCTTCGTAATTTATTCAACCTTAAGAGGCTTTGGATTGATAGAGAATCTTGAAGTATTAGAACTTATAGCGATGTCGGCAACCCTTACTGCGGGCTCTATAATAATGATGTGGTTTGGTGAACTCTTATCCGAGGATGGTATAGGGGGAGGTTCCTCATACCTCATTATGTTAGGTATATTATCTGGTATCCCTGGGACATTAAGATCCAATCTACTAACAATGGATTCGTTCCAGAAGATTGTATTCACACTATTTACTGTAGTTTTG
Organism: uncultured Candidatus Saccharibacteria bacterium; assembly: GCA_964452735.1. GTDB lineage: Bacteria > Patescibacteriota > Dojkabacteria > SC72 > SC72 > UBA2177. The sequence continues at coordinate 70,963 of CAYVNA010000001.1, forward strand.
ATAATCTCTGTAATCATCATCACCCAGGCTGAGAGACAGATAAAAATACAATATTCAAGAAGAGTTAGAACAGGTGGAGCATTAGAAAGTTACTTACCCATAAAGCTAACCCAGTCTGGGGTAATGCCGGTTATATTCTCGATGGCTTTCCTTTCCTTCCCTCAGCTAATTGGGAAATTTTTAATTAGTAGAAACTTTAATGACATCATCACAAAATACTCAGAAAAAGCCCTAGAATACCTAGATAATCCATACATATTTAATGGGTTATCCTTCATTCTTGTTGTTGCATTCTCATTCTTCTATCTAACTGTTGTTTTCAAGACAGATGAAATTGCGGAGAACCTTCAAAAGCAAGGAGCATTCATACAAGGAATACGTCCTGGGGAGAAAACATCCGATTACCTACAAAAGGTAGCTTTCAGACTTGCTTCGGTGGGTGCCGTATTCTTGGCGCTATTATCGATCCTTCCAGATATCTTGGTTAGAACGGGACTAATCTCTAGTGCAATATTCTCAGGAACTGGGTTACTCATTGTTGTTGGTGTTATCCTGGATATAAAAAGACAGATAGAGTCGATGAGAACAACCAGAAGTTACGACAAATATCTATAATCCCATCTATCGCTATGTTGAACATAGTTATTTTGCTTCTTAGTAGAGTATTTTCTAGGGAAATTTTTCCTTCCAGCTCTTCCTATAGGGTTGTCCCTTTCCCCTTTATATCCTCGAGATAAAGGTTTATTAAGGTTTCATTCTCAAATACCCAGGGGTAGGTGTTATGTTCATAGTGCCAGTTACTTAGTATATATTTGATTACAATCTTCAATTGATCTTTGTTTCTGATCGGTCTAGTTTTGTACCTCCCTTGGAAAAGATGCCCTTTTAGTCCATACTTTGAATTAATGTACTTGCTGTATCCAGTCCCAAATTTTTGCATTACAAAACTAATATGTGGTTTTCCCTTTTGTTTACCAAGTATATGGTAATGATTTGGCATTATGCAAAAGCAAACCAAGTCGAAATGATGATCTCTGAAATTCTTCTTAAGGAGGTTATTAAAAAACACATAATCTTTGATATCCTTACAAATCTCCTCCTTACGATTCCCCCTGTTGTAAATGTGTAGGAGATCATTCATTCGATATATATATTGTTCAGTTCTTCTCATATTAAAGTATGGTGACCAGAGATTAAAATGGGGTTAAATATCCCCTATAACTGGGGAAAGGACCAGTCATTTATCTTCCGAAGCCTTTGTGCTACAATATTTCTAACTAAGTTGAACATAGTAAATCTACTTGTATGACGATTCTTTTTCATGGGCCTTCAGGTAGCGGCAAGGATACACAGGTAGAATTACTTGTAAAGAAGTATGCATTTGAAAATATTGGGACAGGAGAGATGTTTAGGAAGATGTATGCAGAGGGTGATATGGATGCGATTAAGGCGTATGAGTACTACTCAAGGGGGAAATTTGTCCCAAACGATATAGTGTATAAGATGTTTGAAAACTGGCTGGAGAAGTTTGATCGAACAAAGAACTGGGCTTTGGTTTCGGTGGTGAGGGATTTTGATCAGATTGCTCTTCTAGATTCCCTTCTTGAGAAGAAAAATAAGAAGTTGGATTACTTCGTTCACTTCAAACTTTCTGAAGAGATTGCAATAGAAAGGAGATCACTGCGTAGTACCTGTTCTAATTGTGGTGCCACCTATCATGCGAAATATAAAAAGGAAAAAGTTGAAGGATATTGTGATAAATGTGGTACGAAATTAACACAAAGGGTTGATGATACTGTCGAGAAAACGAAGAGTCTTTTTGCTGAGTATAATAGAACCATCTCTCCGATCCTTGAAGAATACCGCAACAGAGGGATTTTAATAGAGATAGATGCTTCTCCTTCGATCGAGGAAATACATCAAAATGTTGTTAAGGCTTTGAACTTGTAAATATCTCAAATTTTTGTTATGCTGTCTCTGTTCCTTTGGTAGTAGTGATACTCCCAATATTAAAGTACTTTTTGTTGAATTAAAGCTGTTCCTTTGATATAATTCTGAGGATTCTATTTACAAAGGATGCTCTATGAAAGAAAGTAAAACGGTATTTGAATTTGAGGGAGTAGTTAAGGAATGTTTACCTAACACGCAGTTTCTCGTAGAGATAGATGTAGAGGGTAATAAGCATCTTGTTACTGGTTATCTCTCTGGCAAGATGAGGATGCACTACATCCGCATATTAGAGGGAGATAAGGTAAAGAT
>CAYVNA010000002.1:0-12537 GCA_964452735.1 uncultured Candidatus Saccharibacteria bacterium
TCTTCTTGCAAGATAGTCATTTACCGCAACAAGGTGGGCACCCCTTCCAGTTATAGAATAGAGGTAGAGAGGAAGATTAGCAGCTAGAGTTTTACCTTCACCTGTAAAGACTTCTGCGACATTATTATTGAAGAGTACATAGCCAGCTAAGAGTTGTACATCAAAATGTCTATGGTTAACAACTCTCTTGGAAGCTTCTCTCACCACAGCAAACGCTTCAGGAAGGATATCATATAGCTTCTTTTTCTCTTCGTCTAAAATATTCTGGAGCTCAACATCATTCAAAGATGAGAACTCTTCTCTGCACGTATTTATATCTACCTTTATCCTTTCTCTAAACGCCATAGTTTTTTCTGCTAATTCGGTATCTGAGAGAGTAGAGATGTTTTCTTCTAAAGAGTTAACTTCATCTATAACAGGCTGGATTTTCTTTAATTGTTTTTCATTTGAATCGAATAGATTCTTAAAGATATCTAACATAATTGGTTCTTCGATTATATACCATAACCCCCCATTTAAGAATTATTTAATCATGAGAATATATATTGGAGAGATGAGGAGATGTATATGGATATTAATTTTGACAATTTGGATACTACTATCATCAAAAGAGAAGGTGTCAGCTATAGTTAACCTAATATCTCCTCCTAATGGTGCTGTTCTTGATAGTTGGATAGTAGATTTCGTTTGGGAAAATACCGATGATACTCAGGAGTATATATATAGGTTGGAGTATTCGGATGACAAGAATTTTAGTTGCATATTAGCACATAACAATATATTCAATACCTATTATCATTGGGGGCTTAGGAATCATGTGGTGTATGCTTGGAGAGTTAAGTATAGTCCAAAGAGTACATTTGATGGGAAGTATATCTATTCTTCTAGGCCTTTTATCTTAGGTACGAACATCTCAATACCCGAGGATATCCTGAATGAATTTCTTGTAGAGAAAGAGGATGATGTCTTGGAGGGAGAAGAGATTATTGTTGAAGAACCTGTTCCGGAGGTAGAAGATTCTTTACCTTTCTTAGAGAAGAGTAATATTTCCGAACCACACGAAGAGAACAACTATGTACCCAAAAGAACAGACAATGTTGTTGGTAATTTGGAGGAGTTCAATTGGAATACAACAGGATCTACTAAAGGAGATATTTTAGGGGAGCAACAGAAAGTATATGTTTGTAGGTTTAAGTATTTCAAGAAATCAAAGAATAGTACGGTTATTGATTGTTCCCTACCAGAGATATCTCTGTCTGCAGAATACTACTACAAGTTCTCTAATCTGTACTCCATATTGATTGATGGTTTTGTTAATAGTGATGTCCTAGTTGTGATAGATCAATATGATTGTAGGTTCGATATTTTAGATCCATCAACGTGGTTCAGTTGTAAGGAGGAATATGTTGGTAGTGATAGTTATAATATTAATGCGAATATATACTGGAACATATACCAAGGAGAAAAGGGCATTAGGATTCTGTCATATTCACAGGAGGGAAAGAATTTTTCAATGCTAGCAGGGCATGTAGCAAATCCAGAGAACCTCATGCTTGAAAAAAGATATAGGATAATTGATGGGAGATACAATATTGATCATTCGGAACCAAGGGTATATCATCTAAATCTCTTAGACTATGATACCTTGACTAATAGTTCAACAAAACCATTCTCATTTCCATTTAAGAAAGCTATCGGAGTAACACAATGGTATGGGTATACCACATACCAAAGTCCACATACAGGGATAGATTTTGGCGCATATCGTGAAGATGTTCTAGCTACCGGAGATGGAGTGATTGTCTCAAGAGGATGGGACAGTTACTATGGAGATTGTCTCTCTGGGGGAAACTATATAAAAATAAAACATGATAACGGTATGTACACCGTATATTTTCATCTAGAGGAAATATTTGTTAATACTGGAGACAGAGTGAATAAAGAAGATTTATTAGCCAGGAGTGGAAATTCTGGGGCTTGGAATTGTCAGAAGTTAGCATACCACCTTCACTTAGAGAATCGCACTACTTCCTCCATGAATAGTCATGTTAATCCAGTTTCATATATCAATGCAGACTGGAGCTCTATTCCGACATTGGAGTATGCTAGATACCCAGGAAGGCTGTCAGGAGAGAATCCTCATCCTGGGAGATAATTTTATTACAATAAAGATGCAATACTTAAATATACTAATTACTCTTCTTTCACCCTTCATGATGCATAGGTATGAGATAATGCCTAGAGTTTCTCAGATACAACAAGTAGTTTGGCTTAGCTACAATAACGTAGCTATAGTTAAGGACAAGGATATCTTGATATATTCTTTTTCTGATAGCAAAGTGGAGAAGATTGGAGAGAGAGAGGAGAATGATTTTGTAGGTATCGATTCTGATAATAATATTTCTCTATGTAGGATAGAACATTTCATCATTGATTCTAAGGATGACTTTTCTACAAAATTCACTGTAAATGGTAAGGAGTTATACTTCTTTGAGACAATTAGACCTATATGGATGTATAAAGAGAAGATAGTTGCCGTCACAGCTATGGATTTCCTAGAGACACATTATTACGAAATAGATATTAATACAGGAGAAACAAGAGAGATAGATCCACCAAGAGAGAAAACATATCTTATTAATATTCCTAAGAATCTCATTATTAAAAAAGGATACTTTCTGAATAGTAACAGATACATACTTGAAGATATATGGGGGAATTTGTATTTAAAAAGATATTACTTCTCCACTAACACCTTCTCCTCCTTCTTTAAATTAATTATGAAGAAAATGTATAGAAATATGGTTGAGAGTAGTTGGATTGAGAATGTAACCCATATTATCCAGATATAACCAAACCTTCCCATTATCAATATATTGACTATTAAGTTAATAGCTCCGGAGACCAGATTCTGTATCGCCATTAATTTTGCATGTCCTGTTGAAGTGAGTATCCCTGTATTTATAATGACCACATATATGGCTATTGAGTATGTTAGAGATACTGGAAGAAGAAGAGAACTAAGAACTTCTCCAGCATATATTGGGAAGAATATGTGAATGACTATTTGAGCTAAGAGTATAGAGATTGGAATAAAGAGTATTAATCCTGAAGATACATACATGAGTATCTTCTTAAACATATCTTCTAATTTAAGATATTCCCTTTTAGCATGTATCTCTACAATATTCGGGGCTATCACCTGTCCCAAGACTGTGAATGGTATCAGGAAGATTGTATATATTTTGCCACTATTTTGTTCAATAATTCATACACTGCTATTTCCTCGAACAGATTATAGTTACCAAGTATTAGGATATTTACTTTTGAAAAGAAATAGAATCCCAATGTTGCAATTCCAAAGGATATTGCGTACCTCCCTATATCCCTAAGTATCTTTTTCTCTATCTTAAATTCATATTCTGTATGTAATACTAAGAGAGTTATTGTATATATAGAAAAATATCCAACCTGAGCAAGTATAGCCCCTTCAAGTCCCCAGCTACTGACAAATACATAGGAGAGAATAATCCCCACAAGAGAATTCAAGAGGGAAACTATAGAGAGCGTCTTAAACCTTTTCAACCCCCTATACATTCCATCAAGAAGAGAAGTCATCGGTGTTATAAATACCATTGGTAGAGCATATGGGATGTATTGAGAATATTCCTTAAAAAAAGTTTCCCTAAGAAGTAGGGCTAGTGTTATGACTACAAATGAGATAATGAATATCATCAGGAAGGAATTGAAGAATACCCTCTTAACACTATCCTTATCCTTTACATTGTATAGAGCAATATATCTTGACGTAGATGTAGATATCCCAAAGTCAGAAAATATTACAAGAAGTAGGACTGCAGATGATATATAGTTATATACTCCCATTTGGGATTTTGACAAAAAGAATGTAGCTATGAAAAACATTAATGCGGTAGTCCCTTGTTTAGAAACAATTTGGATTAATCTCCATATGAAAGATTTTGATATCTCACCATAGTTTTGATACTTATGAATAAAAAACTCTTGAATATTCATTAGACTATTTCTTTAAAAACTTCATGGGTACTCCTTGCAACATTTTCCCACGTATGTCTTTTGGAAAGCTTGTATCCATCATCTACTCTGTCAGAATATTTTTTAGAGTTCTTGAATACATCATATATTGTATCTCCTACTTCTTTTGCATCAAGACCATTCACCATGATTGCTACCTCATTGAATAGTTCCTCGTATACTGGATTTTTATGTAGTATTACAGGTATTTTTGCTCTCAGAGCCTCAATTGGAGAAATTCCAAAACCTTCATAAAGAGAAAGGTGGATGAAAGCGAAGGAGTTCTTTAATAGGGAGTACTTCTGATGATCTTCATAGAAACCTGTGAATATCACATGCTTAGAGATGTTTTCTTTCTGTATAAGGTCATAGAGTTCTTTCACCTCTTTCTTTGATCTATCTTCAAATTTTCCTCCTGCAATAACTAAGTATGGGGGAGTTGGAGAATTGAGTTTCTTTAGGAACGAGATATATCCTTTTATCACACCAATAGAGTTTTTACTTCTATTTATACCTCCTCCTAGATATATTATGTATGATCTTTTTCTGTAGTCTGATGGAAGTATATTATCAAGGGAAGATTCTTCTACCTCTAAGTCTACTCCAAGGTATGATACTGTCGTATCTTCTACCGGATATTGTGGAAAGTAATGAAGGTAGTCATTTCGAGAAGTTTCGGAATTAAATACTATCTTTTTACATTTAAGAGATTTATACATTGTAGCCCAGTACTGTATCATCCTAACAAAATTGTGTATTGGAGAGATCTGAGAATACATGTTGAATAATGGAAGATTCATGTCATGTACGAATAGAACTGTTTTCATGGAATATGATGGGAAGTTTCTCCAAAAGTATGGGCTAAAGAATATGGAATTCTTTTTCTTTACCTTATTTATTAGGGGTAATATATTGAAAAAGTACCATATGTCATTTTTATAGTCGTTTATTCTGTATTTACCAATATCTATAATTTCAACATTCTCATATTTCTGAATCTTTCCTAGTGTACTTTCCTTATTATTAAATAGAAGTATGGAGTACTTCGTATCAGGGAATAGTTTAACTAGATGCAAGATTATGTTCTTTGCATATTGCCCAGGACCTGCATATGCTAATTGGTCTTGGGTTGTAGTTCCATCTATGATGATATGCATAAGGTATATTATATATCTTATTAAATTTTAGTACCCCTAAAGGTGTTAATCAATCTTGAACATAGAGGCAATAGTCCCAGGACTTGTAAGGTTTCAACTATCAGGAATTGAGAGATACCTCGTATCAGAAAAATTTTGCCTTTGAAAAATCCAAAATTTCTATCGATGATCTCATACTTCTCAAGATATTGCTTCCAAGTTTCTTTTGAGGAGAATCCATTCTGATCATATACAGAAATTAATATATTCATATACAGCCCTCTGAGTTTGTTCGTTACCAAACGACATTGGAAATCGTAATCTGCATTTACAAAATAGGAAGTATTGAATCCACCGATAATATCAAAAACCTCTCTCTTAACAAACAATGATTGATGCCTTATATTCTCCCCCCAGCTTATAGCACTATCTGAAATACTTTTCGAAAGTATGCTTCTAGATTTACTCCCAAATATATTCCGACAAACAACCCCTCCATAGTAATAATCAAACTCAGGGTTCTTATTTATAGCTTCTACTACATTTTTTATAACATCCCTATTAAAGAAAGTATCATCCGCATTTAGGAAAAATATATAGTCACCAGTGGCAAAAGAGACTCCCTTATTCATTGCATCATAGATGCCCTTATCTTTCTCTGATATGACAACCTCTATCCTTTTCCTATATCTATCTACTATTTCTAAAGTCTTATCAGAGGATTTCCCATCTATGATTATATATTCTATATCTTTGTGAGACTGACCTATTACTGACTTTATTGTCTCTTCAATAGTCCTCTCCCCATTAAAGACAACCGTTATTACAGAGATCTTCATTTATTTAAATCTATTATATTTAATAATTAATAATACCACCTTTTAAGAACTCCTCCCTTACTCAGAGAAAACATCTTTGACATTGAATATGTATACTCTCTTGTTCTTCATTTGTTTCTCCTCCGTTAACTCTAGCCAACTGGTATCTAACAATACATTCAACCTGTCCTGGAGGAGGAAATCCTCCTTCTCGTTTCTTTCTTCGAGATAAACATACATTATCTTATTGATCCTATTTTTTTGAACCTCTTCTTTTAAATTATCAATATTCCCCCAGTAGAAATCAAACGTTTTTACATCATTATTGCCAATTAACATATTCTTCTTGGGGATCCAGCTTTTTAATGCCCATCTCCATTCAGACTCTCCTAGCTCCTCTCCCCTCAAGAAGAATGGTACCTTATCCCAACCGATATCATTTATTAAAACAACATCATTTTCATCTACTAGACTGATGATGTTCTCACATTCTCTGTTATATCCATATAATAGATACCCTCGTATCTGGCCATATTTGTATGAGGCCATAAGTGCCGTACCTATAGAGAAAATACTTAATAAAATAATCAAGAGATATTTTAAGAATTCCCCTTTTAGTTTCCTAAAATAAACTAAGAGTAGTAGAGAGATAAATATAAGATTAATAATAATTTTTATACTGACATAGCTATACTCGAAATACAACCCAGCTATTGTAAATGCTATTGTAAAAACCAACACCCTTTTTGCTATTCCCTCATCCTTGGGGAATTTAGTTAGAAATAATAGGAAGAACAGAAAAATAATTGGAGAGATTGGTAATATATACCGACTAATTGAGGCATGGGAGACATAGATTACAAGGAAAAGGATTAATAGAATTGGTAAAAGAATACCCTCCGTTTTCTTCTTCTTTAGACATTCTAAAAAGTATCCCCAGGCCGAAAAGATTGAAGGTATCAATACAACAAAGGGAATAGACAGAAAAGAGAAAGTCCTCGGATAGAGTATTTTACCTACATAGGAGATCGCTATATTAAAGGATGTAATTATTCCAGATAAAATGCTAGATGTACTATCTGGAGTAGAAACAGTAGGTACAACCTCCGCAGTTTCTTTATTAACCTCTATATCTCGGTTATGCGTTGCCATCTCCAAATCAAAATTGGAAACCATTGGCTCTATTCCCTCTTCTATCAAGCCCAATATGTTTGCATTATATATGTTCAACGGAATGATAGATGTTGTGAACATGAGGATCAAAAATATCAGAGGAAGAAGAAAAAGCTTAAGATTATTAAAAGTGAACTCCTTAATAGTTTTCCAAATATCTCCTTTGTTGTTAATATAGCTCTCTATACCCACCCACAATAGAAATGCTGGAGCTACAGTGTAAAAAACATGCTCTTTTGAATCTAATAACAGAAGAAGGAAAAAGCCTGTAAGCCATTTATTTCTACCACTTAACACACTATTCAAAACAAGAAGAAGTAATAAAACAGATTCAATATCCCGATAAAACGTTGGAGTATATGTTATAAACTGATAGCTAGTAAAAAGTAATGTAACTCCTAGTAAGGAATATCTCTTCCCTAGTTTAAAATGGTTTGATAATAAGTGATAGAACAAAACACCACTTAGCAATGAAAAAACAATATTAAGAAATGTTGCAATGAATACAGAAGGTCCTGTGAATAAAAAGATAATCCCTAAGAGTAGTTTACTAAGGAAACCGTGTAATCCAACTCCATGATTCCCTATCCATTCGAAATTTCTTAAGATATTAGAAATTGTAACTGAATCTGCAATATAGATATTTTCATCCAATTGAGCATCTCTGAAGAATGACAGGGATGAAAAAAGAAGAAACCAAAATAAAAAAAAGATCAGTAAGAAATACTTGCTTTCGATAGATTTTCTGAGAAAATCTTTAATCTTCAACTCTAAATATGTACATGACTTTATTTTTTAGAACTACTTCCTCCTCGTATGTTAGCCAGTCTGCAGATAATAATTTCGTCAGATTAGCTTTTGACAAGAAAGAACTATCCTCAAAAGAAGACATAATAAACACCACTTTATCAACATTATTCTTCACAATCGCCTCTTTGAAACTGCGAAAACCAAGGATATCAAATTGGAGAGTATTATTAACACCATAAGTTTTTAGTAATTTCTTCTTTGGGACCGAATCTGCTAATTTCCAGTACCACTCTGGATCGTTATATAAATTCTTTCTATAGACAGTAATCAATTCTTCAGATCCATAATCTCCTATCCATATTATATCTACATCTTTCACAGCCTCGTGCATTTTTTCTGTTTCTCTATTTTCCCCGTATTTCAAATAACTAGAGATCTGACCTATTTTGTATGAGAATGCCAAGTATGTTGCAAACATTCCTCCCACCAAGACTACCAAGAACAAAATTCTCAGAACCTTTAATATCTGTTTATTATTTCTAAAAAGGGAAATCGCCCATAATATTCCAAGGGTTATCGTTTCCAGAATTATCTTTGGAATCAAGAATCCTGTCTCAAACAAAAGACCTAGCAAAACAAAAGCCGTTGTAGCTATGAGAATATTTCTAAAATATTTTGGTTTCTTTACAGCATCTCTAAGGAACATAACAAAAAAGATCATGAATATCGGAGCCATACTTAAAAGATATCTCCCATGTGATGCTCTAACTATAATCACGAGAACATTGAAAAGAAGAATCATTGGTAATATATATTTTCGATCTTTTCTCTTCCACCAAAGGAGGAGGAGGGAAACAGCATAAAGAAGAGATGGAAGAACTATTATTTTAGGTACAGATATAAAGGAAAATGTCCTCGGATAAAGGATCTTTCCTATATATGCCATACCTATATCCCCAACTCCTATAATCTTGCAAAGTGAATTGTTTTCCTCATACTCAACATTCAATCCTTTTGTCTCTTTTCCTTCCTCTACAATTGGGTCACAGGATACTAATGAACCTAATATAGATTTATCTGACAATCTAGGTATCTCTTTCCCTGTTTCTCCCATAAGGTTCTCACTTGCAAATTCCACAGAGAATTGGTCTTTATTCCATTCGGATCCATTTTCTATGAATCCAGAAATCGAAGCAACAAACATATTCATGGGGATAACACTAGTGTAAAACATCAAGACTACCCAAATAACAGAGAAAGAGAATCCTGAAAAACCCTTTATGAAAATCTGCTTAAGGGTCTCGAGTATCTTCCTCCCACCAATTTCCCGTATCTCACTTAAAAATATGTAAAGAGCATATAGTGGTGCTACTGTAAGAAATACATGCTCCTTTGCATCGAGCATTAACAACAATGAGATACCAATTACCCATTTGTTTGCATCTTTCAGGAACAAATATATAAATAACAAAACAGTTAGCAATACAGGGATATCCCTATTGAAACTAAGAGATGTGTCTATGAAATGGAAAGACACAGACAATAAAACCGTTGCCCAAAAAGCGTAGTTCTTCTTAAGAAAATATGAACTAACTATTTTATGAAAAAGAAAGAGAGAGAGAACACTCAGAAGCGATGTAAAAAGAGTAGCTAAGAAAACAGAAGGACCCCCATTAATTATAAAGAGGATAGCAACAGGTATCTTGAAAAGAAAACCATGCAACCCGACACCATAATCACCAATCCATATCCCTTTCTTGAATAATTCCGAGATCAACAATGCCTCTTTGAGATAATATGTCTCATCTCCACTGGCACTTCTGAATGACATTAATACTAGGAGGAAGAGAAAATAGCAAAATATATAGATATATATTAACTCAATATTATATTTCTTTAAAAACCTATTTAGAAGTTCTAACTTTTGCTGAATCATTTGATAATCTATATGAAATTAAGAAAATTATTATATTCGATACGGTAACTAACAAAGAAAGAAGTAAGAGAGTTATCCTTAAATCTTGATATTGAAAACCTACATAGAAAGCTATCACTGTTGATATTAGTTTTGTAATTTGGAACATAATTCCATATTGCTGTTTGTTTATTATATAAACAACATATGAAATTGGATTTACTACAAAAGAGCTAAAGTACATTAGAGAAAGAATTCTGATGAATTCACCAGCAGGAGTCCATACTTCTCCAAATAAATAAGGTACTAAAATTGGTAAGAAAAAGAATATCAATAAGAATGGTACTAAACCTAAAAGAAACAGTGTCTTTGCAGTCTTAACAAATATTACTTTACAACCCTGTCCCTGCCTGTATTGCTCAGATGCTTCTTGTTTGAAAACGTCCCCTACCGAAGATGTTATGAACCATATTGGAGACCCAAGTACTTTATCAGAGATAGAAAAATAGCCTGCTTCTGTACTTCCAAAGAACTTATTTAGAAGTATACTTGGCAGATTATATGATGATACCCCTATTGTGTCAGATAGCAATGTGAACTTTGGAAAGTTGGAATATCTCTTTAATAATAGCTTGATATTCCCTCGAAAAGCCTTGATATTCACTTTTATGTTTAACTTTACACTTAACAAAAGGAAGCTCATGAAATAACTTAACAAATATGAAAGAACTAACCCTATTTCCGTATAACCTAAGAACCCTAGCACCAGTCGAACAGTTATCAGAACAGTTGCCTGTATTATGAGATTAATTGAGAGATAGTTGTATAGTTTCTCCCGAAGAGCATAGTAAAAGAATGCTTCGTGGAAACCTACAAATATTATATTCAAGATCAAAACATAAAAATACTTCTGAAGTATTGCCACATTCAAGAAAACAAAAAATGTCTCTCCCCAAAGGATCAAAAGAAGAAGGACTAACAAAGAAACTAACAAAGTGAAAAGACAGGATATCAAAACAAGATTTTTAACATTTTCATCTTTCTTAGGTAATAAGATCGCAAGACAATATCTTCCATTCGAGATCATGGCGATGAGGGAAACTATTGTTGAGTAAACTGCAAAAACACCAAACTCCTCAGGAGAGTAAATTCTCGCTAACAGGGGAGTCAGAAGGATAGGAATGGTCTGAGCTAGTACTCTGCCACCAACTAATATGAGAACATTTTTCTTGTAACTGCTATTCCCTATATACTTATTGTAAAAAGAAATAGCTATTGTTTTTATATTAATCATTGTCTTTAAAAAGTTCCAAATAAGAATCAAGTGTTCTACTAACTAAATTCTTTACAGTAAACTTCGATCCATACTTCATAATAGCTTCTTCATCCCAGTTTTTAGTCAAAGAAATATCTATTGCATTACTTAATTGAATAGGATCCTTCGATCTAACAAGTATTCCATATCTGTCAGAATTAATCACCTCTGGAATACCTCCTACATTGCTACCAACGAATGGTTTACCACAACCCAATGCTTCTAGCATGACGACAGGTAAACCTTCATTCAGACTTGGCATCACAAAGAGATCAGAAGCATTCATCCAATTGTTGACCTGCGCATGAGGTATATGTCCTAAAAGAAAGACTTTCGTTTCTAAATCTAATTCCTTTATCAATACCCTGAGTTTATGCTCTAAAGAACCCCCTCCTACTATATAGCACTTCAAATTCTTGTATTTCTTTTGCAACAAGGAGATTGCCTCTATGAGATATTTGTGTCCTTTAATATTCTCCAAGGAGCCGACAGCAACAACAATCTTGTCATCTTGTTTTATTCCTAAGCTTTCTCGCACTTTTCTTTTATCTAAAGGATAAAAGATTTCGGAGTCGTAACCATTTTCCAAAACGGTAACATTAGAATCTTTTATACCGAGCTTTTTCAATGATTCAAGATTCTTTTTACTAACGGTGAGAATTAAATCTGTACTATCCAAAATCTTCCTTACAATTCTATTCCAATATGAATCTTGGAAAGGCAAGTCATAGACATCAAAACCGTGGCCTGTAACAACTAATGGTTTATGATATTTCTTCTTCAATTTCATTCCTACATATCCAGCTGACCAAATAAAGTGTGAGTGAATCATATCGAATTCTATCTTGTTCTTTCTTATGACTTTATCTACTGCCCAGTAATGGAATAAACCTGATAATTTGTACAATAATCCGAAAGGTAGATACCAAACTGGACTTTTTAAGACTTCTACATTCTTAGGGACATTAGTAAAATCTATCATCAAGGATTCATCGTATTTCTTAAGCCAAGTAATTGGTAACAATCCAATAATTGAAGATATTGGCTTATGTCTTACTATTACATAAACCTTATTAAAATACTTTGCTATTTCATCTATTGGATCTTTTTGGAAATCGCTATATGTATGTACAATATATAATATATTCTTATCTTTAAAGAATTCCTTACTATTCATTCCTTTTATTGTAGATATTCAAATTTTATTTTTCTTCTCGTATTAAATTCTGGAACTAGTTATTTACTCAAGTTCTGGTACGAGGGTTTCTCCCTATTATAACGGGGTAAGTCAAAAGCCATCATTGGTTTTGTTTTAAAGATACTGAAAACAAATTTCAGGTACTTAGAGATATTTGAGTAAAGTTTAAAATAGGATGG
>CAYVNA010000002.1:12547-53192 GCA_964452735.1 uncultured Candidatus Saccharibacteria bacterium
AAAATCTCTAAATGATTTACCTTCAGACTTCATTATCTCCTCAAACTCTTTCTCCGATAATCCTAACTTCTTGATAACGTAATCCCTATCTAGATTAATTTGCCTTTGAGAGTAAGGTAACTCCTTTAATTCCTTTAATGCCTGTTCCCTTGTTCTCAATCCAGACCTTATTTGTGCAGAGAAAGTGATCTTTCTTTTATCAACTCCACACTTAACAGGTAACCAATATCCAATTATGAATCTAGTAAATATAGACTCATGATGATGGCCACCGTAATCTCTCCACCCATACTCTTTTGATACTAGATCTTTTGCCGCCTGTTTATCATAATCCATGAAATACAGTGGTTTTACCATCTTTATACCGTATAGAAATTCATACTTAAACAAATCTATATTAGAAAGATTTGGGAATGATTTTAACTTTTTTATAGAGCCGTACTTCTTGTGAATGTACTTTATTACCTTGTAGTCTACATGTGTCCATTCTGTTGGTTGTCTACCTTCAGTTCTGAAATTATTACCAACAAGAATATATTTAATCTTATTCTCCGCTGCTACTTTATACAATGCGGATACTAATGCCACATCAGTTGGAGCATCTGCCCATATATATGAGGCTTTTATGAAAGATTTAAGAACATCTTTCATCTCCTTCCAGTCTATAACATAGGAGTAGAGATCAACAGATAGTTTCTCAATACTGTTCTTTATATTACTTACAGATATTTCAGAATCCCAACCATTATCGACATGTACAGCCAAAGGCCTTAGTCCATAACTCTTTGCCGTATGGATTAAATATGTACTATCAACTCCTCCACTAATACCTATGACGCAATCATATTCTCTTCCTTTTCCATTTTTTTTAATTTCTCTAAACAAATCTTCCAATATCTTTTCACCTTCTTTTCCATTTGGGAAAGCCCTATTCAAACTCTCATGCAACTCACAATAATTACAAACTCCTTTTTCATTAAACTCAATCTCTGGGACATTCTCATCTAAAACACACCTTTTACATATTTTAAATTTGCTACCCATATTATTATGATTATAAAAATAGTAATACTATACTCCAGAAATTCTATCAGAGTTCCAACTAGTAATCTAGATTAATCTCGGAAAATAGTTTCTAAGACACTTCTTTCTGGATAATTAATTAATATACCTTTCTTTTTCCCCCAATATACAAAGATACTTCCTGCAGCAACAGCTGATACTCCACCATCTGTAACTGCCTTCTTAAGATCCTCGTATCCCCCAGCTCCACCACAAGCAACTATTGGAGCTCTAGAAATTTGAGATACACTTTTTAGTAAATCTAAATCATAACCTTTCATAGTACCATCTCTATCAATATTGTTAATAATGATTTCTCCAGCTCCTAGTTCGTTTACCTTCTTTACAAAATCCACAACTTTCTTCCCTGTATTTTTCTTTCCCCTCTTCGTAAAAACATTATATCTGCCCAGAAGATCCTTAGATACATCAATTGTAACTACTATGCTTGATTTACCAAATTTGTCAGAAAGTTCTTTAATAAACTGCTCATTTTCTAAACCAGTTGTATTTATCGAAATCTTCTCTACACCCAACCTGAATAACCTACTAGCATCTTCAATGGTGCGAATTCCTCCACCATAGCATATTGGCATAAAACACTCTGTCGCTATCTTCTCTATCAATTCAAAATCTGGGGACTCATTTCCCTCAGATGCAGAGATATCAAAAAGTACTAGTTCATCAACTTCTTTTTCATTAAATATCTTTATAGCGTTAATTGGATCCCCTATATATTTAGGGTCTTTAAAACGAATTGTCTTATACAATCCTCCCTCTGACAATAATAGTACTGGAATAACTCTTGTTCTTAACATAGTTTATAAGCTAATAAAATTCTCAAAGACTTTCATACCATATTTGTGGCTTTTCTCTGGATGAAATTGAACACCATAGATATTATCACTTCGGATAGCAGAAGCAAAAGGGTAACCATATTCCGTCTCTCCCATGATGTCCTTTTTATTATCACACACTAAGTGGAACGAGTGATCAAAATAGAAACGAGGATCTGAATCAAATCCGGACAGTAACCCTTCGTAATCTTTATTAACAGCTACATCATTCCAACCCATATGTGGGATATTGAGATTCTCATCAAGGTTGAATTTGACAGTCTTCGCTTTGACCCAGCCTAAACCTTTTAATTCACCTTCCTCACTACTTCTTGATAGTAATTGCATACCTAAACAAATTCCAAATACAGGGATTCTATCCTTCAGAGCTTTCTTGGATAGGATTTCTATCAGATTGAACTTTCTCAAATTCTCCACACCTGTATCAAAGGATCCTACTCCTGGGAGAATTATTTTTTCAGCTTTTTCAATATCCTTATGGTTATTGGAGATAATTGATGTACCCCCAACATATTTAATCATATTGGCTATGGAACCAACATTCCCCATATTGTAATCTACGATAACTATCATAAAGTATTAAGCTGTTAAAATATCAACGATCTTCTTCCCAGCATCTCCATCTCCTTGTATTCCTGGAACATATTTATAGTTACTTACCTTATCAAGTGTGTCAACTAGGTTATCAGGTGTACACAAGAAGTTCATCTTTTCCTTGACTAATTCATGCCAAGCAGGATCTGGCATCAAAAGAAATGCTGGCTTCTGGACATAGTATGACTCTCTCTGCAAACCACCACTATCTGTAACAATATTTTTACAACGTTGCATCAAGGCCATAAGGGAGAGGTAATCAACAGGTTCTAAAACATCGATATCTTTTATTTCGTCCTCTAGTCCAAATTCCTCTATCCTTTTCTTCGTTCTTGGATGCATTGGGAAAACTATTCTATTTCCCTTTCTTAATTCTTTCAACGACTTCAAGATTGCCACCAAATTCTCCTTATTATCAACATTATAGTCTCTATGGATTGTAACAACAGTATAGTTATTCTCCTCTAAAGAAAGGTCTTCATAAAGAGAATAATCAAAATGATCTTTCGTCTGAAGATATAGATCATATGTTACATCTCCAACAAAAGATACTCCATCTTCAATGCCTTCCTTCTTCAAATTTTCCACACTTCCCTTTGTGGGACAAAGAAGATATGTGGATATTCTATCTGTCAGAACTCTATTTATTTCTTCTGGCATATCCTTTGGCAACATTCTGATACCTGCTTCTACATGTGCTACTTTTATCTTTAATTTTGCACCCACTAATGCACCTGCCAATGTTGTATTCGTATCACCATAAACCAATATTATGTCAGGTTTAATATCCATAACTAATTTTTCAAAGGAAATCATTATCTTAGCAGTCATTTCACCATGCAATCCAGAGCCTACTTCTAGATTGTAACTGGGAGAATCAATCCCTAATGTTTTGAAAAATACATCAGCCATATTGTAGTCATAGTGCTGCCCAGAATTGACTATGATCTCTTCAATACTCCTTTTCTTGAACTCTTTATTTAATACTGCCTCTTTTATGAATTGTGGGCGAGCACCTATCAAGGAAACTATTTTCATTTCTATAAAGATTCATATATCTTAAGTAAAACCTTTTCCTGTTGTTCCCAAGAAAACTCCTTAGCTGCATTCTTTAAGTTCTTTAGGTATTTCTCTTTCGTAGATTTATCAATACCAAGAAGAAGATCTACTATTGCATCATAACAATCAGGATCTGTTGTATATCCTAATTTATACTTTTCAACAAATCTACTCATTTCTTTTAAATTGGAAACTACCAAAGGGATATTCGCCATTACATAATCAAATAGTTTATTTGGAAGAGCATAATCGTGATTCTTGCAGGTATTCTCCATCAAATATATACCCCAGTCACTAGAAGCTACATATTCCATATATATATCAGGTGATACTTTGTCATGCCAATAGATATTCCTAATTCCCTTTATTTTCTCCTTCAGAGATTCTATACCGTCACCATATACTAAAAGTATCAGTACTAGATTTTCATTTTTCTTTTCCAAATCACTAAATATTTTTATTAGTTTATCAACCCCTCGCCCTTCTCGATATTCACCCTGATAGAGGAATAATACTTTCTCTTTTGAGATACCAAACTTCTCCCTGAAAAGGTTCTTCCTTGGATACTCCTCATATGGAGGACAGTTTAAAACTAAAGATGGTTTCTCAATGCCATATAGTTTTTCATAATCATTCGCTATGGATTCACTTACGGCAATTACAGCATCTGCATACTTAATTAATGATTTCTCGAAAACTTTTGCAAACCACTTCAACACAGGTTTTCCAATATATATACCCGCTTCAGTTTCATGTTCATGACAATCATATACAACTTTTGCTTCTTTATTAAAGAATCTTTTTATAATGTATGCTGGAGGTAACGCATAAAGATCATTGCAATGAAAAATTCTCTCTCCTCTATACTCCATTACTATTTGAATCCAAAAGAGGAATAAATTAAGAGGAAGAAATTCAAAAGAACCAACCTTGAATCTTCGAACCCTTATACCTTTCACAACATCTTCCTCAGGAAGATTCCTGTCAAATCTCGTGGCAACAAGTTCCAGATCGTATCCATCCTTCATTAGAGAGAGTGATTCTTTCTTCACCCTATTATCATTTGTAAAATCATTAAACAGAATATTAATTATTTTCTTCTTCATTAGTACAAAGTCTTAACAGAATTAATTTTCCTCAATGCAGCAAGAAGATCTACTCCAATTGTATCCGTATACCAAATTAAAGATTCTATCCTTGGATGATTCTCTTTCTCAGCCTTCTCAAGAGCTTCTTCCCTTGTCAAAACACCCTCTCTAATCTGGTTACTCCTGAAAGTATCTATCTCCGAGAATCCAGCAATCATATAGTAAATGTAGTTGTAGAAGGAGGCAGTTCCATCACCTATCCTCCATGTTGTATCTGTATCTTTAGCTATTTCCCAATCATATTTATTCAGTAGTACATCTTCTACTTCCTTCTCGTCCCAATTAATATATGAGTAGAAGGATAGTAGGTTATGAGGCATTACATAATAGGAGCCAAACGCTCCAATGCTATCTAGCAAGGATCTGTTAATATATGCGGGATTCAAGAGGTATTCTTTGCCATAGAAGGCAAGAAGCTTGAACATAGAGCCTAGGGATAAAGCATAAAACTTCTTCCCCTTTATAACCTGAGGCCTAATTCCACAGAAACCTGTTTTGAAATTTGTAACCTCAAGAAGATTCTCACTTAAGATAACCAAATCTAAACCCTTCTGCTTGCTTAGCATACTTGCGTAGTAGAAATATTGCTTGTCACCTGCCATAAACAGAGGAACTGTACCCAAAGATGGTCTCTTTAACCATGCATTTACATTCATTCTGATATTTTCTCTCTTTCTCTGTATATCTGCAGAAACTAAGACATGCTCTATACCAAGTTCCCCAGTCATTCTTGCCTGGTTCCTCCTACCTAGATCTGTGAGCATTCCCCAGTCATACGAATATGCTATTGGATTCATTCCCATTTCCTTTTTAACATAATGCAAAGCATAGCTACTATCCCTTCCTCCACTAAAAGCCATAATACAATCGGGTTTTCCATCCTTCCTACGATATCTTGATAGCTCCTCCTCTAAGGCATCCTTCCCCTTCAATTCTATTTTTTTATAATCACGACAATAATTACAAACACCCTCTTCATCAAACTCTATAAACGGCATAGTTTCAGGTAATATACATTTTGTACATCTCCTTAGCCCCCTTATCCTTTCTAACCTCTCTTTGTATTCACCATTTATGATATCCTTTATTTCTTGGATATCGGATTCTGTTAGAGTCTTTCCCCTAGTCCTAGATGTTCTTTCTTCAGCATATACATCTACCAAGGAAATTTCTCGTTTCTTCTTTACAGAATCAAAATCCTTTGTCTTTATCTCTAAGGTATCAATATCTACAAATATTAAGCTATTAGGTATAACCTGCTTTATTTCAATATCTAGAAGATACTTGTCGTAGATCTTCATTAGGCTTTCTAGGAAAGTATACTCCGATGCAAATATTAGGAAATCTTTGTTGTTAATATAATACAAAGACCCTGTATTACTTGCTAGAAGTAGATAGTTGAAATCTTCAAAAAATGTAGCAAAAGAATATGAGCCTTTTATATCTCTCAATGTTTCCTCCACGGAACCAAAAAGTGTTGTCCCCTTTCTCTCTCTTGATGAAACTAATGAATTGAATACTTCAGTATCAACTTCATACTCTCTCTTAATTCCAGGATTCTTTTCCCACAGTTCATTATCATTGACTATTATTCCATTATGCACAGTTACCAAACCGTCCTTCACAACAGGTTGATTATTTTTACTCTCAGAGAAGGATCCATTTGTCTCCATTCTGGCATGTGCGATAACAGCCTTGATGTCTTGAGGATTGCTTATTAGATTCTGGTATGTTTTCGTTTTTAGATATTTCTTAGCAGAAAGGGACCTTTTATTAACCTCAATCCCTTTGTCTCTAAGGACTGCGATTCCCGCAGAATCATGTCCTCGGACTTCAGAGAAAGAATAAAGGTGTTTCAATATATCCGAAACACCTATTTCATCTACAACAGAGTTTTTTCTTTTTACAAAACCTAATATTCCACACATTGTTTTTTATGATTATTTATTTTTGTAATCTTTCATTATCCATCATGTCCATCCACATAGCAAAGAATAAGGACTGAAAACCTGTTATGGAAAGAAACATGAACGCTATTAATGAGTTTGTTGCAACTTTCTCTCCTAATAGAACATCCCTAACTACAGCATTTGCATATGGGATATTTATTAATAGTACCAATATCGCTAAGTGATATAACAAAAACAAAGGATGAAAATCTCTAAAGAGATATTTCTTGTAGAGTCTGATCCAAAACTGTTTAAATAATAACCAACTAATTCGAGGTATAACTTTGAAAATCTTCATCTTAGATTTTTCACCTACATCATATATCGGCTTTATTGGAATTTCTCTAATGGCAAAGTTCGCAATATTTAGTTTTACCAGTATATCGTTAGGGCAACCATATGAGGGATAGATATCATATATATTTATTCCTCTTAATGCTTCCAAGGATATTGATGTATATCCTGTTTGGGTATCTGAGACCTGCCAATATCCACTAGCTATCTTTGTTAGGAGTGAAAGAACAGAATTTCCAAAAAATCTAATCTTAGGAATAACTAAGGTAGCAGATCTATGTTTTAATCTATTACCTTTAACATAGTCCACCTCCCCATCTATAACTGGCATACATATTGATTCTAGTTCATCTGGATCCATCTGCCCATCTCCAGCCATAACGGCTGTACAATCTATATTATTATCCCTACACCACTTATATCCCGTAGCGATGGAAGCACCAACAGACCCATTTTTCTCATGCTTTATCAATATCACTCTAGAATTCTTAGCATCTTTGTTCAAAACCACTGAAGGATTGTATCTTTCATTTTCCTTTTTTATCATCTCCTCTGCAACTATCTCTGCCCTGTTGTACCTATTAGGGACTATCTTTTTTCTATGGTTTAAATCCCTAACTGCCTTTTTATCTTTTTCAATATATCTAGAGACCACTTTCACAGTATCATCCCTAGAGTTATCATCTACGACAACTAGTCTATCAACAAAATCTGGCATACTATCCAGAACCATCTCTATCTGATCCGCTTCGTTATAGGCGGGAATCACAACAGCTACTGTTTTATTTTTTAACATAGATTTATTATATCAACTTATTAGATCTACTCCCAAAGATACAAATACATTACATAAACACCATAATAATATCTATTAGGTATTATTATATATCTACAAAATGGAATGTCTTTTGAATGACCTTCCATTTCGAAATATGCATCTTCATCTCTATTACAATGCACCAAATAATTATGCTTAAATTTTATTTCTTTTACAAGTTTAATGTTCTTTTGCTCAAAATCAGGATCCTTCATTAATATATATACATCCTGATATTCTTCTTTTAGATCGATAATCTCTTGATTATCAATATAGCTAGAAGTGTAGAGAAGAAAAGTGTTAATTCCATAATAATACTTTATAGGAAAGACTATCTGTTGAGCAGACCCAAAGTCATTATTAGCTACCAACAATAGATCATCCTCATCAACAATAGATTGTAGTTCCTCAAATTGATCCCTATCAGCTCCTTCGAAATCTCTCAATTGGATAATTGCAAAATATCCAGAATATATAGAGATACTGGTAATTACGCAGATACTTAAGATTTTCGCAATTGTACCCTTAGAAGATATCCCAACTAAAAAGACCGATAGAGCAATCAGGCAAAAAGGAACGAGTTCACTCACTTGATATCGAACAAAATAATAATGATAAGGTGTCAATCTCAATATGCCCCAACAGTATACCAAGAAGATCATTACGAGGAATATGAGTAGAGAGGATTCCACATTTTCTTTTTTCTTAATGTAATAAAAAGCTACTGGAACAAGAATGAATCCTAGAGGAGAGAGATAGAGGAATGTAGCAATAAAGCTTAATTGTTTTAAATAGGACAAACTTTCAAAGGAGAAAATCTGAGATCCTCCTTTGATTAAGATATCCAAAACATAAGGGACGAATTCATACAGTATTAAACCAGAAAAAACGACAATAAAGATCGGAAAAATATTCTTATGCAAGAATAATGATACCGTTCTTGTGAACTCTCTAATGGGATTAAGAAATAAACCGGATATCAACAAAACAATTACTATCCCAACAATAATTATATTATTAGATCCTAACAGGGTAAGTACTCTCCCTTCAAATATAGAACTAAAAAGACTTGGTATTAATAAGAAATAATATAGGTAAGATATTCCTAAAGATACTATCCATGCTAGAGAATAAGATGTTAATTGTTTCCTTAATTTCTTGTCATTCTCAAAAAGTAATGATAGAAGGGGAACTAGCAAAACGAATGGAAGTAGAAGCAAGGAGCTCATTCTAGTATAGAACAAGGCGTTGGCCGATAGAATAGATATAAGAAGATATATTTTTACATCTTTTCCCTCTCGGGAATCTTTATAAAACTTAGTGAGTGAGTAGAGGAAGAACAACAGAAAGGAGAGAGAGACAACTTCCGTTAAAGGGATTCTAGAGAAATAAACATGTAATGGATTAATTCCTACAAAGAATGATGCCAGTAAAGCTATGTTCTTGTTTTTATCAGATATTTCATATGCGAAAAGATATGTGGCAACTACAGATAGTACTCCAAACATTGTCAAAGCATATATACGATTATCAGAACCGAAGAGAGAGGCAAAAATAGACATCCAAGAGGGTAATGAGGGATAGAAGGGCATATAGAAAATAGATGCATCTTTATCCATTTCTTCTACCCCTAACATTGTTGCAGCACCAGATATATCATAGAGATCCTTGGCCTTCTCAGACAAGCTTTCTCTTAACTCATCTTCTATATATAAACCATGGTTAATATCATATTGCTTTGATAACGAAACATATGTCCCTTGATCCTGGCCCCCAGTAATGTACAGATTAGGAGTAAGTCTTAGAGATAACGTCACTAGAAGAACTAGGAGGAATAACCAGTTGAATCTTCTATCTTCAAACTTAACACCTATTTTAAATACATTGAAAGTTATTAATAGGATGAGAAAACCTGAAGCTAGAGAAACCAATGGATAGAAAGAATTAGTAGCTAGAAGTATTATGTTAACCAGAGTTACAATAGAAATATATACAAATACTGTATCAATAATACTTAATCTTCTATCTTTACTTTTCTTCCAGAAAGAAAACTCTACCATCTTGGATTTACTTAAATATTCCCCACACCCTTATATATCAATCCTTCTTTCCTAGCTTTCTCTTTATCATATACATTCCTTCCATCTACCAATATTGGATTCTTCTTCATCAATGAAACCATATCCCTATACTTTATCTTCTTATACTCATCATGGGCTGTCATCAAGACAATAGCATCTTTGTCTTTCAGTAGTTTCTTTATATCTCCCTTGTAGTCCTTAATATATGAGTCATGTACATCATATTTAATCCCCACTTTATTCATCTTTGAAAGAAGAGTCTTTGTTGGAGTATTACGATCATCATCAGAATTAGCATCATATGCATAACCCAAAACAAGAACCTTCATATTCTTAAGCTTTTTCCCAGACTCTTTCACACCATCTTTCAACAAATCATACATATGTACAGGCATGAAATCATTGATATATCTTGCTATGGGGATTAATTGAGGATTAACAATATCCCTTACCTCATGTATCAATAACCAGGAGTCTTTGGGGATACAGTGTCCTCCGACACCAGCACCTGGGAAATGCATTTGCCTTAGAGCTTCTGGTCTTGTATCTGTAACCTTCCTACAATCATTTATCAACTCCCTAACCTTCCACACATTAGCACCATATGCTTCACATAGTAGTGCCATCTCATTTGCGAAAGCTATTTGAACATCTCTGTATGTATTTTCACCAGCCTTCACAATCTCTGCTGTTATACAATCTGTAGGTCGTAACTCACCCTGAACAACATTCTTGTATAGATCTACAGCATTCTTTGCAGACTTAGGAGTCCATCCCCCCACAACCCTATTATAGTACCTAATATTCTCAAGTAGATGCCCAGGCATTAATCTCTCCGGACAGTTCGCTAAATAGAAATCCTTGCCAACAGTCATTCCGGATTCCTTCTCTAATGTTGGCTTAACAACATGTTCCATAGTCCCCGGAGCTATAGTAGATTCTATTATTACAGTAACACCTTTCTTCATATTCTTTCCAACATCCTTAAGTGCTCCTTTAAGATTTTCATAGGTGGGCTTTTTGTTTTCTTCCGCTACTGGCGTCTGTACTGCAATGATTATGTAATCTGCTAAACCATAGTCTTCCATATCTGAGGATGCCCTGAAATTTCCGACCTTGAATACCTCCTCTACCAACTTATCCAAGCCTGGTTCTTGTCCCTTGATCGGATTTTCTCCCTCATTTAATCTTCTGACTCTATCCTCTAAAATGTCAATCCCGAGGACATTGAATCCTGCATCTGCAAAAAGCATAGCTACTGGATATCCAACATATCCTAAACCACATACAGCAACCGTTTTACTCTCTTTTCTTTTCATAAATACAAGGCTGAACTTATTTCTTTGAGAAACTCTTAATCTTCTCTACTATTTTCTCAACATCTTCCTCTGTTACAAATGGGTTAACTGGTAAGGAAAGAACCTCTTTTGAAAGTTTCTCTGAGACAGGAAAATCCCCTTCCTTATATCCCATTTTCCTAAAATGCTCATGAAGATGCAATGGCTTTGGGTAGTAGATTCCACACCCAATTTCATTTTCTTTAAGGAAATTTATAAGGTCGTCTCTACTGTGACCATACTCCTCTGTAACTCTTATTGTGTACTGATGATATACATGGGTATTAGTTGGCATAACTTTTGGAAGTATTAATCCCTCTATACCAGACAATCCCTCATCAAACAATTTTGCATTCCTAACTCTTGTGTCTATTATCCTATCAAGCTTCTTCATTTGCTCTACCCCCAATGCAGCGGCCATGTCTGTCGTCCTGTAGTTATGTCCTAGTTCCAAATACTCATACCTTACTGCCTCATCCTGTCCGTGATGTCTATATATCTTTGCCTTCCTAGCTATCTCATCATCGTCTGTTGTCAACATACCCCCTTCTCCAGTTGCAATATTCTTTGTAGCATATAGAGAGAAAGCAGCTACATCCCCTAATTTCCCTGTTGAGATGCCTTTGTATTTTGCTCCTACAGCTTGACATGCGTCTTCCAGTATCTTTAAATCATGCCTATCTGCAATATCCTTCACCTCCTCATACTTATATGCTTGACCAAAAAGATCTACAGGGATTACCAACTTGGTATTCTCGTTGATCTTCTCTTCTACCTTGTTTGGATCAATACAAAAATCATCTTCCGAGATATCTACAAAGACTACTTTTCCCCGTTCCATTAGCACAGGATTTGCTGTAGCTACAAATGTGAATGGTACTGTTATTACTTCATCTCCTTCCTTTATACCTAAGGCTATTACAGCAGAATGTAGTGCGGTTGTGCCATTAGAAAATGCTACAGCATGTTTAGTGCCACATAGCTTAGCAAACATCTCTTCTAATTCAGCAGTTTTAGGGCCTTGTGCTATCATTCCTGATTTGAGAACTTCCACAACAGCATCTATTTCTTCTTGTTCTATCAATGGCTTGGATATGGGAATCATTTTTCTGTATTTTAAATTTATTTAGGTTCGAAACCCTCTACATATCTTAATATTTTACCAGGATTACCAACTACAACAGCACCAGCCGGAACATCCTTAGTAATGACCGCACCAGCTCCTATCAAAGCTTTCTCGCCGATTGTAACACCTGGCCTGATCACAGCCCCCGCTCCAATGGAAGCATCCTTGCATATATGTATTGGGGATACTTGCCAATCAGATACTCCTTGAATCTGACCTTCTTCTGTCCTAGCTCTTGGAATCAGATCATTCGTTGTTAAGGAATTAGGGCCTAGGAAAACTCCATCTTCCATCTCTACACCGTGGTACACGGGAACATAGTTTTGTATTTTTGTTTCATTACCTATTGTTACTCCAGAGTCTATGTATACATAGTTTCCCAATATACAGTTTGTTCCTATTTTAACATTGTTTCTAACATGACAGTAATGCCATATCTTGCTTCCATCGCCAATAGCTACATCATCTTCTATGATTGTGAAATTCCCAATAATACATCCTTCTCCAATATTTACACTTCCTAATATTGCATTATGTATTGTACTGTTGTTTCCAATAGATGAATTTTTACCTATTGTACAATTAGGATTTATCTTAATATCTTCCTCAAATACTTCATATTCTATTGTATTGAATCCATCCTTGAAATTAGCTCTCCCTTGCATATATCTGCTCTACAAATTTAGTTACGGGCAAAATGCTCGAGATTGTTGGAGCATTACCTTCATAGAGTGCATTGTACAAATCAGAGAAAAGGCTATCTTCCACAACCATCTTTTTAATGTCATTAATAACAAATTGACCACTCTCATCTTTCAATCTTAAATCTATATCATAACCAAGGAGATCTATTTTACAATATCCCTCCGAGCCCAATATCTGGAACTCCGTAGCTATGTTTCTTGGTTCGGCAGCCAATGTTATATTCAAAATCCCAGATATGTTATCTGGGTATTGAACTAATGCTCTCACAGTATCATTATAATCTTGATCCAGATGTTTGTATTTATAGCTTTTCGTATATAGAACTTCAGGGATTCCGAAATATTTCTGCAATATATCAAGATTATGTATTCCATATTCTAAGACAAGTTTCAGAGGTTTCTTCATAGAGAGAAAGCCAGAGGGTCTATTCCACACTTGATTAAGATCAACACATCTAATCTCCCCTAGAAGTTTTTTCTCTAATATCTCTCCAAGTGCTTTAACTATACTCATATATCGACATTGGAGAACTACATATATATTTACCCCTTTCTGTTTTGCTAAATTTTCTACCTCTACTACCTTGGAACTCTCATTCGAGAAAGGCTTCTCTACAAGAACATCATATCCATGCTCTATGGCTTCCTTGGTTATATCATAATGGTATGAACTTTGAGTAAGAACAACTACACAATCGATACTCTCTTTGAGAGAATCAAACATTTCTCTGTGGTCATAGAATACCTGAGGTTTCCATCCCTTTGGAAGTTCTACATTCAAATCTTTAGAGTGGTTTGCAATTCCAATTATCTCAAATTTATCAGAATTCTTTACTATCCCCTCTAGATGTTTCTTAAAAATATCGCCAGATCCAATAATACCTAACTTGATCCTACTCTTTGGCATATACATCCTCTATGAACTTAATAGACGCAACAGCTTCAGATACCTTGAGACCTTTACCTTTTGCGATATTTTCATAAAGAGTAGGGTGGTTAGGACAAGACCCTACATGAGTGCCATAGGAGTTAGGAGTCAAAGATTCTCCAGCATCTTTTTGAAGTTTCTCCCATTTCTTCTGTAGAGAATCAGTTTCAAATGATGCTCTAGTAACTTGGTCTAGTGCATTCCCACCAATTTCTAGATATCCCTTAGATCCAATAACTGACAGAGAACATTCCAGATTTGATGGCTCTACAGCTACATTAACCTCAATAGCACCACTAGCACCACCAGGATACTCAACTATTGAGTACAACGTATCTTCAAATGGAATATCCATATGTTTATGATTGAATGAGTAAGTAGACTTAACCTTTGGAACACCAAACGCTCCTTGAATGATATCTAAATAATGAATTGCATATTCATAGAGAGACTTACCCCCTTCATCAATTAATCCTCTCCAGTCCTTAAAATAACCTATTGGTCTTTGCCATCTTTGGATAAAGCTCACACTCCTGATATCTCCCAAAAGTTTCTTCTTAAGAACCTCATTCAACATCTTTACTGTTGGATTGTATCTAACCTGCAGAACACAGTATGCTTCTCTCCCCAACCTATCTGCTGTCTCCTGGATCTTCTTCACCTTAGATGCTTTAAATGCGATTGGCTTCTCTATCAATACATCACATCCCTCCTTAAGTGCGTTAATAGCCATCTCATAGTGAAGATGATTTGGGGTTGCTACAACAACAAAATCCATCTTCCCTTTCATATCCTTTAGCATCTTTTTGTAATCGGTAAAACCTTGAACATTCCCATTCTCTTTAACAGCTTTCTCCAAAACTTTCTCATCAGTATCACAGAGAGCTACCAACTCAAAATACTTTGAGTTCTTCTCTATTGATTCTATATGCCTTGGAAGTATATGTCCGCACCCTATTATTCCTACTTTTCTCTTCATTATTATAGTTAATGTATAATTTAATTCTGGGGAGTTTAACGATGTTACTATTTTCTATATATTTCATCAAGTGCCGAAAGATTCGTATCCCAATTATATCTTGTTTCAACCTTTCTTCTACCATTTGCCCCCATCTCTTTCCTTAGGTTATCGTTTTCCAAAAGGAAAAGTATCTTTCGAGATATTTCTTTTACATTATCAAACTCTATTAAAAAGCCATCCTCATTATCAGAAATAACCTCTCTCATCACATCATTTCTACACCCCAATACAGGTTTGGAATATGTCCAAGCCTCCAGATATACAATTCCAAAGGAGTCGGTTTTCGAAATCATTGAGAATACATCTCCCGCAGCAAAGAGATCCCATTTCTCTTCATCCGACACATTATCTATATTCAAGATATTCTCCTTGTACTTCTCCTCCTGTGAATCTATATATCTAGAGAAATCTTCATTCTTCAAACCGGCAAAAACCAGATTGGCCTTAACACCATTGTCCCAAAGTATCTTCATCGCCTCAACTAGACTGTAGTTTCCTTTCTCAAAGTTTTTTGACCCCACCTGAAAAACAATTGGATCTTCTATTCCATACTTTTCCCTAAACCTCTTTCCATCACCCCCCTGTATCTGATTTAGAAAAACACCTTGTCCAAGGACTTGGAATTTCTCATTGTCCAAAATAATCCCATTCTCCAAACAGAAGCTTTTAATCTTTTCCTCCTCCGATTTAGTATTCACTATAATCTTTGTAGCATGTTCATAGAATGGTGCAGATGTTTTAGGAAGATATTTGTTTTCCATCCCTTTCCCAGTATGAAGAGCAGGAGCAATTATGTATGGTACATTGAGTTTTTTTGATACTAAATAACCAACATAGAAGAGAAAGAAGTATGGAGTTGAGGAGACTGTAACATAATCATAATGGGGAAGAGATTCTTCATCGGTCTTGCGAAGCATATCAAAAGTGGTTGGACAAGTTGCAAGATTGGAGATTGAGAAATTTGGGACTTTGCTAAAAACTACTCTGAATACTTTATTTATATATTTATTCTTCAATATTCCATGACCCACAGGATATCTATATACATTAACTCCATTGATGATTTCTTGTTTTTCCTCAATGATATCTCCCTCCAAATCCCAAAGGGTGTCTGAATCGTATGCATCGGTTGTCCAGACATCAACTTCAAATCCTAGCTTGCTATGTTGATATTCGGAAAGAAGCTTGATGAAGAGTTCTGCACCACCTTTTGCTGGATGATATCTTTGTATGATATTCAAAACCCTCTTACTTTCCATCTAATACAATCTGAATTTATATTCTTTATTATAATGATAGGAGTTTATGAAATCAAAGAATATTCCCTTCCTTTATTAAATCTGTTACCATATATGTGAATAATATATAAACTGCTCAATATATGAAAATATTTAAGAAGCTCCTATACGTTCTACCTCTTTCCATCCTAATACCGCTACTGCTTCCAACAACAGCATTTGCTACACAATTCCATTTTAAATCATTTACCCTCTCACAGGAAGAAACAGTCAATGAAGATATATATGCTGTGGGGGATACTGTGAGGATAGATGGAGTAGTAAACGGAGATGCAGTAGTTGTTGCTGATGTGATACAAGTAAATGGGACAATCACAGGAGATACATACCTAATAGGGAGTAAAATTGATGTAGATGCAAACATATATGGAAATACCTTCATATTCTCTAACAACACATCTCTCCGAGGAGTATTAACTGGGAATACATATATAGCTTCATCATTCATAAACTATAACGCGGAGGCAGAGAAAGACCTAACAGCATTCTTCTTAGAAAGTAATATGAAAGGTTCAGTAGGAGATGATCTAAGAGCATTTGGTTTAAGAAGCACTGTAGATTCAACAGTTAGAGGAGACCTACTACTATTAAGTAGCCAATATACAAGCAGTGAGGAGAAGATCTCTGGGAATATATACTATGACACTACCATAGAGAATATAGCTAAAGATCAAGGTATTGAGTTTGATAAAAAGATTGAGATTCAAAAACCGACACTTCAAGAGAAGGTTAGTCTGAAGGCATTAACATCCTTGATAGGGTTCCTGAGTATGTGCATAGTTGGCTTTGTAATGATAATGGTAACACCAGTAAAAACTGTAGAGATAAGGAAAAGGATAACAGACTCCATGGACGATTTTCTCAAGAGCTTGGCAATAGGATTGGTAATTGCAATACTAATACCACTTCCAATATTCATGCTCTTCATCTCTATTGTTGGAGCACCATTAGGAATGTTAGTTTCAGGGGCCCTACTGTTTATAATGATCTTTGGTAAGATATGGGTAGAAGTAGCTTTTGGTAAAGAGATATTAGAATTATTTGGAGTAAAAGAATATAGACCATTTAAATCACTATTAGCAGGTAGGGTATTATCAACAATAATCAACCTAATACCAGTAGTCAGAGGCTTCTATAGCTCCATACTCGTACTTGTAGCGATAGGAGCTATTGTCAGGATGAAAAGAGATTACTATCTTAAAGCAAAGAAAACGAAATAGTAATTACTTCAGAAGAGCATCAATAACTGATTTGAATGTATCAAAAGGATAGGCTCCTGCTATTAGCTTTGGTTCTATAATCTTTCCATTATCACCAATAAGGCCAACAACAAAACCAGGAGTACCCGTAATTCCAGCTGCACTACCCTCTTTCTGATCCTCACTAAGCTCATCATTATGCCTGCTACTATCAATACAGTTAGAAAACTCTGTAGCATCAATACCCAAATCCTTAGCTAGAGATATCAATACATCATTATTCTCCGCAAAGAAGGCATCCTTATGATAACTAGCGAATGCATCATTACCACCTAGTTCATATACACAAACACCTCCCTTAGCAATAGTATGACCCATCTGACCTGCACTACTTAATGGAAATTCCTTAAAAACATACACTACCTTACCAGTGTCTACATACTCCTCCTTTATACTAGGAAAAGTTTGCTGACTATGCCTCTGACAATAACCGCATTGATAGTCACTAAACTCAATAACTGCAACTGTAGCTGTGTCAAGATTACCAATATATGGATCATTACCTATACTGACCTCCACATCACCAATACCTTCAATATCTGAATCTGCAGATGTATTAGTATCTGTACTACCGCTATCTGAAGATTTGTTATTTGTATTCCTAGAAGCTAGGAATATCACTAAAGCCAATATTATTGCAGATATCACTATAGCTATTGGCACTCCCCAATTCTCAAGATTAAGAACAATTTCCTGTTTATTTTCTTTAGACATATTTAATTATTACAAAGATTAATTTGGTATGAGGTATATTATACATTCAATAGACAGTATTAGTAAAACCCATTATAATAAAATATGGGCAATATGAACGATGAGAAAGTTACTATAAAGGACATATTCATTATACTATTATTCTTAGTTATCCTCGCAGTACCAATATATTTCGCATATACGATACTACTTCCCAAGCTTGGGATCTTCAATAACCAGAAGCAAGAAAATACAGATGAAGAAAACATACAGGAGGAAGAGGAAATAGAAGAATATACTGGACCTCACTACGAAGAGCTATATGATACCATAGAGGGCGAAATCGCATATATTGCAGTACCTACTAGGATAGACAAAAAAAATCCTCCGACAATAGTGGTATATAGCCATGGTTCAAACACAAGGGTTACAACAGATATAGAAGAAGAGTTCATGCTAGACCTCCAGAAATATGGAGAGTTATATACCCAACATAACTATATATTTGCTGCTTCCAACCAACATGGTGAGAATTGGGGAAATGCATCATCACTTCTCGATACATACAATATGATCAATTGGACAATGGAGAAGTATGATACTCAAGAGA
The DNA here is from genome assembly GCA_964452735.1 of uncultured Candidatus Saccharibacteria bacterium. Taxonomy (GTDB): domain Bacteria; phylum Patescibacteriota; class Dojkabacteria; order SC72; family SC72; genus UBA2177. The sequence continues at coordinate 31,385 of CAYVNA010000002.1, forward strand.
AGATATATATGATTGGTTTCAGTATGGGAGGGCTTCCAACAATGAATTTTGCAACTAAGTACCCAGAGTTAGTTTCCAAAATAGCTCTTCTTGCTCCAACAACTAGATCAAATGAGTGGACAAGTGAGAGAAAAGAAAAGATAGATAAAATGGATATACAAATATGGCACGGGACAAGTGATGTAAATGTCCCTTATTCTCTTTCCATATCCTTTACCAACAAATTAAAAGATCTAGGAAGAGAGATACCTCTCATAACACTAGAAGGAAAAACTCATTGGGATGTAGATACAGAATTGATGGAAGATATCCTATCTTTCTTTAGTGAATAGAGAAAACCTACGTTGGATCTCCTCCCCCCTTTCTCTTGTTAGCCTTCTCCTTTCATCTGCCTGAAGATCCCCGATGTTCTTTATTGCGTTCTTCCAATCTCCTTGCTCTCCATTATGAGGGATTATGTGTACATGTGAATGAGGTACCATCCTACCAAATGTCATAGTATCCACATATTCATATCCGAGATTCTCTGTGTAGTGTTTACATATATCAGAGACAAAAGAATAGTATTCATCAACATTCGGTATATTCCAAAAAAATCTATAATGTTCCTTAGGTATAACTAATGTATGACCATCTACAAAGGAAGAGATATCCAAAAAAGCAAGGAATTTTTCATCCTCCCATATTTTATAACAAGGGATATCCCCCTTAACTATTTTACAAAATATACAATCTCCCATACTATTCTAGATAATCTATAACTATACGAGACCAGTAGGTTAGATTCTCTCTATTATCTTTTAGATATTCCATATCAACAAAACCTATATTCTCTAAGCCATCTTCTCGGACAGAGACATCACCATTATCTATTTCAAAAACATAAAAGAAGCCAACATGAACCCAGTTAACAGGATTATCATCCTCAATATATACCAAACCTAAGAACCTCTTATCCAATACTTGAGCATTTAGATCAACCTCCTCATTTAACTCTCTAAGTAATGCTGTATCTATAATGTCGCCTTCTCCCTGGGAATCAATATCAAAAATTTCAATATGACCACCCAAAGGAAGTGGACAGAGAGAGTTCAATCTCTCTTCTGTTCTATTTACTTGCTTGTGAAGAAAATACTTACCATTATATTTCAAAATAACCTGGGCTATGACTTGCTTATACGATGTATCCTCTTCTAGCTCATTCCTTGGCCTAAATTCCATATTCTTAAGTATTAGATCTCTGTAGTAATCAAGATCCTCAGTCTTCAAACCATTCCACTTACCTCTTTCAAAAAGAGTCTCCCCTTTTAGACACATTATTTTCTCTGTGTGATCTCCCATACTATTCTTCTACTATTATTGCACTAGAAGGGCAACCAGAAACGGCATCTCTAATCTTAGAAACTATATTTTCATCTGTGATATCTACCCCTTTGTATTCATCCTTAACATCAATGCTACCATCATCTTTCATCTCAAAAACTTCTGGACATATTGCAACACATGAGGCACACATACCACATCTATCTTTATCTATACTGACTTTCATATACTTGAATGTATTAATTTAGTTAATACATTCTTACAAATTACAAAGCCAAGGTCAATTACTACGAGATAATCCTAGTCTCTCAAACATATTATTACTACCATTTGGTTCACTCTTTTGCCCCCTATATCTAGGAAGCGTAAATATGAACTTACTACCCTCTCCTAATTTACTCTCTACCCATATCTTTCCGCCCATTAATTCTACTAAGCGAAAAGTAACGTACAGACCTAAACCTGTACCACCAGGCCTAACGATGTCCAAACTCTGACTACTCTCAAGATAGTTATCTATCCTGTGGAACTTCTGACCTAGTTTAGAAATTTCATTCTCTGGGATTCCCTTTCCTGTATCTATGACACTAACCTTAACATATTCATCATCAAAATCTGTTTCTATAGTGACACTACCATTATCTGTATATTTAATTGCATTATCTATTAAATTGTTTAGTATCTCAACAGTCCTAGCTTTGTCTGAATATACCTCAGGTGTACCATCTTTCACCTTATTGATTAAAACCAATTCCTTATCCTCCGAATCACTCTCATGCCCATGTATAGCCATTTCTATTTCACCCACAATATCAACTTTCTCTTCTTTTATCTCTATCTTATTACCTTCTAACTTAGCACTACTAAGAAGTGTATTGATTAATTTTATTTCATTCTCTATGGCACCTTTTATTCTATCTACATACTTCCTAAATTCCTCAGGATTACTATCTATATATTTCTCTAAGAGTTCTACATTTAGTTTTACTATTGTAGCAGGAGTTCTTAATTCATGTCCCATTATATCTATCATATCTCTTTCTTTTCTACGAGCTTCTTGCAATTCTAAAACCTTTTGCTGAAGCTCCTTCGTTTGTTCACTTACCTTTTGTTGAAGGGTTTGGTTAAAAGTCTGGACTTCCTCATACAAGAGTGCCCTACCTACAGATACTCCGATATTCTGCGTCAACTTTTTCATCACTTCAATATCCTCGATAGACAAAGGATACCTATCAAATCTATAACCCAGGATAATTATCCCATCTAAATTGGTTCTACTACTAAAAGGGAGAATTACAGATACTGAATACTTCTCCAATGTCCCCAATACCCTTGAGAGGGGACCTGGAAGTTCTTTTCTATTTAAAATTGTTGCTCTCTTTACTTCATCAACCACTAAGATTCTATCAGGAACAATCTCCTCCCAGTATTTCATTATACTCATAAAAACATCGAGTCCTAGATTCGGGAAATCCTGAAGAAATGATTTGCTAATTGTATAATTGTTTCGATTGTACAATAGTAGTCCTACATTTTCGATCTTGAAAACTTTCTCAATAGTCCTATCAACATTTATAAAAATTCTTTCTAAAGAAAGCTCCATATTAGCAACCTCTAAGAAATCGTCCAATATCTTCTCCATATTCTCCCTGTCCTTGAACACCCTTCCCAAAAGAAACACCATAACTTTCTCTTCGATATAGAAAGTTATCATTGCTCCTATAGAGTATAGAGCAATGTTAATCAAGAAGCTCTCTCTAGGAAAAAGACCTTTCTTGTAAAGCGTCAGAAAGATAACTAGCAAAGAAATAATAAGTATTAACCTAGATGAGAAAGTCATAGCCTTTTTTAAAGTACCTTTAATGTTAACAAATCGATCTTCAAGGATAGAATAGGCTACTGATATAGAAAAAGGTATTACAAACAATGGACCATATACGAAAAGACTAGTATCTCCAGATATTAATGGTATGAAGTAATCAATGACTATAATCGGTAACATCATCATTAGAGCTCCAGTTATATAGAACTGTATTTGCGCCTTTTCATACCCTACAAACTTTCTACTTTTCTTCAGGAAATAAATTGCTAAAAGAAGAATCCCAAGGGTGTTTGGGATTGTATATATCAAATAACCACTACCCATTTCGGCAATAGATAGGAATCTCTGAGGATAGTTAACAGCGAAAAGGACAACAGAGTCCTGAATAAGTAGAACATAAATACTTGGTAACACTGTTAGGAAAATTGGTACAGCATAATATATGAAGTCATCTTTCAGTCTCCTTGGGAATATAAAAGCAAAAATAGTTTGAGAAATAAGCATACCATAGGATGCAAGATAAACTATCTTCAACCAAATCTCTGGAGATAATATCGTAGGATTATTATACAAATAGGTAAAGATAATCCACAATGCTATAGAGCAAACACTAGTCGAGTAGACAAGATTATTGCTATTTTTAGGATTTTTTATAAGGACGATAAATCCTAATACAATATTCAATAAAGCAACTGCGAGAGTTATTATTCCTATAACATTAATGGGCATATGCTATGATACCATCGAGAGAACTTATTGTGTAGGTTCCACAAATATTCGGCTAACTCTAAGAACCAATGGATCTTCCCTCTTACAATACTCATACGCTGTCATCCCATCAACAACATCTTTTCCATTAGAGTACATTCCATCGGGCCTCTTTTCCCAACCATAGTCTTCTAAGTTGATTGGCTTTTCTTTCACATCTACTACTAATCCCTTCCTAGCTAAGGCCGAAACCATTGCCTCGTGGTAGGCAACAGGAGATGTCTCAACAGCCTGAGTAGCTTTGGATAATTCTGTTGCTGACTTAACTGCAGACATAACCTCTTGGAACCTCTTCCTGTCATTAATAAGGAGATTTCTTAGCCATGTATACATTCTTGCCGCACCATCGGATACTACTCCATCGATTAATATATTGCCTCCTTCTTTCATCTTAAACGAATATGTATGAGGATAACCATAATCTACGTTATATTTACTCTTTCTACCATAGTCCTTCCTCAAATCCACGAGAAGAGATCTAGCAATTTCCCCAATATGGTGAGTAGTTGGAATCTCAACTTTTATCCCAGAATCTAGACCAAGAGTCCCGATATAAAGACCATGTCTACCTATATTTGAAGACACATTAGTAATAAGACTATTTGTAAATTCTGGTGAGACATATTGCAATCCATTATCCACCAATAAAGCATCAAACTTATGGGGAGAAAGACTCTCCACAAAAGATGCTTCTAACGCATCTTCAACCTGCAAGATAATTGTTCCTTTTCTAGAATAGAGCTCTTCTGGGATTTTTCCTTTTACAATATGGATCTCGTATCTGTTGGCTTCTGGAAGAAGCTCATTCCAAACAGAAAGATTAAGAGCTGCAACAGCCACAGAATCTGCCTTCAAATCAGTAGATATGATGTTTGCAGAAACTCCAAATTCTCTTAATCTTGCTAGAAGACACTTATCGGCAACACATGCACCGCAAAAAAAAGATCTTATGGTAGGTACATGGCTGGGATCTTTTTCGGAAACTTCCTTTAGATGCTTTGCCATTTCTGTAACATAGCTAATGATTGGCTCTATTGTATCTGTAACCATTACTCTTCTAAGTACCCCCATAACATAAGGTTCGTCTTCATTACCTACAGTCCAAGGAGAAACCTGGAAGCCTGCTTTTGACATGAGCCCCTTTACCTCTCCACTTAGCTTAGCAATCATTTCAGATGTCTTTGGTGACATAGTATAGGGGTAGTTCTCCCCTATGTACTTCCTAAACTCTCTGTCCCAATTCTGATCATGGTTATAACAATCCTGCACAAATCGAGGATCTACTTTAAAAAGATAACTACTACTTCCATCCTGAAAGATTTGCCTTTCTAACCTTGAGCTAGAACCCTCTATCAGAACATCTCCATCCATGGAAGATTGAGGCTGATGTTCTTCTTGGATCTCATGGACAACAGGACTTTCAACATTCATTCCAACAGGTCTTGCCTTGGGAATTACTTCTACCGGAGATCTTTCAGGAATGTTGCCAACACTCTCTGTTTCTAACTCTTCAAAGCTTTCCATCTGTTATAGAATAACTATAATCTTATATCATTAAATTATATACTCTAGGAGAATAAATGCCAACAAAAGAACTAATATCATAGTATATCAAACTTTTGTTGTTAAGACATCACAAGGAGCCCCCTCCATATTCCAATCTCTACTTAAGTTCTCTAAACCATAGGAACTTAGTATCTCCTCACTTACTGATATTGGAGATCGTATTTCTGAGATTAGGATTTCTGCTGCCTTTGTAGCCATCGTTAACCCAGAAAGATAACGAACTAAATCTTTCGGAGAATGTGTAAATAGGTATCTCATGAATTCTATCTGCCCACCAGACTCTGGTGTCATTGCTCTCTCAATTTTCCCACTCTTAACAACATAGGGATTATGTCCATTCTTAATCCTCTCAACATATTCTCGATATCTGTCTCCCCCACTCAAGGCTTGAGAGACTAGAAACATCTTGCCTAGAGATACCATTAGCTTTGGATTAAGCGAAGCAAGTGCTAATAGCCCTCCAGGTTTAGTCTTCTGAAGCATCAAACCTAGCGTATATTTATGTTTTTCCGTATCGAAGTAAAAGATACCATTCTCGGATACAATAGAGTCATAGACCAAAGGAGTATCTTCTAGATACTTAACTGCATCCGCGACAACAAGAACCACTCCTTCAAAAGTAGGCGCCACTTTAGAAATATCCTTAGCGTCTTTCAAAACCATATACGGTATATCTTGCGTTTCAAACATTGCAACAGCTGCTCCCACAGATCTTTCAGAATAATCAACGGCATGTATCTGTATAGATTTCTCTGGATTTCTCTTCTTTGCTTCAAGATAAATAAATGAAGAAGTGATACCAGCACCAACACATAGTTCACATATAGTAAAATTGTCCAAAGGACTCTCCTCCACTGCTTTTGCTACCTCCTCCCCAATCCGTTTGCTGTATTTCACAGATTCCAATACTAACCCCTTTGCCTGTATAGCAGAAATCGTAGAATTAGAACCCCATTCCTTAACCCTACCTTCAGAATCGTTCTTCAAAGCTTGAGAGATTACAGATGACAAAGGATCTGTCGCCTGGGCTATCTTTTCTCTTTCATTTGGGGAGAGGACAAAGAAGCTTCCTTCTTGACCTCTAAGTTGATACTTGCTATATGCCTCGTAGTAGTTTTCTTCAGAGCCATCTCTTTTCAAGGGATGAGCTTCTAAAGTATTTCCGAAATCTACAACCCTGCCATCTCCTGGAGTAATATTCTTTTCTGAGTTACTCACTACCTTTTGAAGATCCTCCTCTTCTCCTGTATATATTTTCTCCATCGTGAATAGATTTTTACAAATTCCAAAGACTAGGTCAATTACTACGAGATAATCCCAATCGGTCGAACATATTCCTACTCTCTGAGTGAGCTACCTTGACCTCTTGTCCCTTATATCTGGGCAGTGTAAATATGAACTTACTACCCTTACCTACTTCACTCTCTACCCATATTTTACCATTCATAAGATTTACTAATCCAAATACAACAAACAAACCTAAACCAGTACCACCAGGCCTTACTATCTCCATATCTCCTCCATCCTGTATATAGTTACCAACCCTATGGAATTTATTTCCTAATTTTGCAATCTCCTCTTGAGGTATGCCATCCCCTGTGTCAATAACAGAAACCTTTACATTATCATCGTCATATTCCGTTTGGATTGTAACACTACCCTGTTTTGTATACTTAATACCATTACCCAAAAGATTATCTATTATTTCAATAGTTCTAACCTTATCTGCATATACATTCGGTGTATCCAGCAATACTTGGTTAAGCAATATAATTCCCTTGTTTTGTGCTTCTAACTCATGTCCATGTAGTACCATATCTATTTCATCCTTTATATTTACAGACTCGTTAGATATCTCCACCCTGTTACCTTCTAGTTTAGCACTCGTAAGTAATGTATTAATTAGTTTAATCTCATTTTCTATGCTATCTTTTATCCTATCTAAGTATTTTTTAAAATCAGTTGGATTACTATCTATATATTTTTCCAAAAGGCCTGCATTTAGTTTTACTATTGTAGCAGGAGTTCTTAATTCATGTCCCATTATATCTATCATGTCTCTTTCTTTTCTACGAGCTTCTTGCAATTGTTCAACCTTTATCTGCAACTCCTTAGTTTGCTCATCCACTTTCAGCTGAAGAGTTTGATTGAAGGATTGAAGTTCAAGATACAATGTAGATCTAACTAAGGCCATATGGCAATTTTGCATAACATTATCCAAGAAATCCATATCTCCAACAGTATATGAGCTTCTATTTTGATTCTGCCCAACCAACACCATTCCTTCAAATTTCCCGCTTTCCTTAAGAGAGAATATTATTTCCACATCATTTTCCTTCATGAAAGTAAGTATTGCCTCCCGCTTTTTATCTATAATCAACTTCCCAGCTCTCTTGAAATTCTTGAGCTCTGAAAAAACTAGAATTCTATTACTATTGAGTTTCTTCCAGACATCTAGGATTCCAATTACTTCATCAATACTATCCAGCCCATCTTCCCTCTTTCCCTCTTTTACTATGATATTGTTCTTCGAATCAAAAAGGATAACGGAAACAAAGCTTGGTTTAAAAGATGCATTTATCAAATCTAAGAGATTCTTAATAATAGTATGAACATCTAGAGTTTCAGAGTTCTTCGTAATGAAAGATCTTAGACTTTTAACAGGGTTGTATTTTACATAGATAAAATTATTGGACAAGAAGTCTTCTATTTTCTTAAACAAGAGATCTAGGATAATCGTTAGCAATAATGCAGTTACAGATAATTTGAATATCCCTTCAACAGAAAAGCTTATACTCCACTTAGGTAAGACTATGTAGGTAATTACCAATAGACCAATCAAAACAAAAACAGCTTTTAAGGAAGTAGATAGTATAGATCCAAATACAACACGAAGATCCAAGAATCTTGTTGTTAGTATGGAATATCCAACTATCATTGTCCAAACAGCATTACCTATTGTACTAAATTTGTAGAAGTCTGTAATACCAAATACCAAAGGAAGTAAGAAGTCAAAAAACAAGACAGGAATAAGCATAATTACTCCTCCAGTGACATAGAATTGAACCTGTCTCTTTTCTATCCCTGACAAGACGGTAACCTGTTTTATGTAATACCCAACTACATATATTGCAGTAATGAATTCTGGTAAACCATAGAAAAAATACAATGATCCCATTGTTGCAATACTATTAAATTCTGCAGGGTCATTATAAGAAGATACAACTATCCAATTTGTTCCCCAAAGTATTAAAGTCATAATTAACATATAACTAGCTATTATCCAAAAGAAAACTTTGAACTTTGTAGCCAACTCTTCGGGATATACTCTTGCAAAAAGGATTAGCCCTAAAGTCATGCAGTAAGCCATTGTATATACAATTTTTAGCCATGTAGTAGAATCAAGGAATACTGGGTTTGAATAGAAGAAGATAGATAAGGACCATAAACCTAAGAAGAGAACAGATACAAAATAGTACCTTTTTACTCTGTTATTTAAATCAGAGAAAAAAACAAATAACCCCATGGCTACCTGTATTACTCCGGAGAATAAATTTATAAAACCTATTAAATCTGTCATAGATTACTTCTTAAGTACGAACGCACAATTTGTAATATATAAAGGACATTCAGGTATTCCAGGTATTATATTCCAATTATTTAAGTTCTCTTTCTCGACCATTCTATTTACTAAATATGATGGATAAACATCCTCTCTATATTCTTCGATTACATCCGTTGTTATCCTTATAGACTTAAGCATCTGTAGGATATATTTGAATTTGAGTTTTGAAAGTAAGAAATGATTCCAATTATAGAATAGCATCGATTCTTTGTTATTAACTTTTATTAATTTCTTAACTTCTTGGCCAGGGAAATATTGGGAATTGCTTATTAGACTTTTTCCATAAATATATTCACTCATCCTCCCTGCAAGGCTTGGATCTATCGAACAAAGGATGAGATGCAAAGTATCTAGTTTGACGGTGTAGAGTGGATCTAATGAATCTGCAACAAAGACAGCATTATTTTTCCCTTTCTGTTTAAGTACTAATAAAAGATCTTCATACTCTGCTTCTGACAAATATGCTGTGCCATGACTTGAGAAGAAACCATCAAAATAGTTGCCTGGTTGTTTCTTTGAAAACTCTACGAAATCATCTAGCAGAAGAGTCACCTTTCCTTCTTTGTTTGATATCTTTTCTACATTTCCATCTTTTATCTCAGTCTGCCATGGTATTTGGTAATAGTCTAAAGAGTTTTGAGTAGCTACTATTGAATGAGGAGAGATATCTACGCTATATACTTCAATATTCTTCCCTGGGAACTTTTTCTCTAACTGATTCCTAAGCATTAGAGTTGACCATCCTGATCCTGGTCCATATTCAACTACTCGCACAGTATCACTATCTGGTTGGATATGGTCTACAAGAAAATTTATATTGTTCAAGGCTGTCTTTAAAGATGTAGGATTCAGTCCTTTACCAAACATCCTTATAATTTCATATTCATCCCACCTATCTATTTTAGTAACGCCTTCTGCACTTTTAGTTAACTCTTCAAAATATTCTCTACATTTTTTAATAAATAAATCTCTATGTTCAACATTTACCAATGGAATATCAGGGGCTATCTGGGAATAAGCTTTTTCTAATTCTAGATCTCTTTTACTTACCCAATACTGCTGCTTCTCGTCCTGACTACTAACCCTCTCTACAGATAAAGGATTTTGTATTGGAGTCATGTTTCGCTTACTAGTATTAGGTTCTGCTACTGACATTGCTTTTTCCATTATCAAAGGTATTATTTTATCTACATTTATTATATCCTAGCACTAAGAAAGAAATCTACCCTATTAATTCACTTTTACTTCCTTATTCGTTATTGTAATATATTAAATATATAATTTTAATATATTAAATATATGACCAAAGTCTTAGGTATACTACTAGCAGTAGTAGTGATTTTAGGTGGAGGTGGGTACATACTAGCAACAAGAGCTGATGCCGCAACCCCATTAGACCCATTATTCAAGGTAGATCTTTTCTTCGAAGACATCCAAAGGTTAGTAACCCTAGACGAAGTTGCTAAAACAGAGTTAGAGCAAAAGATATTGGAAGAGAGAACCTTAGAAACGGAAACCGTCCTAGGTCTTGAAGATGTTGAAGAAAAAGATGTTGAAGAGTGTCTGGAAATAATGAATCAACAAAGAGAGAAGGTTCTATCCAAATTAGGAGAAGTTAAGGAATCGCAAGAGCAGAAAGGCAATACAGAGGCTGTTCAGTCTCTCGAAAAAGTTCAGAACCAATATCAAGAAAGTCTTCAGAAACAATATGAAACTGCGACAAAAGCTCAAGAGCAATATGGTGTAGGTGAAAATGTTAAAACAAATATAGATAATGCTTTGAAGAATCAAGGTACTGAAATCCAAAACCAACAAAATAATCAGGAAGAAGAAAATAATAGTGGGAGTCAAGGAACAGGATCTTCGAATAAAGGAAATAATTAGGATATCTTTGGAAGGGTATATCTAATCCTTAGTATACCCTTCTGCCTGCTTTGTGAATGCACTGTGATACTTACCCTTCTTACTCATTAACTCAGAATGAGTACCCTCTTCTATTATCTTTCCCCCATCCAATACAACAATCTTATCCGCATTCCTCACTGTCGAGAATCTATGAGAAATAATTAATACACTCTTATTGTTGAAAAACTCATATATCCTATTAAATATCCTATACTCTGATTCCGCATCTATAGCTGAAGTTGGTTCATCAAATATCGCAACTGGTGCATTTCTGTAGAAAAACCTAGCTATAGCTATCTTCTGCCTCTGCCCATTACTAGGCCTTATACCTCCCCTAAATCTCTCGCTCATAACAGTCTTATACTTATCCTTATACTTCATTATGAATTCGTGTGCATCAGCATTCTTTGCTGCTTCTATGATCTTCTCTCTATCCAATGGCTTTACAGACTTCCCCATATATATATTTTCCTCAGCATTCAACTCACCATAGAAGTTATAATCTTGGAATAATACCCCTATATTCTTATACCAATCATTCAATTTAATATCCTTCAAATTGACACCATTAACAAAGATATCACCATCTTGAGGATCATATATTCGAGAAAGTAATTTAACCAAAGTCGTCTTTCCTGCACCATTCTCCCCCACAATCGCAATCTTCTCTCCTGGCATTATCTTCAAAGAAAAATTCTTAAATATATCCCTCTTATCATTAGGATAATGGAAAGACATATTTTTTATCTCTATCAAAGGAGCCTCTTCAAATCTTGGGATCTCAATATCCCCATCTTTCAAGGAGGGATCTAGATGGAAGAACCTATATACTTCCCTAGCCTTCATTACAAAATCTCTAAATACAACAACCTCGTCAAAGAAGTATTCAATACCATCATAGAAATTATCTATCGTACTCATGAAGAAGGTAGTGTCTCCTATAGAGATTTTCCTCAAGACAAGCAATGCAAAAACTTGGAAATAGCCTATTAACAATACGACATTCCCTATTACACCAATTATGAAACTTCCTAAAGAGGCACTTTTCATAATCTTAATTAATCCAGAATTATAGTACTTAAAGAAATCAACAAAACGTTTATTTAGATATCCAAACGCACCTGTAATTGAAATCTCCCCCAAATCCCGGGGATCTGCTAAGCTACCAGCAATCCAACCACACTTTCTTCTCTGAGTTACATGATCATCATTGGTCTGCCATTCGAATTCTTTCTTGAAGAAATATCTTCTTTGGAGAAAAAATATGAAACTAACACTTAGAACCATGGGGATAATTACAGGAACTGTTTTGAAAATAATAACCCCCGAGACTATTGTCTTGATAGATGCAGATATCATCCTCAATACGTTAGCACCGACTTCAAGTATAAAGCCTAGCCAATCCTTCATCTTCTGATGAGCATTTGCCACATCTGGTAATTCCAACGTCTGAGATCCCAAATAGTTAACTTGCTCATACGATATTCTGTCAAGATATGGTCCAGAGAGTCTCCTCAACATTCTTGTACAGCAACCTCTAAGTTCATCTATTGCAGAAAAAAAGATATTAATCCCTAGAAGGATAAGGAGGAATGGTATAAGGTCACGTACATCAGAGCCATCTGTAGTGGCAAGAATAACTAGCTTATCTATTAACTTAGCAAAGACATATGTATTCACTATTGATCTCAGGTTCCTTATCACTTCCGTTATTAAAGAACCTACCAAAGCATATGGGGAGACTCCCCAGCTTACACGAAGAGACCACCAAGCAATATTGACATACTCTTTAAAACTTACTTCTTTCTTTTTCTTCATTTCCCTTTTTTGAAATGTATTATTTATATACCTCCCTTTACAAGCAGTATTACTATTGGGATTATCCAAAGGAGAAGATATAACACTGTGTATTTGTTTTCCAAAATTCTTGTTAGGATCTTTTCAGAAAAGAGTCCCTCTTCTATTCGAAATTTCATGAGTTCAGTATATCACAATATGAAGAAAACAAAACAGCCAGGGGAAGACCCGTAGAATAAACTATGTGTTTATGATAATATCCTTGAAAATAAGTTTGGATAAAATCGGAGACAATGAAAAATCTAGGAATGGAAGAGCCAAGAGAAACAGAACCCGCTATAAAAGAATTTGCCAAAGAGATTGCACCATATTATTTAACTAATGAGATTGATGATAAATATCCTTCTCCTTTAAATGGGCTAACCGCATTCGAACAACTCATATATCTGCATTTAGGAGACTATCTGTATGAGTATCCACTAGATGCTCTAAAATCCATGGTAATAATTGAGACCTATGAAGAAAAGATGGATGGAAAGTTTGTAAAATTCCCTATAGACGAATCGGATATCAGAGATCGCCTAAAAGATCCTGAATCAAGTGCTAGACCTTGTTTAGAAATAATTTCAAAAGCATTCTTCTTAGGAAACATAACAGACGATGTTATCAATCCAGTATCACAAAAGACCCAGTTACAACAAATCTTATGCTTCTATTTTCGCAAATTAGATATAAGTGAGAGGGAATGGCAAGCGATAAGAAAGGTTATTAAATCTAACTTGATTGCATTAGAGGGGGGAGCTGACTTAACAGCTGGGGTAGATATATTCTCTTTCCCTGCGGAGTAGAAGATTCATATATAATCTCGGGGCGACACGACTTGAACGTGCGACCTCTTGCACCCCATGCAAGCGTTCTAGCCATCTGAACTACACCCCGTGTGGTAATTATATATTTTTTGATAACGGGAAATCAAACTGGTTCTTCTCTAGTACTGCTTTTAGTTCCTTAGGGTTAGTATATAGATAGGCATTTATTCCAAAACTCTCCGCTACCGTTACATTATCTTGAGAGTCATCAATAAAAAGGATCTTCTGTGGTAGAAGTTTTGTTTCTCTGAGGAGATATTCAAATGACCTCGGATCTGGTTTAAGATATTCCTTGTTGCTTATCACACTTTTGAAAAATCTAATGAAAGATATTCCGCTACGTTCTTCTATCTCTTTGATCTTCTCTTTTCTTGTGTTTGTGAATAGATATAGTGGGATACCGTCTGAGTATAGATTCTCTAAAATCTTTATAACTTCCAAATCTAGAGATCCCTCCTTTCCTAGATATATTACATTGTAGAAATCGAAGACTATGCCCTCCATACATCTCATAGTACAAATATAGCATATAGAAATTCCCTAAGAAATCCTTGTACAAGATGATTCTCTTCTAAGTCCAACTTATCAACTTAGTTCTTTTTTACTTTATTTCGAGAACGACTTGATTTGGGCTAACCGAAGCACTAAGTTTGTAGTCCCGTTTGCTAGATAGGCCCTTAAATACATATGTACTCTTATTCCCATCTCTTGTAATATCTGCTGTTATGGAGGAAGAGAGGGTTAAGCTCTTTGAAAAATTAGCAACCCTATCAATACTCAGGCTAGTAAAAGTAACAACAAGTTCATTATCCTCATTGTAGGAAGCCTTTACTTCGGGAATTGGACTATCTCCCTCTCCCGAGACACTCCATACCATCTTCAACATCCCAGATGGATTTCCATATGTATATGACGTTATACTTGCATTCTCCTTAGAGGAAATACCCTCTATTTCTTGATCCATAGTGGAGTATGACTCGCTACCTAAGTCAACTTTGGAAGAACTTTCTCCTGGATATTTCACTCTCAAGATAACATTCCACTTTCCATCTTCCAAACTCTTAGAAAGCAACTGGAATACTGTACTTTTCGTAACCCCAATATCATACAATTCTTGATCTGCTTGCGATGAGACATTGTGATATATTCTTGCAACACCATTTTTCTCTATACTCTTCTCCTGCTGATATCCGATACCTGTACTATCCTTGGAAATACCCTGAAAATCCAACCTTACGACTCCCATTAATGAAATGTATGATGCTGTTACAAAAGGTTCTTCCTCTTTGCTAGATTTCAAAAGGAAAGTGAATTCGTGATATCCATCCTTAGACGATTCTGTCACTGATTCAATACTGTATGTTACCTCTGTTTTCTGACCAAGTGTCTGCGTTTCAGAAGAAAAATTGGAGAAATCAAAAGTAGTTCCTCCTTCGTCCTTTTCTTCTACAGGATCCTCTTCCCTATCCTCCTCTTGTTCTTCTATTTCTGTATCCTTCTGTTCATCTCCTTTAGAAAACTGTTTGAAAAGAATGTAGGTACCTACACCCCCGATGACTAATAGGATTATTATCCACCATATTAGTTTTTTATTCATATTTTTATTTATGAAATATTATATTTCCATATTACCACTTTCAGAACTTGTTTAAAATGTTTTTAAGTTGTGATACTATGAATGCATGCCTAAGACTATCAATATCTCTGATACAAAGGAGAGCGTAGAAAAGAATATCCCTCAACAAGAAGAAACGAAAGATAATAGGAATGTTCCAGATATTAGTGAGATTCCAGTGAAGGAAGAGAAGAAGGATTCCGAGAAAACCAAGAGAAATATCACTTGGAAAACTTTCATCTTCCCTGTGGTTGCAGGTATTACTCTTTTGGGTATCGCTCTTTTCTACTATTTTGGTATATACAGAGTTAATCCAACGCCTCCGGGGAAGGTTCTGACTTTCAATGAAAACTACATTTCATCCATGGTTATTCAAAAAGAGAGTTCTCTTCCTCTACTTTCGAAGCCTAATGAACCAAGGACAGAGGAGAGTGCAATTAATGGGTTGTTGTTCTCGAAGACGGAGATGGATGTTCTACTTCAAAGACGTCCTGTTGCTGTGATGATAAATAATCACGCAGATGCTCGTCCATTGTCCGGGTTAAATAGTGCAGATATTGTAATAGAAGCAAATGCTGAGAGTGGGATAACTAGACACTTGGGGATATTCTGGAGTAAGGCTCCGGAGAAGGTTGGTCCGATACGTAGTCTTCGTCAGTACTATTTAGAATGGTTAAGTGAGTATGATGCAATCCTCATACATGACGGATGTGCAGAGACTAGTGATCCAAGAACCAATGCTTGTGGGAATATATATACATATGGAACAAAGGATATCTCAACATTAGGAGCATGGAGATCAAATGAGGGGGGAAGGGTAGCACCACATAACGAATATAGCTCGATTTCCAATGCATGGGAGTATGGTGTGAAGATGAACTGGAATAGTTTTCCATCAAGTATACAAAGTTTCGAATTCAAAAGAGATGCACCGATTTCTGATAGGGGGGAGAAGACTGTTGTGAAAACAATATTCCATACAAGACTGAGTAATGGAGGACTGTATGACGCAATATGGACATATGATAGGTCAACGAATTCATATTTTAGGAAGATAGGGGGGCAGGCAGATATGGACCAAGAAACAAACACTCAGGTTAATGCAAAAGTTGTAGTAATCCAAGAGGTAAAATCTGTTTCTTCGGGGGATGATAAAGGGAGGTTAATAACGACAACAATTGGAGAAGGTGATGCTGTGTTTCTTCAGGATGGCAAGATTGTTAATGGGAAATGGAAAAAAACATCTAGGACCGATAGAACTAAATATTATGATAATAGTGGTAAACCGATACAATTCAACAGAGGGAGGATCTGGATAGCAATGATTCCACAATCTGACGGCAAATTTGATATAATTGAGCAATAATATTAAGCACGCTGTGGAATATGCTCAAAAAACTTTTTATTTCAAAAGTTAGGGTTAGCATCCTTAGCCAGTATATGGCTAATCTAAATGCTTCTTTCCATGTAAGAGGACTGGTCAGGGTTCTGAATGAAGAGATTAATGCTGTAAGAAGAGAGTTACTAAATCTTGAAAGTGCAGGGATTCTTAAATCCAAGAAAGATGGGAATAAATTAGTATATAAGATAGATACTAGTTGTCCCATATTATGGGAACTTAGGTCTATGTTTTTTAAAGAATCCCCTATTGGAGAAAAATTACATGAAGCTATAAGTACTGTAGAAGGAGTACAGCTTGTGGTATTGACAGAGAGTTTCATAAAACAAAAATATGAGAATAACACAGATGTTGATTTACTATTCATAGGAGATATGAAGATAAGAGAGCTTTCCTCTGCGATGAGCAAGATCGAAAAAGAACTTGAAAGAGAAATCCGTTTTAGCGCTATTAAGAAAGAAGATTTTGACTTTGCTAGGAAAAAGAAAGAACCATTCTTGATGAATATTCTAGAAAAGGATAAGATAATAATGTTTGGACAGTTATCTGACTTGCTCTAGGATATATGAAAATCAAATTAAATATAAAATCTCTGTTAGAATACATTTCCGTAATAATCTCTACTGCTATGATGATTACCCTTGTACTCATAGCTCTTCCTTTGACAGAAAATATATCAGAGAGAACATCCTTTAATCTGAATACGAAAACTTCCCAGTACTGGTCTAAGGAATATATTTTGACTCTTCAAACTACAGATAAGAAAGAGATAGAGACCTCAAGAGATATTCTATACAAGAGGTTGAGAAACTTTGGGGTAGAGAAGGCAAAGATTGTTAATGTAGATTCTGGAGATGAGGAAAGACAACTCCGAGTCATCATAACTACTTCCCAGAAGGAAGAGAGTGTTAAAGAACTAATCATAAACCCTTTCGATATTCAGATAGTAACAAGAAGAGATGATGTTGACTTTTTTGATGAAAATAATCAGTATGCATATCTATTTGCTTCCAACTATAACGAAACTCAATGGAGCAGAGAAGACTTTAGAAATGTATATATAAACGAGTTAAGGACATCAGATAATAACTATTCTAACTTTGCCATATATAAAATATGGTTGAATAAGAAAAGTGACTTCGATGATTTTCTTAAGGAGAATAAAGGAGAATACATCGGAGTTAGTATAGATGGTTTTGTTACACCCTATCTAGTTCCTTTTGATGATCAAAGTATATTTGCAATACCAATTAGTTCTAATGACAAAGAGCAAATAAAAGTGATTGACCTCTTGTATAACTCGGGGATAGTACCTACATCATACACCTTAGCCTCTGAGGATTATTTCGAAACAGATATTATACAAATAGATCATCTCAAGATAAGTATAGGCATACTAATATCCTTTGTATTAACATATGCCTACATAATTATTATTAAACAGAGTGATCTTAATACTATTTTAAGATCATTCCTCTCTACGGTCCTAGTCATCAGTGCTTATCTAACAATACTCAAGCTATCTCAAATACCAGTAGACACATTCCTACTACCAATTAGTGCAATATTAGGGATGATATTTGTAAGAACTATAGTATCAAACAGAGACTCTTCGTTAATCATAGAAACTTCCCTATTAGTAATACTTGCCTTAATAATACTTCTCGGATCTGTGTATATGGGAATCTTCTCTAGACACTTAATTCTTTTAGTTTTGTTAGGAGAAATCTCTTACCATATTTCCGGCTGGTATATAGATAATGTAAGGAGGATTGCCTAATGAATATCTTTATGAATCTTTGGACAAACTGGAGTAATTACGAAAAAGTATGTACATTATCTATGTACTTGATAATCCTAGCATTTCTACTCTCAGGTATATATCTATTAACAAAAGAGAAAAGATTGGTAATATTCATATTCCTCTCCTTAATTACAAGTGCAATCATCACAGTCCTTGGGATACTATTCCTAGTTACCGTATTGAAAATTATCATAACAAATATCTTTCTAATTGTTCCGCTCGTAATAATATTCATTAATTCAGTAAGTTGTGGTACATGTGTGGGCTATCTCATATCAAACAGACACAAGAAAGACTTCAGTCATGTGGAAATGATTAAGGAATATATAAGGGACAATATAAATATCACAATTTTCACACTCCTACTATTCTCTTCTCTCTCTGTTTTTCTCTCAGGAAATCTATTAACCCTGATATTGTTAATACTCTGTATCTCCCTTTGTACAATCTGGATAAACTATATCTTCCTATACAGACTCTTCAGGCAAAATGATTAATTATTCGGGAAAGATAATGGTAATTGCTGGACCCACAGCCTCGGGGAAATCTAACCTAGCAGTTAGGCTTGCTAAGGATATTGGTGGAGTAATAATAAACGGAGACTCCAGACAAGTATACAAGGAGATAAGCATTGGGACGGCAAAACCGAAACCTGATGAAATGTCAGATATACAGCATTTCTTGTATGGACACATCCCTATTCAAGAGGAATACAACATATATAGATATCAAAAAGATGTACAAGAGGTTTTGAATAAAATCCCCAAAGATATTGTCCCTATAATTGTCGGAGGGACAGGGCTGTATATAGACTCTATAATATACAACTACTCGTTAGACGAGAATGATAGTTCGAGAAGATATAGAGACATGACTGTAGAACAACTACAAGAAATAATCCCAAGAGAAGATCTAGAATTACTAAACGAGAGTGATCGAGAAAATCCAAGAAGGTTAGTACGACTAGCAGAAAAGGGACAGTATGAAAAATCAAAAGGCGAGAGACTCCTTAACAAATATTTCTATATAGATATTCAAAAAGAAACTCTTAATGAAAGAATAGAAACACGTGTTAAGAAGATGATAGAAGAAGGACTAATAGAAGAAAATAAACTCTTGAGAGAAAAGCACGGGACTACTTTCCTAGCACTAAATACCATCGGATATAAAGAGTTTGATGGCTATTTTGAAAAAAATAAAGATATAGGTACCGTAGTAGATGAAATTATTACTCATACGAAACAGTATGCGAAGAGACAAAGAACATGGTTTAAAAGGAATAAGGATATAGAGATAGTCCAGGATTATGAGAAGTTACTAGGAGTTTCCCTCAGTTTCATTAATAACTGATACTCTCCATCATTACTTTTTACTAAAGATATATCGATTACATCAAATCTTATATCTCTTACACCTATCTTCTTTGATACTATATTCAAATCTCTAGAGATATTAAGAAACTCTTGGTCTGTTAAATCTTTACTTACCCTACCTAATGTAAGATGAGGTATGAAATTCCCCTCTTCCTTTATGCTTAGCAATTTTGTTAAAGACAAGAACAGTTTACGCATCTCTTCTCCTCCCTCCAAGATATCTAAATACAAAAGTTCTTTATATTTTCTACTTATCCCTAACTTCACAGAGCTGAAACGTATGGAGAATCTCTCAAATGAAAATGTTTCTAATCGTTTCTTTAGGAAAAAGGTTTTGTAGAATGGTAAATCATTACCTATGAATGCAACGGAGAGATGATATTTATCACCCTTACTCCATCTCACTGGTATACCGAAATCATCAAATACCGGTTGAACCCCCTCCTTCACAACTTGAATCTTCTTAATACTCTCTCTGTCAGGAAAGATACCCAGAAAGTATCGCATTTTAAGCTTTAGATATTTTATCTATACCTCCGAGATATTTTCTCAACACTTCAGGAACTACTATTGATCCATCTGATTGCTGATATGTTTCGAGAAGAGTAACCATTAGCCTACTTGTAGCCAAACCGGACCCATTTAGAGTATGCATATATTTAGGTTTGCTACCATCAGCTGGTTTATACCTCATATTCCCTCTTCTAGATTGATAATCTCGGACATTAGAGACAGAGCTAACCTCGTAATACTGATCAATTGTAGGGATATATACCTCTACATCAAATGTTTTAGCTGCTCCTGCACTACAATCTCCTGCTGCCAACTTAACAGTTCTATAGTGAAGACCTAATAGCTCAACTAGATTCTCAGCCTTCGATACCAACTCTTCCAAAGCAGCCTCTGAACCCTCTTCTGTCACAAACTGGTACATCTCTACCTTGTTAAACTGATGCATCCTTATCAATCCCTTCTCATTCGCCCTATAGCTCCCAGCCTCTTTTCTATAACAAGGAGTATATGCAAACAACTTCTTTGGCAAGTCCTTCTCATCTAAAACCTCATCCTTATATATATTAGTCAAAACTGTTTCTGCTGTTGGTACAAGACACAAGCCATCAGTAGTCCAATAAACATCATTCTCAAACTTAGGAAGCTGTCCAGCTACATACGCAGATTCTCTAGCAACCAAATTGGGAGGTATTATCATTTCATAACCAGATTCAATATGCTGATCTATGAAAAAGTTAACCAAAGCCCACTCTAACCTAGCACCAATCCCCCTATACATCGTGAAGTTGTTCCCAGATATCTTTGTCGCCCTTTCCAAATCAATTAATCCCAAATCCTTACCTAGTTGAACATGATCTTTAATATCGAAATCAAAAGAAGGTTTCTTTCCAAACTCCTTCACTACTTCATTCTTCTCTTTACCACCAGCTACGACATCAGAATCAGGGATATTTGGTAACACTTCCAGTCTAGAAACTAATTCTCTTTCCAAATTCTTAAGCTCACCCTCTATCTCTCTTATTTCATTTGCCTTCTCTTTAAGTTCCCCTAATAACTGTTTAAATTCATCACTTCCCTTATCCGCTTTCGCCATCCTATCATTATATTCATTCTGTTGCGCTCTCTTCGTATCAAAATCTTGCTGTACATCTTTCTTCTTCTCATATATCTCTAATATTTCATTGAGATTGAAACTATCACTGGATAATCTTTTCAACAATCCTTTTTCTACTTCATCTTTATTTTCGATTATTCTTTTTATATCTATCATTGAAATGATTGATTAATTGAAATTATTGTATTATATTCTGCATTCTTGGTATTATCAAGGATATGGAAGAGAAGACAAAAATTTTAAGAGAAATTATAGAGGGTTCAAAAAAGATTTTGATAATTACCCATAAGGGGCCAGACATGGACGCTTTTTGTA
>CAYVNA010000002.1:53202-58805 GCA_964452735.1 uncultured Candidatus Saccharibacteria bacterium
TAAAAATATGATACCTATTTTTAATGGAGGTTAAAATTGCTTAATAAAATAATATATATATTGAAGGAAATAAATGCATTATTATCGAAATTGTGTATTTACATAATTAGATTTTATCAGAAATATATATCTCCTTTAAAGGGACCCACATGTAGGTTTTATCCTACCTGTTCTCAGTATTCAATAGAGGCTTTCAAAAAATATGGGGTATTAAAAGAAATTTATCCCGAGAAAGATATCTCTATGAAGGCAAAACAGATGCCTAATATGAACTTACCCCTAATGAAAGATATTCACCTCGTAGAGACCATAGATCATGATGGTGAGGATCTTATCTTGATAACAGATACCTCCTCATTAAATGAATGTACTGAGAAAGATAAGGACAATATACAAAATAGTTCATTCAAGATAGCCATCATCGATCACCACCGAGATATTATTAATGAAGAGAGAGCTTTGGTAATTAACGAAAGAAGGAGTTCCGCAACAGAACAGGTCTATGTGACTTTCAAAGAGGCTTTCAAAGACAAAGTTATTGTTGATGAGAATGTTGCCATGTTAATACAATTTGGGATACTAGGAGATACAAATAGGTTTCTATACGATGCTGTTTCTTCAGACACATATAGAATTTTTGCAGAAGTTAAAGATATCTGCTCAGTAGATGTTGAGGATTTTAGTTATAAATTTTCCAAATTCCCACTAGATGCTCATCCCGTTATCATAGAGTATTTGAAGAGTCTCACAATAGAGAGAGATATGGCATATATGTATATCTCTAAGGAGACAATAGAAAAAAATAGCTATTCAAAACAAGGGGTTAACAAAGCACAAGCATTTCTAAGAGATAATTACTTAAGAACTATACAGGGTATACATTGGGGATTCATCGTTAAGCCAAACTTAGACAAAGAAGATGAGTGGTTCATAATATTCCGAAGTACGAAAGATTACCAGGATGTTGGGGTAATAGCAGAGAGTTTGAATGGGGGAGGACATATCTATGCATCTGCAGTGAAGATGAAAGCTGAATCTGTCGAAGAGGTAATAAATAGGGTATTAGATACAATTAAACAGGTTTCTTAGACATCTCCTGATCTTGTTTTTTCTCTTTCAATTCCTTCTCCAACTCCTTTACCTTCCACATAAATATCCTACTTCTATCTTTTGCATTAGGATAATCTGAGGTGAAGCTTAATGCTTGTTCTAAAACTCCCCTATTTTTCTCTTTCGCCCACTTTATATACATAGTCGCCCTATCCTTATCTCCAAGTTTACTAGCCAGTCTTAAACCATACGCTTGATACTCTTTTGAGATGTATTTATGTTTGTCACCAAATATCTTTCTAGGATTAGTTTCTAGGTCTTCAACATTAAACAGATGGGTTTGATCTCCGTCATCCTCTTCCTTTATATCTCCTTTCTTTATCTGCGAAAGAATGTCTTTTATGGAATCCATTATTTGTAAAAATATAACCTATTTCTCAGGCTTCATAATTGGATATGCTATACATTCCCTAAGGCTTTGTGCATCTGTTAATACCTTTACCCATCTATCAATACCTAGCCCAGAACCACTCTGCGGAGGCATCCCATATTCCATAGCTTCAACAAATTCGTAATCTGCAGCCCAATTATCTTGATCTTCTCCTTCTACTTTTGATTCCTGCTGTTCTTGGAACCTCTCCATTTGATCTATCGGGTCATTCAATTCTCCATATGTCCTACACATCTCCATTGAGTCGATTACAAATTGGAACATTTGAACATATTTACCATTTCCATTCTCAACTCTCTTCGCTAGAGGAGTCAATATATATGGATAGTCAGTAACAAAAACAGGATCAAAAAGGTTGGGTCTAACTTTCTGCTTAAATATTTGATCTATTGTTGTACTCCAGCCCAAACCATCTTCTAGCTCTACTCCTTTTTCCAGAGCTATCTTTTTCAATTCTTCTAAATTATCATATTTGTCCAAATCTATTCCTGCATGTTCAATGAATAAGTCATTATATCTTGCAACTCGATATGGCGGAGTCATATCGAGGGTCTTTCCATGATATTGGAATTTATAATCTCCAACGACTTCTTTGACCATCCCAGAAAATAGCTCTTCATGCAGCTTAATATTATCCTCAATAGTAGCATATGCCCAATAGAATTCTAGCATTGTGAATTCTGGATTATGCTCAGCATCTACTCCTTCATTTCTGTAGGCACGAGCTATCTCGAAAACTTTCTCAAAACCTCCAATTGTAGACATCTTCTGCCATAGCTCCCCCGCACATATTCGTAAATATAGATCCATATCATATGCGTTTATATGCGTTTTGAATGGTTCTGCTTGAGCCCCAGCAGGATTAACCTCCAAGGAAGGGTTTTCTATCTCTATGAATCCTTTCTTCCAAAGGAACTCTCTTAGATATCGCAATAGTTTAGCTCTTTTCTCTATCTTTTCTCTAGAACTTGGGTTCACTAGAAAATCAAGATATCTTTGTCGGAATCTTTTATCCTCATCTTGTATCCCAACCCATTTCTCAGGTAGCGGCCTTATTGATTTTGCAAGGATCTTCAATTCTTCTACATCAACTGATATCTCTCCTGTTTTTGTCTTGCAAACAGTTCCGGTGGCATCAACAAAATCTCCAGTATCATACAACTTAAGGTCTTCCCACCTTTCTTCTCCAATAGTATCTTTCTTAAGATAAAGCTGAATTTCTCCAGACATATCCTTCAGTTTCAAGAATGATATCTTTCCAAGTTCTCTGAAAAGCATGATTCTCCCTGAAACCGTTACCTTCTTACCCTCAAAGCCTTCATAGTTGTCTGTAATATCCTTAGCGTTTGTATCTCTAAGTGACTTTGATGGATACGGGTTTATACCTTTCTCCTTGAACTTACGAACCTTCTCTATTCTCCCATCCCTAATAGTGTCAAGCATCGCCATAGCTTTAAATATCTTATATTAACTAAAAATCATTATATCATAACAAGAATGATCATTAGAACCGATAATGTATAAATTTTCGTTAATATTCTACCAATAATCCTCTCCATGATATATAATTTGCCTATGTTGAACATAGAGTTGCTTGAGAAGATAACGGCGTTATGTAAAAGAAGAGGGATAATTTTTCCAAACTCAGAGATATATGGGGGAGTTGGTGGTTTCTATGATTATGGACCTGTGGGTGTAGAGATGAAGAATAATCTCAAGAGGTACTGGTGGAAGAACATGGTTGATTTGAGAGAGAATGTAGTTGGTATTGATGGTACAATAATCACCCATCCCAAAGTTTGGGAGGCTTCTGGTCATGTGAAGGGTTTTGCGGATGAAGCTGTGGAGTGTAAGAAGTGCCATGCCAGGTTTCGACCGGAAGATGTAGATAAAAAATGCCCTAAGTGTGGTAGTTCCGAATTCACAGAACCTAGAAAATATAATATGCTCTTTGAGACAAAGATCGGAGTTGTTGAAGGGGATAAGGTTGATGCGTATTTAAGAGGAGAGGCGTGTCAAACAATATATCTGAATTTCAAGAATGTTGTCGATAGTACTAGACAACAGATTCCTTTCGGGATAGCGCAGATAGGGAAAGCTTTTAGGAATGAAATAACCCCCGGGAAGTTTACTTTCAGGACGAGAGAGTTCGAGCAATGGGATCTTCAGTATTTTGTTCATCCAAGTATTATGAAAGATTCTTTTGAATATTGGAAGAAGGAAAGGATGAGCTTTTACAAGAGCATTTTCAATAAACCAGAGAATTTAAGATTTTACCAACATCCTAAAGAGAAGCTTGTCTTCTATGCAAAGGATGCCTATGATATTGAATATCTTGCACCATGGGGGTGGGCAGAGATGGAAGGTATTCATTGGCGAGCAGACTATGATCTTACTCAGCATAGTAAATTCTCAGGTAAAGATCTCTCATATACAGATCCTATTAGTAATGAAAAATATATTCCTTGGATAGTTGAAACTTCAGGTGGTGTAGATAGAACCTTTCTGTATTTGCTTCTAGATGCGTATGAGGAAGAGGAGTTGGAAAATGGTAATAGCAGGGTAGTGCTGAAGATAAATAAGGATATTGCAGCATATAGAGCAGCAATATTCCCTCTAGTCTCAAATAAGGAGGGTCTAAAAGGGAAAGCAAGAGAGATATTTGATAGCCTGTGTCAGGACTACAAGGTAATTTGGGATGATAGAGGAAACATTGGAAAGAGGTATCGATACCAGGACGAGATCGGTACTCCATATTGTATAACCGTTGACTACGAATCTCTTGAGAATAATACCGTAACTGTCAGAGAGAGAGATTCTATGAAGCAGGAGAGAGTTAAGATTGAGGATCTAAGGGAGTATATAGGTTAACAAATACTTAGCACCTCGTACTGGACTTCCCTATCTGCAATTTTGATTTTTAGCTTATCCCCAGTTTTTGCTCTAAGAAGTGCTTTCCCTAAGGGAGACTTATCTGATATCTTGTTTTTCCCAGGATCAGATTCCACTTCAGAAACAATATCATACTTTATCTTCTTCCCATTATTGAGGACTTCAACCTTTGAGCCTACAACAACTTTATTAGGAGCACAGTCCTTTTTATCCAAAACTGTAGCTACAGAAAGAAGATCCTTAATCTCTGTAATCCTCTGTTCTACTTTCTGAATCTCATTCATCACAGCTATTATATCGTCAGTATCTTCACTGACATCACTCAACCTCGCTTGCTCTAAAGATTTAGAAAGTTCCTTTTTCTTACTTCCCTCCAATTCCTTTAGTTCTTTCTCCAACTCTTCAATTTTCTCCCGCGTTAATACAATATTCTTCTTCATTGATATAAATATAAAAATTAAAAATATGTAGTGAAAATCGTCTGGTTTGAAACTTCTAGATTATACCATTTCTCTTTTTTCTTGTCTGTATTTCTCTATTTCCCTATGATTCCCAGATAGCAATACCTCCGGAACTTTCCATCCATTAAACTCTTCTGGCTTTGTATACTGGGGGAAATCAGAGACACCATTGTTGAAAGTCTCATCTAGTAAGGAGGCCTCATTGCCTAAAACACCTGGAATCAACCTAATAATTCCGTCTACTAGAGTTAAAGCTGGTAACTCTCCTCCTGAAAGAATATATGGCCCTACTGAGAATTCATAATCTACCAAATAGTCATGAATCCTTTGATCAAATCCTTCATATCTACCACATAGTAAAATAATGTGAAGATCCTCCTTCTTAGCCATAGTCTCTAAATCAGATTGGTTTAGCTGTTTTCCTTTAGGTGTGGTTATAGCGACAATACTGTTGTCATTTTTCAGTTCTTTGATTGCTTTATATATCGGTTCTATTTTCATTATCATCCCAGGACCACCACCATATGGAGTATCATCAACCGTTTTATGTTTATCCTCTGTCCACTTCCGCAAATCATGTACTTTTATTTCTACAATATTCTTCTTCAGAGCATTATTTAGAATACCTGTATGTATGTATTCTTCTGCTATATTAGGGAATATTGTTATTATATCGAATTTCATCATATTGTTTTGGTACCGCTACGGGGAATCGAACCCCGATTGCAGGATTGAGAATCCTGTGTCCT
>CAYVNA010000003.1:0-49928 GCA_964452735.1 uncultured Candidatus Saccharibacteria bacterium
CCGCTAGATTGCTAAACGCCCCACCTTATCTTCGCCTTTTACAGCGTATAAGCAGAGACTTGCAATGTGAGCTTCTACCAACTCACAACCGACCTACTCTTGATTATAAATTTTCTTGTTTGAAAATTCTATTAACTCTCTTATAGATGAGGTCTTCTTTATCTTCAAATACATCTTCTAATTCTAATAGTGACACCCATTGGTAATTCACATGTTCATCTGAAAGTATTACCTCTGGAGTATTATCCAAAGATACTAAGTATGTAGTTTCTGTAACATTCTTAATATCACCATTCTCTTTAGTAAAACTATAACTTTCTGAATCTACTAGTTTAAGATTTTCATTGGATATATCTATACCAGATTCTTCTTTTACTTCTCTAATTACACTTGTTTCCATATCTTCCCCCTCATCTATTCCACCAGATGGTAATTCCCAGAACCCTGGAAGTGAGTCGTCTTTAGGGGCCCTTTGTATTAGTAAGAACTTCTTCTCAGGATTAAGTATTAAACTTGCTATGTTTTCTTTTGTTATTATCATGAGAAGTATTGTATCAGAAAATGGTGGGATGTGTTGAATAGCTTGGAACTTAAAAAACTTTTAACTTTATTCATTAATATCTAATCAGGAATTTCCTCAAAGATATCTTTGGTATGGAATTTTACACTTTTTCCATTGTTTAATTGCAAGGTTATCTTTGGAAATTCATCTCTATCTTTGGCATATAGATCCCATTTAGCATTATTATGTATCTTTAAAAATTCATCAAAAGAAACAGGTATAACAAATTCTAAATGGTCTAATTCAGATTCACATATTTGCCTTTCTTTAGGTTCAACTAATTCAAATCCTAGTATTCTATAACTTTCATATTCATATGGGTTTGAGAATCTAAAAATTGCAACTCTTCTACCACTCACAATATTCTCAGATATTAATTGACCAAGAGTAAGAGATTGTTCCTTAAGATCCTCATAATCTTGTGCAGAGGATGTTTGATAACCGAAGTGATCTAATTCCAATTTAGACACATCAAAAGGTATCTGTTCTATTAGCGAAGATGCGAAACTGTCAAAGTTGTCTGTAACCATATGCTTATTATATCAGGAAATTTGTAATGGTGGGCTATATTAAAATGCATGGAACTTAAAACTAAGATTCCTCTGATGTTAAATATTTCTTAAGCAAAGGTATGTCTTCTTCTTTTATATGAACAAAAACATGTTTACTCTCAGGACTACTCTCCTCTATTATCTTACTAACCATATACATACCCCAATTACAAAAAGATGTTGTATATCCTTTGTTAACTTTTATATTCTCAAACCCTTGCTTAGGAAAGCATAAAGGATATGACTCCTTTCCATCTGTTAATATCTTTCCCTTATTAAATTGATTAACACCCTTTGTTTCAAATACAGAACTATCCCTACCCTTTGCAATACCTAACACAAGGGCATATTTGTTTTCTTTTAGAATTTTTTCAATCTTAAGGATATCTACTTTTAATTTGTCTAGTATAATTATATTTTTAGAAATACTTTTTATCTCCTCTGTCCAAGGGAATGTCCTGAATGTATAGATTAAGATATTATTCATTCTCCAATATGTCCGAGATTATTTTAATTAGATCCATATTCTTTAGCATATTGTTAAATCTAGGATTAGCACCAGAGCTATGTTGTATTGGAATGATTGGAATATTGTTGTACCTATTAAAAGTTTTTGTACTAGATATGTAGTCTATTTCTTTTGTAAGGTTTCTGTAAGAGTTTATATTTAAGAAATAATTGTAAAAGGTTGTGTAAGCGGTTCTGCCCATTAATAGTATTAGTTTAGGCTTGATGATTTCTATTTCTTTCTGGAGTATTCCACTGTTAATTGATTCTTCTATCTCTTTGTTCATTGGTCTACTTATAGATTTCTTATTTCCTTTTGTTGTATATCCCGGAAAGCTATGTACTATTTCAGTATGGTATACGCAGTTAGAATTATCAGGATAAACGCTATGGTTAAAAAGGCTTAGGAATTTCTCTAAAGATTTACCAGTACTCCCTATTCTTCCATCCTTGTAAAAGTAATTAACTCCGGAGAGTCTTACTTGCTCAGGAGCCATGGCTTCTGCTATTACCATTACTTTTGAATTAATATTTGTTTTAGAAATATCTCTTGGTATTTTCTCTTTATCTTCACCACAGACATTTGTGTTATAAATATCTTCAAATATAGAAAGGAGTTTCTCTTTTTTCGTCATGGTAGATTATATCAGGGGGATGGGTTATGGTGGGCGATACGGGACTCGAACCTGTGACCTCCACAATGTCAATGTGACGCTCTAACCAGCTGAGCTAATCGCCCTATATCTTAAGATTATATTATAATAATAGATAATTACAATATAACTACCTCTTCTTAGATAGAGAATTATTAAGATCTACTAACATCAAATCAACATTCTTATTTCTTCTTTCCCACCATCTATTAACTAAACCACCTGTACTCTCCTCCAAATGCTTTATATATATGGTTGAACAATCATTATTACCAATAACTACAAAAACAATCGCAAAAGATCTCCCTTCCAAAACATGAGCATCAACTCTTAAATCTTCGACATCCTTATTATATGTAGTACAACTATCTAGAACCTCATCTAACAGTTCTCCTTCTATGTTCTTTACCTGTACAACCTTAAAGAAAGAATTATATACCTCCTTATTCAACTCCCTTAGATACAAAGAAACACTTTCTGTACCCATTGGAATATCCTGTATCTCCAAGATCTCTTCATTAGAATATGAATCAGTACGATACCCCTCTTCCGGTGAGATATCATATACTTGGAGAAATTGATTAATATATCCAGTAATCAACAGTTGAGCATCTCCTAGATTTTGATCCCTAGAGTAATCTTCAGTCACCCTATCTCTTGCTAATAACTTTATCTATTAAACCATATTCCCTTGCTTCCTTCGCTGTGAAATACTTATCCCTATCCGCATCCTTCTCTATCTGCTTAATAGCCTTACCTGTTCTGTCTGAAAGAATCTTATACAATACTTCCCTAGTCCTAAGAATCTCTGTAGCCTCAATAGCAATATCACTAGCCTGCCCCTCTACTCCACCCAATGGCTGATGAATATGAATCTTACTATTAGGAAGAGCAAACCTCTTCCCTCTCGTACCATTAGCTAGAAGAACAGTACCCATGGAAGCAGCAAGACCAACAGCTATTGTTGAAACATCACACTTGATATAGTTCATAGTATCTAGTATTGCCATCCCAGCAGTAACCTGTCCCCCATATGAATTAACAAACATTTGGATATCCTCCTGAGGATTCTCTTTCTCCAAGAAAAGAAGCTGCGCGATTATTGTATTAGCCATATTTGTTTCTATATGACCACTAACAAAGATAATTCTATCCTTTAACAGTCTGGAATATATATCATATGCTCTCTCTCCTCCTCGTTCTTTCTCTATAACGGTGGGAATTAAATTCATAGCAAATAATTAACAAATAAACTATTTACCAGAAACCTCATCAATTAAAGAATGAAATGCTTTCTCCTTCTCTTCCACCCTTCTAATATATTCTCTCCATTGCTCATCTTCAAAAATCTTCTTATCAACACCCTCTGGAGCACCCTTCTTAATCTCCTCCACTTTTGACTCTAGCTCTTCATCTGTTATCTTTAGACCTCTCTCCTTTATGTACATTCTTAAGAAAACATCAGTTTCCAAAGCCTGTTGAGCATCCTTCTCCCATAGCTCTCTCATCTTCTCGATAGTTATGTTATTTGCCTTTAAAAAATCCTCAGTATTAATACCCTTCTGTTGCATATCATTAATGAAAGCTCTTTCTCTTTCTTCAGCTTCATACCTAATCGCTGGTGCAGGAATCTCAATATTAGATATCTTGATACCCTGAGCTAGAATATCATCTTCCATCTTATGCTGTTGCATATGCTCCTTCTGATGCTTAATTAGACCCTTTATATGGCCTTTTATACCCTCCAAATCTTTAACATCATCTAATTTTAGTATCTCTATAATCTCCTTTGCCCAATCCTCAGTAATCTCTGTTGCCTTTGTTTTTTGATTCTTCTTAAGCCCTTCCAATGCATCATTGATCTCCTTCTCCGAAACCTCTATCTCTTCCTTCTTTATCTTGATCTTCTTAACATCTCCAATCTGGAAATCTGGCATAACGGTTATGTTCATAGAGAATGAAATATCCTTTCCCTCTTCAAACTTAGGAAATTCTTTGTATTCAGGAGGTGCGATTGGTTCTAGATTCTCCTTTTGGAGAGCTGTGGTAAGTAGCATAGGAACTAAATTCTCAAAAGCCCTAATCTTCAAGGAATTCCCAACCTGTGGTTCTACGAAATCCTTTGGAGCTTTTCCTTTTCTAAAACCCTTTATATCTGTATTTTCAAGCTCCTTCTTTAAAAGCATACTATATTCTTTCTGATATTCATCCTTAGGAACCGTTATTGTGAACTCAATAGTATCTTTTGATATATCTTCTCTTTTGTAGAAATCTGTCATTTAAAATCTTGTTAATATTAATATATATATTGCGGTCAAAGTCTACACTTTTTTGTATAGTTTGTCTAGTTTAGCTACTACTACCAAGCGTTTTTCAGAAGTCCATAGAGGTGTACATGTAATTAGTGTCAGAGTATAGTCATTGGTGTCTTGTATAACGGAGATATCCTCAGGAGAAACAATTTTGGTATTAACTACTATGTATGTGAAATCTCCCTCTGATTGTACAATACGGATCTTGTCTCCAATACTTACTTTATCTAAATTGAAGAAGGTATCTGGATTCGGAGGAAGGTTCATAAATCTATGCCCTATTATCACAGAATTCCCTTTCTCTCCAGGGAATACAGATAGTGGAAAATGCCAAAATCCTTGATCCATAGTTTTGGAATCCTCACCTTGAAGTATCCTCCCCTCTATATTTAATTTCTCAATTTGGAGATAGGTATCCATTTCTTCTAGAACCTTTCTTGTTAGTATGATATTTTTTTCTTTGAGAGACTCCTCAATGGAAGTAGTTCCTAGTACCTCCTTTTGGTAGTTCTCCTGCTTAGGGGAGATGGAGACTAGGGTTTTTGTAATGCTCTCTTTCGCGAGGCTCTGTATGCGAAAAGAGTTCTTCCAAAGAAGTATGTTGTTGTAGTGGGGATATATAAGGAGTATCCCTATAGGGATGAATATTAATAGTATTATGAAAAGAGTTGTTATTATCTTATTAGTCTTGCTCATATGTCTTCCTATTCTACTATCTTTTGAATATAGTTGCATTATCTCCTCAATTATATTATTCTAAAAGTAGGAGTATATAAGTTTTAATATGGGTCAAGATGGCTAAGAAAAAATCCCAGCCTATTAGTAGCAAGAAGGTTGAAGAGAAACCTTCTAAGAAAGATTCCATGATTTCAAAAGTGGAAGTAAAAAGTCCTGTAGATCAAGAAAAGATTTCTAGAATAGTAGGATCAGTATTTATTTTCCTAGGAATTCTTTTAATATCATACGGAATATATTCATTTGTTAAATATAGTAGAACTCCTGAACTAGATGATTCTTTGGAGTCTCCATCAGTATCTGGAACGGAGATGTTGACCAAAGGTGATATCGTTGTCAAAGGTTCTGCCGATGGATATGATGAAGTCTTCATATATATCGATAATGAAGAGGTATCAAGAGTATCTGTAAAGTCTGATTCAACTTTTGAGTATACGCATGCTGTTGAGAAGGAAGGGAAGTATGCAGTATCTGTAGCGGGTGTAAAAGGTTTTCCTAAAAGATATATTTCTTCCCAATCAGATATGAGGATTGTAGAGGTTGATAGGACGAAACCTGAGTTAGCAGAAGTTAAGTATTCTGAAGAAGTTGGAACCGAGACCTTTACTCTTGTTGGAAAAGTAGAGCCTAATGCTGAAGTTATATTGAGAAGAGGTACAGATAAGTATGTAGTAAGTTGTGATGAGAATGGAGACTTCACTATGGAGAATATCCTTCTAGATGAAGGACCCAATGTTTTTGAAATGGAATTAATAGATAAGGCTGGTAATGCAGTAGATGTTGAAGAGAAAATAAAAATTACTTTCTCCTCTGATAGCAGTGTAAATGGAAATGCTGTTACAGATTCTCTTCCTGTTGCATCTGGTGAATTAACAGTTGCAATGAGAGCTTTGTTTGAGAATAGCTTGATGAAAGTATTCGCTTTAGTAGCACTACTATCTCTCATGTTTAGCTCTGGTTTTGTATTACTTAAATACAAAGGAAAGAAATAGTCTTTGAAGGGGGATCCAAAGATCCCCCTTTTTTGCTAGTATATATTTATGAAAATTATCAAAGTACTTTTACTTGTGTTTCTCTCCTTCGTCCCCTTCTCTTCCTTTGTATATTCTGCTGAGGAGGAAATGATCAAGGGAACAATTAAGGAGGTAGTGTATGACAACTGTGGTGGTATATCAGAGATTGAGGATTTAGAATGTGTATCGTATGAAATACAACTTGTTAATGGAGATACAGTTTCAACCTCCCCTACAATGGTAAATAACCCAGGAGATGTTTTTAGGAAAGGTTCTAAAGTTTATGTCTCTAAGGGGATAGATTTCGATGGATCTAGTGATATATGGAATGTCCAAAGTTATTCCAATGAAAATGCTCTCCTAGTGTTGTCTCTAGTTTTCATCCTTCTAATATTTATCATAACTGGTTCAAAAGGTTTAAGATCTACACTCGGATTAATAATCTCTTTTCTAGTAATATATCTATTCACAATCCCTCAACTGCTAAATGGCTCAAACATTGTATTAATCTCTCTGTTTAGTATATTTTTCCTACTCTGTGCTTCTACATTCATCACATACGGATTTAATATGAAGTCATTAATAGCTTTCATCTCGACGACTATTGGTATTGGAGTAATATTCCTTTTGGGCTCTGCAGTTATATCTCTCTTGGGTATAAGTGGTTCCGGTGAAGAATCTTCTGCCATGTTGTATGAAGCAACTGGAGGCGTTTTCAACCTGTCAGACATATTCCTCCTAAGCATTGTAATTGGATCACTTGGAGTCCTGGATGATGTCACAATTGGACAGACATCTTCAATTATGGAGATGTATGGCATGAATAAGGGTTTGGATTGGAAACAAGTGTATATTAAATCGATGAATATTGGGAAGGACCATATATCTTCAATGGTTAATACTCTCTTTATCGCATATGCTGGTTCTAGCTTCACACTAGTTATGCTTATTTATGCAAATAACCCTGATTGGAGAATGCTTCTTAATACAGGATTTGTTACGGAAGAAATAGTAAGGACGCTGGTGGCTAGTATCGGTCTGGTTCTTGTTGTTCCAGTAACGTCCTTCCTTGCATCAAAGATGGTCGTAAGGTTCTTAAATTGATATAATTAACATATAATTTGATCATAATACAACATGGGAAAGGTTTATTCTGTTAAAAATGATGGGAATTTTAAATTAGGTAATACGAAGAAGCTAAATATTAGTGGTGAAGAGATTGTTAATAACATGAAGAGGGTTGAAATAGACTTGTCTCCAAGACTGATACTTTTCTGTCTTCTTCTTCTAGGGTTTTTCTTCTACTCTAAACAGCTTCTCGCAATTGTCATGTTCATATTCCTAGCATTTGTTATTATGTCAACTATGAGGCCTGTTGTTTCTTGGTTAACAGGTAGAAAGATTCCAAAAACATGGGCTGTGGGCATTGCTTATCTTGTCTTCTTTATTCTAATTCAGACAGTTCTTGTTCTAGTCTTTGTTCCTTTTGTTAACCAGTTAGCAAGTTTAGTTGCTGTGATACCAAAGTGGGTAGATGATTTGCTCTTCTACATTAAAGACATTACCTTTGCTGGATATTCAGTGGATATCAATATTGTTAGTGAGTACATTACAGATTTCATAAAGACATTCCCAACAGCAGATAATTTCAAGAATGTTGCAAATTTCCTGTCCGATATGTTTGGTACAGGTGCATTCCTTCTCACAAGTATTGTTTTCTCAATATATCTTGTTTCAGAGCATGATACTTTTGCAGATGTTCTTCTCCTTAGGATTATCTCTGATGAAAAGAGGGAAAGGGTTCGAAAACTAGTTTTTGATGTAGAGAGAAAACTTGGTAGCTGGGTTCTTGGACAGGCCTTTGTTAGTACCTTATCTGCAACATTCTGTGGTATTGTCCTATATATCCTTGGTGTCCCCTTTGCACTTTCTTTAGCAATCATAACAGGACTCCTTGGAGTTATACCTAATGTGGGAACTAGTCTTGCCGGAATAATAATGGGTCTAGTAGCTCTCCTTACAGAGGGTCCTGTTAGCGCATTAATTATTGTTAGTGCCTTTGTCTTGTATCAGCCTCTTGAGAACTCCGTAATAATACCGAAGGTAATGGGTGATGCTGTAGGTTTGAAACCTGTTGTTGTTTTGTTAGGTGTTATGATCTTCCTCATAATGTTTGGAGTCGGTGGTGGTTTCGTCGCTGTCCCAATAATGGTCATAATGAAAATAATGTATGAATTCTATATAGACTTGCAAAAACTTAAGGCTAAAGGTATTGTTTAGTATATACATCTAAATTTTTGACTGCCCTGTTCAAGATGGATAGTAGTGGAATGAAAAAGAATTCTGTTTTCTTTTTTGAAGATTATTCTTCGAAAGATCTTAACGAGCTAAAGGTTGGGAGAAAGGGTCTTAGCCTTTTCAACTTAAAGGATATGGACGTACCAGTTCCAGAGTTCTTTGTTATTTCCAGTAGTGTATTTGCCAATTTTTGTTTCCCAACACTAGATACTTCTCAAAAGAAGCTTTTGAACAAGGGAAGGAATCCGGAAGCAGAAGAAATAGCCAATATTTTCTCAAAATCAGATTTTGAGAAAGAAGTAGATGAAGAAATCCTTAGTGCATATACTAGACTATCTGGCTTCACAGATGCTTGGGTCTCGGTTAGGTCCTCTGTTGTATTTCCAGAAAGGCCAGAAGTTTCTTTCAGCGGGATATTCTCAACGGAATTAAATGTGAGGAAGTTTGATGAATTAAAAATAGCTATCAAAAGAACATACTCCTCCCTTTTCACAGATGATGTTGTTGCATATGCTTCTAGAATGGGTATTGATTTGGCGGATGTTAAACTTGCTGTGGTCGTGCAGAAGATGGTCCAGTCAGAGGTCTCTGGGGTTGTCTTTACTGTTGACCCCATAACGCAGGATAATAGTAAGCTGAGCATTGAAGCAGTATATGGATTAGGTGATGTAATATCTTTAGGTGAGTTAACTCCTGATTCATATCTTCTAAACAAGAAAGATTTAAGTATTGTTGAAAAACACATTGCACCTCAAGAGTGGATGAAAGTGAGAACAATGAAAGCTGGCTCTAGAGGTAGTAATGTTGAGAAGATAAAGATATCTTCTAGTTGGAGTCATAGGCAGAAACTTTTTGATAATGATATGCAGGAAGTTGCTAAGATAGCTTTAATAGTTGAAAACAAGTCTAGACAGATTCAGAATTTAGAGTGGGTTCTCTCTGGAGGAAGGTTTTGGATTCTTCAAAATAAGCCGTTGTATGACAATGTTTCTAGGGAAAGAGTTGTGACAATGTCCTCCGATATATGTAGGAAGAACCTTCGTGATCTCATTATTGGTTTTGTTGAGAAGTACAGAGGTGAAAGCATGATAGTTTCCCAAGCAATGTCTGATGCAAAGAAGATGATGAGAAGAGCTGCTAATAGTGATTCTGTGGAGTTAGAGAAACTCATAATTGCAGCGAAGACAGAGTCAGTTAAAGAGAAAGACTCTGTTACAACAAATGATTTTGTTGTTTCTGGTATAGGGGCTAGTTTTGGTATTACAACAGGAAAAATTACGGTTGTTGACACTCCTCTAGAGAAAACCTTTTCTAAGAAAGACATCCTGCTAATAAAGAAATACTCTTCAGAAATGGAATCTATGATCATATCCTCAGGTGGTGTCATTATGGATTCTGGTGGTATAACAAGCGATACAGCAATATTGTGTAGAGAGATAGGAATCCCAGCTGTCGTTGGTACGGGGAATGCTTCTGAAGTGCTAAAGACAGGAGATTGGGTAAAGATAGATGGGAATTCCGGTACAATCTATTATGCAGAAAAAGATCTTTCAAAAGAAGAAGTACATCCTGTGGTAAGTGCATACAGCGAGGGAGATGTAGTTGGTGTTGATCTATTATCTCCAGAAGAAGAACCAAAAGAGAACAAGACGGAGAAGAAAGACATCCTATTGCCAAAGAAGGATAATACACTCCCTCCTTCTGCTACGAAAGTTTTCTCGCTAATAGATGGTACTCCGAAAGAAATGTTTGATAATATTGGTAATGCTCATGGCATTGTATTCTTAGATATAGATAAAATCCTCATAGATGATGGAAAGCATCTATTAGCATATGTGGAGGATAAAGAATTTGTTGACTACTCAAAGAAGGTAACTGATAAAATAATCGAATACGTAGATCTAGCATGTGGAGATGAAGTAGTGATTTCTCTGGGATCAAGTAAGGTCGGAGAGTTTAGGAAGTTGAGAAGAGGAAAGGATTTTGAGAATGAATCTATTCCTGATGATATATATGGTGCCTCCCACTATGTCAACAATCCCCAGCTCTTGAAGAGAGTTGCTAAGATAATCAAAAGAGTTAGGAATATATATAAGAAAAGGAATGTATCTGTTGGACTACACTCTCCCATGAATGGTGATAATATGAAGGAATTCAAGAAACAGTTATCAGGTGAAGGTTTGAAAAGAACTTCCACGTTTAAAATCTATGCCATCATAGATAATCCAGCTGAAGTTATTCTTGCAGATGAGATAATCTCTACAAAAATAGATGGCCTCATCCTCAATATGCCCAGAATAGCAAGACAGATGCAAGGATTGAAAATGGATGACTCTAGTGCCAAGTATGATCTAACAAGAAATAGTGTTTTCAAAGTCATTGATAATATATTGGATATTGCAAAAGGGAAAGCTGATAAAATAATTGTAGTTATTGAGAATAGCAAACCACTACTAAGATACTGTGTACAAGCTGGGGTATATGGTGTATCTGTTTCCTCTCAAGATATAATGGAAGCTAGAAGGACTGTCTCTGAAGAGGAAAGCAAAATCATTTTAGGCAAGTAACCTGTAGTATAACAATAATATTTCATGTTATACTTTCCCAATGAATGATACCCCTATGATGAAACAATATCTGGGTTTCAAAAAACAGTACCCAGGAAAAATAGTCCTATTTAGAATGGGAGACTTCTTTGAGACCTTTGGAGACGATGCTAAGACAACATCCAAGGTATTAAACATTACACTAACGAGGAGAGATAAGAAAAGTAACCCTACTCCATTGGCAGGATTCCCACATAAAGCGATAGAACAGTATCTACCTAAATTAGTAGAAGCTGGCTATTGTGTTGTAATAGTTGATCAGCTAGAAGATCCTAAACTAGCAAAAGGTATTGTAAAGAGGGGAGTAACGAGAATAGTAACTCCAGGAACATTAGATGGAGAGCAGGCAGATTCTACAAAGGACTCCTATCTAGCAGCCATATACGTAGAGAAAAAGATAGTATCTATATCACTCTGTGATATATCCACAGGAAAGTTTCTTCTCCTAAATACCCCATATACTGAGAATTTCTTAGAAACCATAATCTCTTCATATGAACCCATGGAAGTTCTTCTTCTAGAAGATGAGAAGAATGTTCTTGTTAGAGATCTACCTGTCCAGATATTGGAAAAATCACTCAAGAATAATGATTATGCAGAAAAAATAGTAACAGATTTCTATAGAATAAAAAGTCCGAATGCTTTAGATATTGAAAAAGAATCTCCTGATCTCATATCTGTTGGAATGATACTCAAGTATATCGAAGATACCCAGATGATGGATCCTAAACATATCTCCAAACCAATGAGAATAAATATTAAGAGGAGAATGACACTTGATCGTTCGACCATTAGGAATCTAGAACTAGTAAGAGGATCATATACAGGAGAGGTTGAAGATTCCCTTTTTAGTATCATAGATCGAACTTCAACTAGAATGGGACGTAGATTACTCTACTCTTGGGTACTAAATCCTCTAATTGAGAAAAATGAAATAGATTCTCGTTTAGATTTTGTAGAGATGATGTTTAAGGATGATGGGAAGTTATATGAAATAAGGAAGGAACTTGAAAATATTAGTGATATTGACAGAATCCTTGGGAAAATAGGTTTAAACAGAGTCTCTGCAAGGGATCTGAAAGCTCTTGAAATATCCCTTACCTCCTCACTTCTCATTCTTGAGAAATTAGGTGGAAACTTTAAGAAGGATCTTGATACTAAACCAATAACTGAGGTCGTATCAACAATCCAAAAAACCATAAATGATGATCCTCCCCTCTCTGTAACAGAGGGTGGAATTATTAAAGCTGGTCTAAATTCGGAGATTGATAAACTAAGAGATATCTCTGGTACGGGCAAATCCTGGATTAAGGAGTTTGAAGAAAGTGAGAAGAAGAAAACAGGTATACAGAATCTCAAAGTTAGATTCAATAAAGTTTTTGGATATTATATAGAAATTACAAAGAGCAATCAGGACAAAGTCCCAGAGCGATATATCCGAAAACAAACGTTAGTAAATTGTGAAAGATATATAACGGAAGAACTGAAGGAGAAGGAAGATTTAATTTTAAATTCTCAGGATAGGCTCTATTCATTAGAATATCATTTATTCGATGAATTCCGACAATCCCTTACGAGATATATCTCGGATATGTCAATTCTTTCTAACACAATATCCAATATTGATGTCTTGTGTGGATTTGCATATCTGGCTATAGAGAATAAATATACTAGACCAAAACTATATGACATGGGAGAAAAAGATGGACTGATTGAGATTAAAGGAGGGAGGCATCCCATTGTAGAGAGTCTGGTAGAGGAAGACTTTATCTCCAATGATACCCTAATGAATATGAAGGACTCCAATATATCCATATTGACGGGTCCGAACATGTCTGGGAAATCTACATATATTAGACAGGTAGCAACTATAGTTCTCTTAGCACAAATAGGTTCTTTTGTA
This sequence comes from uncultured Candidatus Saccharibacteria bacterium, assembly GCA_964452735.1. Lineage (GTDB taxonomy): Bacteria > Patescibacteriota > Dojkabacteria > SC72 > SC72 > UBA2177. The sequence goes on from CAYVNA010000003.1 coordinate 13,141, forward strand.
CCTGCTAAGGAAGCAGTTATTTCCATAACAGATAGAATCTTCACCAGAGTTGGAGCCTCAGATGATCTTTCTAGAGGGAGAAGTACCTTCATGGTCGAAATGGACGAGACTGCAAATATCGTGAATAATGCAACCAAGTTTAGTCTCGTTATCCTTGACGAGATTGGAAGAGGTACTAGTACATATGATGGTGTTAGTATTGCTTGGGCTCTCTCGGAGTATTTGATAAAAGATATAAAGGCAAGAACACTATTCGCTACCCATTATCATGAATTACTCAAGTTAGCTGAAAAATATCCCGAGAAGGTTAAGAATCTAAATGTATTGGTAGAGGAAGATCTTGAGAAAGGTACAGTTACCTTTTTAAGAAAGATAATCTCAGGTGGAACAGATAGAAGTTATGGAATATATGTAGCGAAGATGGCAGGGCTACCAGAAAAGGTAATAACTAGGGCAAATGAAATACTCGAAGGATTCGAACAGAGATATATGTTCAACGATGAAGAGAATGTAATACCTGATTTAGGATCTAGACTAAAAGATCAGAAAGTAGAGAAAACAAACAATGGATTTCAATATCCTCTATTCTCAGCAAAGGAATCAGAGATAGAAAGGGAGATTCAGAATCTTGATATTGATAACCTTACCCCCATTGAAGCACTGAACAAGATATCTGCATGGAAGAAAAGAATCTAAATAGATATATAGTATCCTTTTCCATACTTTGACTTTATTATATTCAACCCTGACACATCTCTAAACTTCTTTCTTATTCTGCATATAAGAACTCTTAGATAAGTAGTATCCTTTTTAGTATCTAGGACTTGTAGGATTTCTTCTCTCTCTACTATACGATCTGAATCAAGGAGGATACATAATATATTTATCTCTTTCTTAGTCATATAAATCTTTGATCCTTTATAGTGCACTATCCCCCTATTGTTCTCAATTTGAATGCCATGATAGTTTATATCTCTTAGTAATGTCTTTCTATGGAAGCAATTTCCTATCGTATAGATCAATAAATTATCAGAAAATGGTTCTTCCAAAATATAGTTGGCGATTTCTCTAAATGCCCGATATCTTTCTTCGTAGATAGAAGAGTCACCTATTAAGAGTATTCCGGTATTGGGGTTTTGTATTTTATACTCCTCTATATTTAAAAGTATGTATTTATAATGAAGATCTGGAGTTATGTGGATGATTACTATCTCGTACAATCCGTTTATCTTTCTAAAGAAGAGCCTAACATCTAGGTTGGGGATTTCTCGAAGCTTCTCTAATAGTATGTAATTACTATTTATTAAGATACACTGATGAGTAATAGGTGTTTCCATTAAGCATAATATTACGCTTCCATCTTTACAGAAAAGTTACTGTATCTTCTCTAATACTTCCTCTAGAGAAAGTTTCTCTTGGGAAGAGTCAAGCATGTTTTTCAGTAATACCTTATTCTCCTTTAGCTCATCCTCTCCAATGATGATTACCCACGGTATATTTGCTTTACTTGCAAATTGAAGTTGCTTTGAAAGTTTGCTAGGTGATAACTGCATGATTGTTTCAATACTGTTCTCTCTTAAGAACTGTGTTGTCTTGCTAGACTCCTTGTATAAAGAAGTATCCATCATTGTAACAAAAACCTTTGGACCAGATTCGAAAGTTGGAAGTAGATCATATGTTCTAAGAAAATCTATCATTATTTGATCTCCCCAACCCAAGCCTACTCCAGAGATAGGTTCTGTTCCAAATATCTCTAGTAAGCTATCATATCTTCCTCCTCCAAGTATCGCCCTAGGATTTTCCTTACTCCCTATGTCATACATTTCAAATACTATCCCTGTGTAATAAAGGAAACCTCTTACTATGTAAGGACAAAACTTGATACTTTCCTTATCATCTTCATCCAAAGAATCAAATATCTCTACTAGTTGTTTCGCACCTTTGGACTCAAGGGATAATGATCTTAGTTTTTCAATATCCCAGTTTAAATAATCAATTATTGTATCTATTTGGCCATCCTCCAAGCCTAAGTCCTTTAAGTAATTTGGGAAATCATCTTTGCAAACCTTCAAATAGTTATCTATTGCTTTCGCAACTATGCCTTTCTCCTCCTCACCTAAACCTAGAAGGTTGTCTAAAACATAGTCAAGAAGATATCTGTTACTAATTCTTAATTCAAACTTATCTTTTGGTACTCCAAATTCTCTCATCACTGCTATTGTATATTGAAGGATCTCAATATCAGCAGTTATTTCCTCTACTCCAAAGATGTCTATATTTAATTGGAAGAATTCTCGAGATCTACCCCTCTGAGGTTTCTCATATCTGTAGTATTTGCTAATATTGAACCATCTGATAGGAGTAACAAGCTCATTCCTTTTTGCTGCAATCATTCTTGCTAATGAAGGAGTCATTTCGGGTCTAAGAGCAACCTCTCTTCCTCCCTTATCTATGAAATTATACAATTGAGTATTAGCAATCTCATCTCCAGATTTAACTCTATATATATTTGCGTCCTCAAGCATAGGGGTATCGTACTCCTCATATCCAAAAAGCTTTGCTACTCTGCTCCATGTCTCAAAGACATAGTTTCGTACTAGCATATCTTTAGGATATGTGTCAGAAGTCCCTTTATATGGTTGTGTAGATAGGGTTGTTTTATTCATGACAAATTATATCATAGATAGGGAGTATCATCTGGGTTGAATTAGAAAAATAAATAATATATATTCTTATTATGAAATACAGTCTTGGTATATCGAATTCTAGATCTAGGAAAAAACCTTCCGGTATGAAGAGAACGGGGAGTTTCCATAAGGCGATGTCTCCTAATAGTTTGGAGAAATTTAAGAATTTTCGTAAATACAATTCAAAAAATGTTTCTAAAAAGTCTAATACTCAAAAAAGTGGTTTGAAAGGTTTCTTTAAAGGAGGAGCATTTACGTTAACTGATAAAAGAAGGAAGATCTTATATGTAGGTTTGGGAATAATTTTCTTCATAGGATGTGTTGTCCTTATCGGAGTTGGGATCTATCTCAAGAGTCTGCAGAGTTCTCTACCCTCCCCTGATCAGCTAGTTGAAAGATCTTTCGATCAGAGTACACAGATTCTTGATAGAGAAGGGAAACTTCTATATACCGTTTATGGTGATAAGAATAGGGAATTTGTTTCCATAGATGATATCCCTGAGCATACTAAGTGGGCTTTGATAGCAGCAGAGGATATTGAATTCTATCAACACAAAGGGGTTGACTATCTAAGCATAATGAAGGCCTTCGTACAGAATCTCCGAGCTGGTGGTGTTGTTAGAGGTGCTAGTACATTGACCCAGCAGTTGGTTAAGACTACGATACTTTTTGATGTCCTTGGAGATGAGGCATATGCTCAGACATATTCTAGGAAGATAAAAGAGGTATTGATAACGATGCAGGTAGAACAATCCTTCACGAAGGATGAGATATTACAGATGTATATGAATGAAGTCCCTTTGGGTGGTGTTAACTATGGTTTCCAGGCTGCAGCGAATGCATATTTTGATAAGGATGTTAAGGATTTGACACTAGCAGAGAGTGCTTTGATAGCAGGCCTGATACAGAGTCCTGGTGTATATTCTCCACTCTATGGAACTAATCCTGATCTTGCAAAGAAGAGGCAGGATTATGTCTTGGATCAAATGTTGAAAAACAAGAAATTGACAGGTGTTACGGAGGAGGAGATAGAAGAGGCAAGAGAAGAGGAATTGGTTTATAGCACTAGAGATATTGATATTAAGGCTCCTCACTTTGTATTCTATGTCAAACAGTTGTTAGAAGCAGAATTTGGTATAGATCGTGTAGAAAGAGGTGGTCTCAAGGTTACCACTACTCTTGATTCTTCGTTACAAGAGATTGCAGAAGAAGAGATTGTTAAGGGTGTCGAAGCTGCTAGGAAGAATAATGTGAATAACGGTGCAATGGTAGTTATTAACCCTAAGAATGGTCAGGTATTAGCAATGGTAGGTTCTGTTGATTATTTTAATGTTGAGGATCCTCGTGTTGATGGGAACGTCAACATTGCTGTTAGTGATAGGCAGATGGGTTCTTCTGTTAAGCCCTTTGTTTATTTGACAGCTATTAATCAAGGATATGGGCCTTGGTTGTTAACGCCAGACATCTCTGAAATACAATTTGGAAACTACAAGCCAACAAACTGGGATAAGCAGTATGGAGGATTGATGACGGCGAGGAAGGCTCTAGTTCTTTCTAGGAATGTTCCTGCGGTATATACATTGCAACTAGCTGGTATAGATAACTTCCTATTAACCATGGAGAAGCTTGGTGTAACTGGTTTAGCAAATAAGGCAATTTATGGATTGAGTTTGGGTCTTGGTTCTGGGGAGATGAAGTTACTTGAATTCACAAATGCATATGCAACTTTGGCAAATAGTGGTGTGAAGAATGATATTACGGCTATCTTAAAAGTAGAAGACTATAAGGGAGAGGTTATTAAGGAAGTTAAAGAGGAGGAAGGACAGAGAGTTATAGATGAGAAGGAGGCATATTTGGTAAACTGGATGATTTGTGATTTAGCTGGTTTCAATGATAGATATGGGAATCAGTACTACTATATTGGAAAGAGTAAGTTATGTGGTAAGACTGGTACTACTGATGGTCCTAAGGACTTGCTAGCATTTTTGTACAACGAGAATTTGACAGTCGGTGTTTGGACTGGGAATAATAACAATGAAGAAATGCCGGGTGGTTGGTCTTCAACAGTTCCTCTTCCCTTAGCATATTCTTTCATGAAGAGAGTTATAGAAAACTATCCTTCTGGAACATATAATCGTCCTTCAGGTATATTGACTACTTCGGTGTGTTTGGATTCTGGAGCTTCTCCAGAGGATGGTACTGATTGTACCAAGGAGGCATCTTTGTATATTTCTGGTAGACCTCCCCAAGTTGACAAGAGGAAGAGTGTTGAACTGTGTATTGCTAATGGTCTCATCCCGAGTAATCTTGATGCTGCAAGAAAATATGGTTTAACCTCAACGAAGATCATAATTACAAAAAGCTTAGAGAATTCTCTTCAACAGGCTGCATATGAGAAATATCTTTCTTCCCAAGAAAGTTCTAAATACATTTTCTCAGAACCAGGTACAGGTTCTTGTCCCCTACCCTTGGGCTCCAATAATGAACCTGTTATAGATGTATATTCTCCAACTAGTGGTCAGTCTGTTCAGAGAGGAAAGAATCTGGAGATATCAGGAGTTGTTAGGTATTTAGAAAGTATATCGGAATTCAAGGTGAAGTTTGATGGCTCAGACATCTCTGGTGCTGCCTTGAAGGCTGATGGATCCTTTGTAGTGAACTATTTTGTTCCTGCCGGAACTACTCTTGGCTCTCATACTATAGCTATTTCTGCGAAAGATAACTATGGAAAGGTTGATTCAAAAAGTATCTCTATATCTGTAGTGGACTCCTCCTCTGCAATATCTCTATCTGTTGTATCTCCTGCTAATGGAGTCACTGTCGCATTTCCAGTAGGCATTTTAGCAAGTGTTTCTGGTGGTACTTGTGAGGAGGTCACATTCTCAATATCAAAAGTTGGAGGTGGTTATACCAAGAGCTTCACTGATTCAAATGGTGGTGATGGTTGGGCATATTCTTGGGTTAAGGAAGATACCGTAACTAGTGGCCAGTACAGGATCTCAGTCACTGGTAAATGTGGAGGGGCTACAATAACAGGAAACACTGTAACGGTATCATACTAAACAAGAGTAGCTTGGTATTTACTCTCTATCTTTTTCTTTATCTTCTGAATTATTTCTTTTATATCTTTGTCTTTGAGAGTTTTGGAATAGTTACTTGTTGTAATTCGATAGGTCAATCTCTTCTTCTCAACGGTACCTTCCTTTTGGAAAATGTCCAAACACTCTACTCTGCCCCAAAGATTGTTGCTGTTAATTATCCTTTCTATCTCATTATATATCTCAATATATTTTGTATCTATTTCACAATCAAAACAAAGGTCTTTGATAATACTAGGATATTTCGGTTGTTCTGAGTACTGTATGCTATTTAATGTTCCTATTTCTACAAGTTTGTTAAGATCTATCTCAAAACCTCCTGAGTACCTTGGTAAATGATTTTTCTCTTTAACTTCTTCTTTAAACTCCCCCACTATACCAATAACCTCGCCTTGTATACTCACTATTGCAGATGTATATGGATTAAACATATTGAGGAGACTCTTGGTTGACACCGGTAGGTCAATCTCACTACTATCAATAACTAGATTAAGTTGCAAATCTCTAACTTGTAATCCATTTAGAACCTTCTCTAAATAGCTCTTTGCTGTATAGTACGGAGAGAATGAGTTCAAGCATTTCTCATTTAACGATATTAAAAGGGAGAGCATCCATTTCTCTGTGGGTAGTCCTTCTTCATTTAAAAGATCCTTACAATGAGGTATATTCATTTCATATATTGCCATACCTGTGACACCTCTATCTATATTTTCTTTTGCTTTCTGGATTAGAGAAATCATTAGAGAAGTTCTCATGAGGGAGAGTTCCGGAGACAGTGGGTTCTTTACTTGATATGCTAGGTTAATATCCGAAAGAGAATTCTCGAAAGCTTCCTTGCTAGTGAAGCTATATGTGAGGAGTTCATTTGCTCCATTATTTGAGAGAATGTCTCTAATGAGTTTCTTTGTTTCAAAGATATTATTCTTTATGGGTGGTAGTATACTTTTCTTAGGAAGATCTATTGGAATATTATTTAATCCATGTATTCTAGCAACATCTTCATACACATCCTCCCTTATGGAGATGTCTCTTCTCCAACTAGGTGCGGTTATATATATACTATCTCTCTCTTCGATTATGTACCCTAAGTTCTCTAGAATTTTTAGAATTTCTTCCTTGGAAATGTCTGTCCCCAATGTAGTATTGAGGTCTTCTACATCTATGGGAACAGTTTTTCTTTCCAATCTCTGGGGATATATGTCTATGATGTCAGATGCTACTGTCGCATTTCCCAATTCTTTAATCATTTTGATAGCAAGTTTAAGTGCATGAATACATTGCTCTGGATCTAAGCTATGCTTAAACTTTGTCGAGGCATCTGTGAAGAGTCCGAGTTTCATACTAGTTTTTCGAATACTTGTTTTATCAAAATTTGCTGATTCTAGAATCACCCTCTTTGTATTATTATCTATTTCAGTATCTCTTCCTCCTATGACACCAGCGATTGCTATTGGATGGAGGTTGTCTGCAATCACAATATTTTCTTCCGTTAGCTGATATGTTTTGTCATCAAGAGCTAGTATGCTCTCTTCTGTATTGGACATTCGTATATTAATACTTGCGTAATTGCTATCTCCAGAATTCTTACTAACCTTGTCATAGTCGAAGGCGTGCAAAGGTTGCCCAATTAGGAGAGAAATATAGTTTGTGATGTCTACAATGTTGTTTATGGGCTTGATACCGCATTTTATTAATATGCTCCTTAACCATATCGGAGATTCCTGAATAGAAACGTTATCCAAAGCAATTGCAGTATATCTAGGACATAGGGATTCTGCATCATTTATAATCTCTAGCTTAAGACAGGTATTTTCTTCAGTCACTATTTCTGGATATTCATCCTTATTTTCATATTTATTCCCTATGACTGCATTTATTTCTCTTGAGATGCCAATGATACTAAAAAGGTCCCCCCTATTTGTTAAGGCTTTGTTTTCTATCTCTATGATACTATCATTCAGATCATAGTATTCCGCAAATGATTCTCCCACAGGTGCATCTTTAGGAAGAACCATTACCCTCTCATGATTTGATCCTATGTTTAGTTCTTTCTCAGATCCTAACATACCATTAGAAAGGATCCCTCTTAGCTTTACGGCCTTAATTTCAAAAGGCTCTTCTTCAGAGTATATTGTATAGGGGACTTTCGAACCTATCTTTAGATATGCTACTTTATCTCCTATCTCCAAATTCTTATCTCCTGCTACTACTTGGATATTTTCATCTTCACCATAGTTAATTTGATATACTCCTAACTTATCAGCGTCTGGATGATTTTCTTTCCCAACAATCTCTGCAATCACAATGTTCTCATAGTCTTCTCCTATCTTGTGAAAATATTCTACCTCCCCTATTTTTTCCTTTATTATTTTGATTATTTCTTCGCTAGGTATGTTAATATCCCCGAATTTTTTTAATAGCCCTGTAGTTATTCTCATTAGAATTGTCGTAAGAAGTTAAGGTTACCATCTCTCAAGTATCGTATATCATTTATGCCTAGCTTTATCATTGTTAATCTATCTACCCCAAATCCCCAGGCAAAGCCCTTGTATACAAGAGGATCTATATCTGCTTCTTTGAGAACGTTTGGGTGAATCATCCCACATCCCATTATTTCTATCCATCCAGAATGTCCACATGTTGAGCATCCTGCTTTTTTGCAAAAAGGACAACTCATGACAAATTCACAGTCTGGTTCTGTGAATGGGAAATATGCTGGTTGTATACGAACTTCTAGATCTGTCTCCAGGTATCTTTCTAAATACGTTTTTATCGTTGCTATCATGTTGGAAAGTGAAGTCCCTTTGTCTACATATATTCCTTCAATTTGATGAAAGGTATGTTCATGTCCAGCATCTGTTGCCTCATTTCTGAAACACCTCCCAGGAAGCACTACAGCTATTGGTGGCGGTCCAAATCTCCTTAGGGCTCTGTTCTGCATAGTTGAAGTATGTGCAGGTAGCACAAAGTTATCTTCTGTTCGGAATGTATCATACATATCTCTTGCTGGATGGCCCTTGGGGAAGTTTAAAGACTGGAACATGTGATAGTCATCATCAATTTGTCTACTCTCCAAGACATTGAATCCCATACTTTGGAATATATCAACCAGTTTTTCTACCTCTTTTGTCAAAGGGTGTTGGGAACCCCTTTGTTTCAGAAAATATTCTAAACCATCTGTATTAGAGTTAATGTCGAAGGGAGCAGAAGGGTCAATTCTCTTCTCATTTTCGGAAGAAACTCTACCTTTATTCTCAAGAATATATATTTCTATTATGTTCTTGATGGAATTTAACTCTTTACCATATATTGCTTTCTCTTCTGTTGGCAAAGTCTTGATCTTCTCTACAGCTTCTCTAATCAAACCATTCGGAGATATATACTTGCTCTTCAAGGAGTCTATATCCATGTTAGCTTTATCATACTCAAAAGAATTTGAGATCTGCTGAATATTTTCGTGTTGGTATTCCATATTTTATATCAAGTATACTACATATTTATATTAACAAAAAAGGACCCATGAAGAGTCCTTTACAAAAACAATAAAGAACTCTATATAGATTTAACTACAAAAGAAAAAACCTCAGGGTTATTGACTGCAAGGTCAGCTAAGATCATTCTATTTAATTCAATATTCTTACTTTTCATTCCACCAATTAATGTCTTATACTGGGTGTTATTATTTTTGCAAGCAGCATTTATTTTGGATATCCAAACTCTTCTTATCTGACTTTGTCTTCTTTGTCTATGATTATATGCATATTGCCCGGCATGAAGATATGCTTGATGAGCAGTTCTGTATAACTTACTCTTTGTTAGCATGTATCCTTTTGTACTCTTGAGTACCTTCTTGTGTCTTCTTGATCTTGTTATTCCACCTTTTACTCTCATAGGTCTATGTTCTAGATATTAACTATTTTTCTAATTAGACTTTTCTTACTTGTATTACTTACCAATGCATTATCTTTTTGTCTTCTTTTCTCTCTTGAAGATTTCTTTGTCTTCAAATGTCCCTGATGACTTTGCTTGTACCTCAATTTAGGAGTCTTGTTCCCTCTTGGGTTAGACACCTTAATTCTTTTCCTTGCGGTTTTATTTGTTTTCTGTCTTGCCATTAGGTTTAAATGTCAAAGAAATTCTATTACCTTCATACTTAGGTTCGGATTCGATACTACTATAATCGGCAAAATTAGTCAATATTTGATTAAAAACTTCCTTAGCTAAATCCATTGGTTGTCTACCTTTTTTCTGCATAACTAACTTAACAGGATGACCTTTCTCTAGATATTCAAAAGCTCTCTTAACTCTATGGCTTATATCTCCATCCTCTATTACAGGAGAGAACCTAAATTCTTTAACTTCTTTGCTTTTACCCTTCTTATTCATTCGCGTCTTTTTATTCTGGTTGTATAGGTACTTAGAAAGGTCCATTATTTTACAAACAGGAGGGACGACATTCGGTCCTACTTCGACTAGATCCAGTCCAGCTTCTTGTGCTAAGATTAATGCTTTCCTAGTATCCATAGCCCCTAAGTTTTCTCCACTCTCGTTAACTAGTTGTACTTCCCCTACTCGTATCTCATTATTCGCTCTCGGTCCATTGCTCTGCTTTTGATACATCTATTAAATAAATGTTTTAATTTATATATTACCAAAGGACTCTTTTGTTCTAATTTCTTCCTTTAGGTTATCAATTAGCTCTTGAATTTTCATTAGTCCCTCTTCTTTATTCCTCCTTGCCCTTACAGAGATTGTTTCCGTTTCTATCTCTTTATCTCCAACAATTACAATGTATGGAATCTTCATCTTCTCTGCATCTCTAATCCTAGATTGCATGCTTTTACTTCTTTTATCTATCTTGACTCTTAACTTTGCTTTCTTCATCTCCTGATATACACTTTCAGCATACTCTGCGTGCTTGTCAGAAATCGGAATTATATATACTTGTTCAGGTGTGAACCATAGCGGGAAGTCTCCACCGTGGTGTTCGATGAGGAATGCAAAGAACCTTTCAAAGGAACCGATTAAAGCTCTGTGGATCATGTATGGCCTCTTCTCGTTTCCCTCTTGGTCTATGTATGTGATATCGAATCTCTCTGGCTCATTGAAATCTAGTTGTATCGTTGATATGGTATCTTCTTTCCCAAATACATTGACTGCTTGTATGTCAATCTTAGGGCCGTAGAAGGCTGCATCTCCCGGCATCTCTTCGAAAGATATTTCTCTTTCTTGAAGCACAGATCTGAGAGTTTCTTCTGCTATCTTCCACTTCTCAGGATCACCTGAATATTTCTTAGAATTTGCTTCTTTGTCTGAGAGAGAGAGTCTAAATCTATAGTTATCGAATCCAACATCCTTGTAGAAAGAGATTAGAAGATCTATGGTTTCGTTTATAACGGTTTTTAACTGCTCTTCCGTACAGAAAATATGGGCGTCATTTTGAGTAAACCCTCTAACTCTCTGAAGTCCATGTAGCTCTCCCGATTTCTCATACCTATATACTGTTCCAAGCTCTCCTAGCTTGTATGGAAGATCTCTGTAGCTCTTTGGGCTCATTTTGTATACCATCATTGCTGCAGGACAATTCATTGGCTTGAGATAGTAGGTTTCATCTTCCACGGTTATTGGAGCATACATAGACTCTTTGTAGAAGTCCAAGTGACCAGATGTTTTAAATAGTACCTCCTTGTTAATATGGGGAGTAAGGATGTGCTCATAGCCAGAATCTCTCTCAAGCTCAAGCATATATTCTTCCAAAATCCTTCTCATTACATAACCTCTAGGTAGCCATATTGGGAGACCTTGTCCGATCTCCGGCAAAATAGCGAAAAGATTCAACTGTTTCCCAAGTTTCCTATGATTCCTATTTTCCAGCTCCTCCTGATTCTTTAGAAACACATCTAATTCCTCTTTTGTGGGGAATGCTGTCCCATATATTCTAGTTAACATCTTCTTTGTCTCGTCCCCTCTCCAATATGCTCCAGCGGTTTTTGTCAGTTTTATTGCACCAATCTCTTTCGTATTCTCAACATGTGGTCCTCTACAAAGATCTGCAAAATCATTATCTCCAGTTATGTAGAAGCTGAACTCCTCACCCTCTAGCTCATTAAGAAGCTCCAGTTTATATTTCTGATCTGTCTTCTTGAGATATTCCTCTGCATCCTTCCGTTTCATCATAACTTGTTTAAAAGGTATCTCCTGCTTTATTATCCCCTTCATCTCTTTCTCTATCTTTGGCAGATCAGTTTCCTCCAACGGTTCACTAAATTCAAAATCGTAGTAGAAACCATTCTCTATCGCTGGTCCTATACCTAGTTTCGTGTCTGGATATAGTTTCAAAACAGCCTGCGCCAATATATGCGACGCAGAATGTCTCATTTTTTCTAACTTTAAAACATCTTCAGAATTCATTAGGGTATTTATATAAATTTAACTTTATGGGAAAAGAAAAACAACATCATTAGAATGTGTGTGTTGAGAAGACAATCTTACTGATTTTTGTTTTGTTAATGCCGTATTGTTTATACATCAGCTATATTTTATCTTTTTATGTTCTTTTTTGCAATGAAGAAGGATATCGTATTTAGGCCAAAAGATTCAGATTCCAAGAGTTCAATATGTTCAAGAGATAGCTTCTCAAGGGGATATCTCTTTGGATGTTTTAATATTATTGCACCCTTGAATTCTTTGGATGGGATATTTTGTATCCCAGGTAGTAGTAGTGATGCCATATTAAGGACTCTCTCTATCTTGAAGACATTTTTTCTATTGAAAAGTTTATATGGAGGATCTAGAAAGATTATATCGAAGGTTGGAAGTGTTGCAGAGTTAACTTGTTTGTATAGGTAGTCTTCTGACTTTGATCTTACAATCTCTGTGTCTAGTATGAAGCCTGTTTTCTCTACGTTCTGTTTTATGATGCTGTCTGCATTCTTAGAAGCTTCAACAAATGTAACATGCTTTGCCCCTCTTGATAGGGCTTCTAATCCAAAAGATCCTGCTCCAGCATACAGGTCTAGGACGTCCTTTTTGAGAATGTCTTCTCTGAGAATATCAAAGATCTTAACTTTCATTCGGTCAGTTAGAGGTCTTGTTGTTTTGGGAATCTCAAGTTTGAAGTTTCTTACCTTTCCTGCAGTTATTCTTACAAATGTCTTTATAGTTGGTTCTTTGTGCAAGAGTCTTTCCTTAAGGAATGCTTCCTCTCGTTCTTCAAACTCTTCTGGAGTTTCTACTTTCCATTTCTTTTTTTCTTTTCTTAATTTTTTAAATGAATCATCTTTTAAACTCATGGGTGTATTATACACTAATCTATCTTTATACCGCTTCCTTTTATCCCTGATATAGAAAATACGGGAAAGGAATCGACGAATGATCCTGCTTCTGACCATGTTCCAAGAACGTCTCCCTCGTCGCTGAATGCTACCTTCCAATAGTATGTGTCTTGTGTGTTGCTGAGTGCTATTCCTGCATATTCTACTTCTAGATCTTCTCCCGAAGATAGTGGCTCTTCAAGTTCTACTTCCCCTGAGTCCCAAAGCATTGTACCGATGAATAGAGGACTGCTGTTTACCTGTATTCTATAGTGTGTTGCTGGATCATCTTCATCATCTGTGTATAGGGCTTTGAATTTGATCCTTGGTGTTTGGAGGGATGTTGGATTTTGTTGGTTATTAGTACGCAAGGAGGAGGGAGCATTTGGTCTTGTATTCAAAAAGAAGGTTTTTGTTGTTGACCAAGCCCCTTCAATATCATTTTCATCCCAGTATTTCATTCTCCAGTAGTAGGTTGTTTTTTCGGAGAGAGTATCTCCGTCGTATATAATGTTGGGAGAACTACTGCCACTTTCTATATAGTCTTCTAGTTCTACTTTTCCCGAATCCCAGAGCATTGTTCCAGAGAATGAGGAGTTTGTATTTACCTGAATTTTGAAATATCTTCCAAAATCTTCATCAGTATCTGTATATGTTGAGGAAAAGTATGGATCAGAAAGTGTCTTTACATGTCCGACTTTCCCATTAACTAGAAGGTCTGAAGGTTGGTCCGGTGGATTATTCATTGAGAACTGCGCTGTTGTTGACCATGTACTTTCCCCATCGTTATTATCCCAGAATTTTATCCTCCAGTAGTATGTATTCCCCCATGCTAGTGTCGTTCCGTTATATTGTATGGAAGAGGATCTAGTATTGTTTGCTACTGGGCTTCCGAATACTGTTTTTGTGCTATCCCAAAGAACATCTCCAGTGAAAGAGGAGTTACTATTTACTTCTATCTGGTAGTAGTTACCTGTATCATCAGTATCGTTGTCTGAGAATATTGCAGTGAAGCTAGGAGTTTGATTTGTTATCTTGGTTGGATTTATTGCCTCCTCTGTTTGCAGGGATGAAGGCTGATTTGGATTTAGGTTAGACATTTCCTCTGTACTACTAACATTTGTACTTAATGAGGTTTTCTTCTTTACAAATAGTGTTGATATGTATGGAGGATTATTTGAAACTGTATCAGTATTCATTGCCGTTATTGTATGTGTATGTGCTCTAGGAAGAGAGGTTCTAGGAGTTGAAGTTGAACAGTTGACGGAATTAGAAATTGCTCCAGATGTCTGTGCAGGGAGGGAGTGGTAGTGAGTGGCTGTACCTCCTGTTGTTCCTGAAGATGATGATCCATATGGGAAATAGTTATCAAGTTGTGTATATGCATCCCACCCTAGTGGGGGGAGAGTGTTTGACATAACTACAGTTTCAGATGGTACTGGGATATCCCCACTTGTGTCAGTATATTTAGAAAATATTGTTGTTTTGTATATAGGGAGGTTTGTTCCACTACCAGATGTTGTAGCTGCAAATGTATGGGTATGTATACTAGAAGCTGTTGCTGTGGAGCTTGCTCCGCAGGTCCTAGATGCACTAGGTTGTGATGTTGTTGCTGATGCTATGCTGTGTGTATGGCTTGTTGCTCCCCCAGTTCCTCCATATGAGGAATTACCTCTTGGAAATTTGTTATCCAAGTTAGAGAATCGAGTGAAGCCAGAGGGTATTGTTGGTGTATTAATTACAATCATATTTTGTTTTGTATATATCTTTGTATTTGAACAAACAACCATGTCTATATATGGGGGTAATATGTTTGTAGATCCTGTAACGGTGTTTACAGTATGAGAGTGAGCTCCAGCGATACTATTTCCTGCATTCGTGTTTGTATTAGATCCTGTAGAGACGGTAGAGGTTGTTCTATTGTATGTCCCATGATCATGGGATGCTGATCCTCCAGTACTACCATATGATGAAGATCCAAGTGGGAATCTTTGATAGAAGTCTCCTCCTATTCCAGATTCTGTACTCCAGCCAGTATCACAACTAGTATCTTTGAAAACGAGGAACTTACCACTCCAGCTCTCTTCTCCATTTGTAGCGGAAGAATTACCGTAGTACATATATGTCGTTTTTTCTCCACTTGGAACAGAAGGGACTTCTACCCAGACCTGTGTAGCTTGTGTATTACATCCTCCCTCTATCCAGTACTTTATCGAGGTGGATCCATCTTCATCTACAAAGCGTATGTCTGCACAGTTATTTTGTAGTTTTCCAGCAGAGATTAATTCTTGAGTATTAACAGTTACTAATACGTGTTCATTTGTTTTTGTAGTTGATGGATTTGTCACTGTAACTGATCTTCTGTATAGCCAATTGCTATTCATCCATCCAAGAATATCTCCACTATCTTTTGTGTTCAGGTAGTATATTAAACCAGAGACACCAATTATCACGACCGAAGAGACTGTGGCAATGATGTGATAGGGGGTTTTCATATATAGATTGTATCAGAATATGTTATCTTTCTCTCGTTATCTCATACAGGATTGCTGTAGCACAATTAGCAACATTCAAAGATTCTTTTTGTCCTCTCATTGGCATCATGATACATTTATCTGTATATGCGAGGATGTCTTCCGATATGCCATTTTTTTCATGGCCAAATACTATAGCTAATTCCTTTGGATATTCAATATCCTGGTAGTTCACAGATTCATTAGTGATTTCTACTGAGTATATTGGTATCTTCCTCTCCTTTATCTCTTCCAAAGCATCAATTGTTGTATCATAGTGCTCAGAGGGAACCATGTCTATGGCACCGAGAGCTGTTTTTTCTAACTTCGGATTATCTATATCACTAGTTATTCCACAGAGATATATTTTTTCAACACTACCTGCACCATCTGCGGATCTAAATATGCTTCCAACATTAAATACAGATCTAATATTATCTAGAACTATATGTATTTTCATTTAAAAAGGTTGTCTAATATATATTCAACGCTATTATCTTCTTTCAGTATCTTTTTTGCAATATTTCTAGCTTTCTTCAGCAAATTGATATCCTTTATGGAAGCTACTTTAAAAGAAGGAATCCCTGATTGTCTAGTACCGTATACTTCCCCAGGTCCCCTATTTTCTAGATCATATTCTGCTACCTCAAACCCTGAGTTATGTGAAGAAAAATATCTTAATCTTTTTTCTGCCTCAGAATTTTTTACTACATTATCACTAGGGATTACAAAGCAAAATGATTCTTTATTACTTCTTCCAATTCTTCCTCTAAGTTGGTGAAGTTGTGCTAATCCAAATCTCTCGGCATCTTCTATAACCATTATAGTTGCATCAGGAATATCGATACCTACTTCTATGACTGTTGTTGAAATTAGTATGTTTATCTTTTTGTCTCTAAAGTCTTTAAGAAGATTCTCTTTTTCTTTATTCTTCAATCTCCCATGGAGGAACTCAACCTTAAGTTCTTTGAATTGTTTTCTTAAACTTTCGTATTCAACAAGTACTGATTTCGCACTTATCTTCTCAGATTCTTCAATCAGGGGATATATGAAGAATGCTTGATTTTGGAAATTACTTTTCTCAATATTGTCCTTTATCCATTTGAAACAATCTTTTCTCTTCTCGAATGGAGTGTAGTATGTTTTTATATCTCTTCTCCCTTTTGGTTTTTCTCTAATTTCTGAGACACTTAGGCCCCCGAAGAATATTTCTGTTAGGCTTCTAGGTATGGGGGTTGCTGTCATTGTTAAATAGTGTGGGAAGATTTTCCCCCTATTCTTGAAATAGCTACGTTGCTCTACTCCGAATCTGTGTTGCTCATCAATTACGACAAGGTTAAGGTCTTTCGGCAGGGATTTTTGATAGAGGATGGCATGTGTCCCTATGATTAATTTATTGTCGGAGTCCTTGATTATTTTTTTTGATGATATGCATAGCTCTATGTCGATTTCAGGAAGGAGTTTTTTGAAAGTTTCATAATGTTGTTGTGCCAGAACTGTTGTTGGGGCTAATAGTATACATGAGTGGCCATTTACTATTGTGTTCAGTATTGCTGTCGCAGCAACTACTGTTTTCCCACTTCCAACATCCCCATTCAGAAGTCTGTTCATGGGTATATCTTTTTTCATATCTTCCAATATCTCTTCTAATGCTTTTGATTGATCATTAGTCAATTTGTATGGGAGGTTTTTTATGAACTTATTCACAATGTTTGTGTTTATATTCATTCCTTTCCCTTTCTCCTCTTCTCCTCCCCTTTTGTCATTTTCTATCTTTATTCCGACTCGGAGCATCTCGTCCATAGCTAATCTCTTCTGTGCTTTTTTTATATCCGATTGATTTCTGGGGAAGTGAATGTTCCTAATGGCTTCTTGTATAGGGAGGAGGTTTTCTATGTATGAAGGATACAAAGGATCAGAAAGGATTTCATCAAGGTTTTCCTCTAATGACTTTATATATCTCCTTATTGTTCTAGATGAGAGATTTTTTGTTTCAGGGTACACGCCAATGAGCTTCCCTAAGTGGAGTTGATTACTAGGATCTTCCTTAAATTTCTCAAATGAAGGGTTGTATATGTTTTTCTGTTTACCTTTAATAGCTATTTTGGCATTAAAGATATATAGATCTCCTATGGTCAGTGATTTCTTGAGATATGGCTGATTAAAATATGTTAGCCTTATTTTGTCGGTATCATCTTCCACTACAACAACGGTTATTGTTTTTCTGAAGTATGTATTCTTTACTTCTTTAATTTGTCCTAAGAATGTTCCAGAACCATTTTCTTTGAAATCTTTAATACTCATCAGCGAAGAGGTGTCCTGATACCGAAATGGGATATGGTATAACAGGTCTTCTACGGTATCTATATTTAATTTGCTGAAAAGTTCTTTTTGTCTTTCCCCTACTCCTTTTAATTCTTTTATATCAGAATCTTTTGTCAGGGGCATATTACAAGGATATGAGTGTTAGTATTATTGGAAGAACAATGCTTCCAACTAAGATTACTGCTATCCCTACGTTTATTATATTTTTTACTTTTTTCTTAGTTTGTTTCTTCATCTTTTTATTCTATTACTTAATCGTGTTTTTGGAAAGTTGTTTGCGAATTTTAAATTTGGATGTTAAGGAATTAACATATTGGAGGGAGTCTATGCTTTGGCAATGCTTATTCTTATCAGTTTTAATCATAACAGTATCTCCTGTTTGAAGTATCTCTGAAAGTTTAGCAGCCTTTCCATTTACTTCAGCTGCTATCGCACTATTTCCTATCTGAGAGTGTAGCCTGAAGGCAAAATCCAAAACAGTATCTCCCTTATTTAGATCAATGATTTTACCTTTTGGTGTGAAGACAAATACTTCATCTGTGAAGATATTGCAGTGAATTGGAAGATTCTTTTCGTTAGCTCTATCTCTTTTATTTCTATGTATTTGTTTATGTACATCTTCTACCCAATCATACTTATTTGATGGTTTTGCATATCTTGATTTGCTAGCTTTGTATGCGATATGTGAAGCTGGTCCATATGTATTGAAATAGTGCATGTCATTTGTCAAAATTTGGACCTCTACTTCGATATCTGATATGGAACCGAATGTCATTGGGAATTGTACTGCTTTATATCCATTGGGTTTTGGATTTGATATGTAGTCATCGAACTTGTCATAGTCCATTTCTCCAGCGTCCATTAATTTCTCTAGTATGTGGAAGCAAGAGTCTTCTGTATCAGTTAGTATCCTGAATGCTATTAGGTCTGGAACTCTCTCTATCTCTGGACTGATCCACTCCTTCTCATATTTCTTCAGCTTATTATATATACTATATTTGCTTTTTATTCTTCCTTCTATCCTTTTGGGGAAATGAAGATCCTTCATGATTAAAGAAAGGGTATTAAAATATCGATTTAAAAGTTCTTCATCAACACCTTTCTCCTTCATTCTTTTTGATATACTTTCATACTCGTTAGGAAGATACTCCTTAAAAGCATTCTCATCCATTTCCTTCTTTGTCTCATTTAAATCGAGATATTCCGCTAAAGGACTATATATGCTTAATGCTTTTCTTAGGGAATCTTTTCTTTTTTCTAATGGTACATAACTTATGGTTTTCATATCCTCAAAAGTGTCTAGAATCTTTATGATTAATCCTCTTAGATCTTTGTTATTGTTTAGAATATATTTGTTTATTATCTCGTCTGGGGTATCTGGTGCGTCCGTTGCCTTTTTAATACTCTTGATGTCCTTTATTATATTGAGAACTTCAGATCCCAATTCTTTAGTTATGAATTGTTCTGTATGTTCGTTGATCTCTATCTCATGGAGTAGTGCGGCCATCACGGATGTTGTGTCTAAACCAGCTGCATATGTTAGGGTTGCTACATTGAGGAGATGTAATATTTTAGGTTGTCCATCGTATCTATTTTCACCAGAATGAATCTTCTGGGAAAAGGATATTGCTTTCTCAACAATCTCCATATCATGTTTGGGTAGTAGTTCTATTAGGTTGTTTTTAGTTTGTTCCATATTAAAAACCCCCATCTCTTTTGGGGGTTTTGAAATATTATTTTATATCCCCCGTTATGCTTTATATGTGAGTCTGCATAACTTCTTCCCAGTCCTCACAATCATGGACTTGGAATCCGAGATATTTATTAATTGGTTGAAAATATTTACTTTCTCATCGTCTATCTTTACAGCTCCTTGTTCAACAAGTCTTTTTGCTTCAGACTTACTCTTTGCAATGCCAATCTTAACAAGAAGATCATTTAGAGGTATTTCTTTTTCTTCAATTGTAATCTCTGGGATATTACTGTCGGAATCTTTGTTTTGGAAGACGTTTTCAAAATATTCTCTTGCTAACTCTGCTTCCTTTTTCCCTATTATTTCGGATGTTACTTTAAATGCTAGCTCCTTTTTTAATATCATTGGATTCTCCCCTGACTCTAACCTCTTCCTGTATTCTTCTATGTCACTCATCTCTGTATTGGTCAGGATCTCGAAACCTCTAACAATCATCTCATCTGTGAATGCCATGATCTTCCCAAATACATCTTGAGGAGAATCATCCATCTTGATCATATTCCCTTCGCTTTTACCCATCTTTGTCCCATCAGGTGTTTCTAAGAGCTTCCCAGCTAGTACAAATTTCTCTTTATTTAGTTCTGAGAGAATTAAATCTCTACCAGCCAACATATTGAAGAGCTGATCATTCCCACCAACTTCTATATCGATATCCATCATTACAGAATCATATCCTTGCATTAGTGGATACAAAAACTCGTTTATATATATTGGTTTGTTCGATTCTAATCTTTTCTGGAACATCTCTCTCTTGATCATCTGTTGTACTGTGAATTTCGAAGCTAGATTTATTATATCTGCAAAGTTCAAAGGTTCTAACCATTTACTGTTGTATAGTATTTCTACGGGATTCTCTTTATTGTATATATCAATAATTCGAGAGGCTTGTTCCACATACCTTTTCATATTTAGCTCAACCTGTTCTTTTGAAAGCATCTGTCTTGTTGCGCTCTTGTCTGAAGGGTCACCTATTCTTGCTGTGAAGTCTCCTACTAGGAAGATTACATGATGACCTAGTTTCCTAAAATCTTCAAGCTTTCGCATCCCTACAGTATGGCCGATATGGAGAGTTGGTGCTGTTGGATCAAATCCTTGGTATATATTTAGTCTCCTACCAGATTCAAGAAGTTCCTTAAGAGCTTCTTTCGAAGGAAGTATCTGTTCTACCCCTTTATTTAGTATTCTGTTAATTATTTTTTCGTCCATACTTACTTGCATTCCCAATATTATATCTTTATTGTAAAGAATTTTCTAGGATGATATTCTTAATTATTATGAAATTTGTTAAATGTGCAATATCTCTTTTTGTAGGGATACTGACTTACTTGATGATATCCTCACCCTTTTTCAATGTTCTAGCTCAATCTAGCGCTGAGTCTTCTGGAAATTGGAGAGAGGTAGATGGTGTTGTTCAGCTTAGTGAGTACTCAGGAAATTTAGGAAATGATAGTAGGGATATTCTTTTTGTTGATGCAAACTGTGAGGCTTGCGAGAATCTTTTTTTAGATATGGAAGAGGGTGGATTGGGAGTTGTTAAGATATATCTTTTAGATGTTACAGAGAATGAAGAGCGTCTTGCAGTTCTGAAGGATGCGTATGAGTTTTGTGGTACGGAGGAAGAGTCGCTACTAGTTCCTCTTCTCTTCTCATCTTCCAACTGCTATACAGGTTATCTAGATATCAAGAACAGGATAAGTGCGTTGATATTACAGGAGAATGTTGTTCTAGCTTCTGAAGGTCTTTCTGTTTTGGAGAGCTATGAGGTGGCAGAGAATAAAGATAAGTATGCAGACAAGGATGTGGCGGAGATTGTTCTTGATGAAACGAAGATGTGGGAATGGTTAGTCCTTGGTGGTATAGGTGTTCTTGCTGTTGGTTTTCTAGTCTATTGGGTAGTTAATAGAAGGAGTGTTGGGAGGAAAGAGAAGACTATTTTTGCAGTTGTACAATCTCTTTTGTTTGTTCTTCCTACAGTATACTTAGGGTATAAGGTTAATACGGCTGTTAATTTAGGAAGAGAGTATAGCAGTGCTTGTGATGCTTTTACAGGGTCTGGTTGTGTATCATATGCGGAGAGACAGGTAGCAAGGGCTAATAGTGAGGAATATGCAAAAGCCAATCCTAAAACTGCTGCAAAGGCTACAGAATATGTTAAATCGAAAGGAGGTGCAGAAGCTGCTATTGCAGAGGGAAATGCGTTGGTAGAAGCGGGTAGCCAAGGGCTCCTTGATGCTGCTAAGAATTATCTTGGTGAGCAAGCTAATGCTGAAGAGGTCTGGGCGAAAGCGAAGGAAATACAGACTGCCATGTCGAGTGAAAGTATAACGGCTGTAGTTGATCAGGGTTCTCAGATGATTAAGGTAGGCAAGATTTTTGTTGATACTGCTTCCGCATATGCTGTTAGTCCTGAAAAGGTGTACATAGCACAGGTTCAAAGTATACCTACAATTAATGAAAGTTCTATTTCTTGTTCATCATTAGCTACTTGTGAGACAGCACTTCTAAAGAGAAATGCTGATGCTGTAGCAAATCTTTCGAATGAAACAAATAAAGATAGTACAAATTCTAACCTATACGTATATCAGTTTGATTCTCTCACAGGTCAGATAGTTAGGACACCTATAAATGCAAGTATCATAGATGGATATTGTGAAGCTACAACAACTCTTTCAGGGGATGGATCAATAGCGGAGGGTACATTATGTTCATGCTCGAATAGTTTAGGAGGATCTGCCTATACCAGATCAGATAGCGGAGCTTCCTGTGATGCAGTATGTAGGGTGAGGTTCCCTTGCTCAGATTGTAACCCTACGCCACCACCACCACCAAATCCTCCTCCTAATGGAGGTCCATATTGTGGTGATGGTATATTAGGAAATACAACCGGTGAAGAGTGTGAATATGGAGATCCAAGTGGTGTGAAGTGTTCTTGGAATAACTGTGATGGTAGTTGTAACTGTCCTCCGGATCCTTCTCCGTATTGTGGTGATGGGAAATTAAATAACGATTATGAAAAATGTGAATTAGGAAATCCTTTGGGAGTTGAATGTAACTGGGATTCATGTAACCAGGTTCTTTGTCAATGCGTAAAATCTGGTTGTGGAGATGGAGTCCTTGATCAAGGAGAATCATGCGAAAGAGGAGACCCAAACGGTGTGTCCTGCCTCTGGGATACAGAGTGTAGCCAACTAGACTGCTCTTGCAAAGGAGAACCCTCCATCTACTGTGGAGATGGAGTCCTCCAAGAAGGAGAGTCATGTGAGGTGGGTAATCCTTCTGGTACAAGATGTGATTGGTCAGTATGTAGTAAGTACACATGTACATGCCCTGGTTCTCCTAATACAGGGCTATTGGATGAACAGTATGATGGGAAACTTCTTCTAGGTGCCGTCTTGATAGGTTTGGGTGTTCTATTCCAGCCATTAGTATCGTTGATAAATCATTCATACATTGTCATTACAGAGGGTGTAGTTCGTATAGGTCGATATGTAGAGAAAATAGAAAAGGAAGTCTCAACGAGTAGAGAGATAAGTAAAATAGAGAAGAGAAGAAGAAGAGTAGAAGACAGCTTTAAGTAATATATCTCCTATTCTTTAGTTTATCTGGCATACACTGCTGTTCTGATTCCTTACTAGGTAGATCATGATCATATTCATATCCTTTTCCATATCCCACTTCCTTCATGAGCTTTGTTTCTGCATTCCTTATATGCAAAGGTACTGGGAGATTACCAAACTCCTCTATATCATTTTTTACTTTCTCCTCTACAACATATGCTGTATTGTCCTTAGGTGCTTTAGACAAATATATAGCAAGCTGAATTAGAAATATTTCACATTCAGGCATCCCTACTTTTTGACAAGCTTCATACACATTATTTGCGAGTACTAGAGCATTAGGATCTGCATTTCCGATATCTTCACTTGCGAAGCGGAGAAGTCTTCTTGCAATATACAAGGGGTCCTCTCCTCCATTTAGCATTCTTCCAACCCAGTAGCATGCAGCATCGGGTTTAGAAGATCTCATGGATTTATGAATGGCCGATATTATATTGTAGTGTTCCTCTCCATTCTTGTCATAGTATATTGGTTTCTGAATTGTGTTTCTTAGAATATCATCTGTTATTTCATATTTCCCTTTCTTCTTCTCCCTCGATTTAGCTATTGTTACAGCCATCTCCAATATATTCAATCCTGATCGTATATCACCATTAGCAAGACTTGCCATATCTTTCATAGTCTTGTCCCCTACTCTTACATCCTGAAACTCCTTCTTACAAATCTTCTTTAAGAGTGCATATATATCTTCATCAGTATGTTGTTTAAATACAAAGACCTTTGTCCGAGAAAGAAGAGGTGTATTTACTGTGAATGATGGATTTTCTGTAGTTGCACCTATCAATATGATGACTCCCTTCTCTACATAAGGGAGGAGAGCATCTTGTTGGGCTTTATTCCATCGATGTATCTCGTCTAGAAAGAGTATTGTTTTCTTTCCATATTGTTGATTAGAGATAGCTATCTTTATAATTTTTCTCAAATGATCTTTCCCTGCGGTTACAGCTTGGAGCTTATGGAAATCGTAGAAGAGGTTGAGGGAGATGATGTATGCTAATGTTGTTTTTCCTGTCCCAGGTGGCCCCCAGAATATCATGGAGGGTATATTCCCACTATCAAGAAACTGCCTTATCGGAGCATCTTTCCCTATGAGATGTTGTTGTCCTACAAAATCTTCTAGTTTTTTTGGTCGGTATTTTGAAGCTAATGGTTCATATATTCCCATATGTGATTATATATCTATTTTGAGGTTATTTGATATAATCGTGGGAATTTAATTATATTCTGTAATATTATGGAATTAGGAGAAATAAAGACGATAATTGATGTAGCATCTTTTAGTGAGGGTAGTGTAACGCCAGAAGAAAGGAGTCTCTTGTTAGATTCCCTTGGCATAGTGTTGGTTCTACAGATTGATAAAAGATTTGAAGAATATGGAGTAACAACTGGTGACCTTTTTGTACTAGATAAGGAGAACGATGCTGAATGGGGATTTCATAGGGATGTAAAGGGTCTATATTCTCTTGGATATAGGAAGGGTCCGATAAAGAGAGTTATCCTAACGGAAAAAGGTAATAACCCTATTTACGCAATTATGAATGATACATGTAAACCAACACGTTATTATCAGTACAATACGACATCACACCCAGCTGTAGTTTTCCAGAACTTTATAGAAATAATGAAAATATTCGATCCTCTTTTTGTCGGATAATTAAGACTTTTTGTAGATAAATAGGGATACTCCATTTCTTAATATCATTTTTTTCTCATTCTTTTCTTCTGGAATTCTATATTTATATGAATATACCTCTCCCCCATTCTTAACATATTCGGAGAGTTTCTTTTTTAGTATATTCATACTATCTTGATCTAGATAGCAGTATGTTTTGGTAAAAGGGTCTAATTTAACTTGAAAAATATCTTCTGCCTCGAAATAGATATTATTACTCAAGGGGAACTGAAGGAATTTCTTTGTTCTAGCAAGGATAAGCATAATTGGAGAGATGTCATATCCAGTACAACTGCAACGACTATTCCGATGTGCTTTAAGTAGTAATCGACCATCCCCACTTCCAAGGTCAACAATGTGGTCACTTTCCTTGGGTGAAATAATATCAACAATCTCCTCTAATATCTCCTTCGGAGTGCGGAATAATGGTACTAAGAAGGCATTGACTAAGATGGTCAATACAAAAGCAGCTATTGTGAGAAGAACTATCATAATGACTCCAAGGGTTATTCCATTAATCATGATGGTATAATCTATCCATAATATTATTATTAATATAATAGATGATAAATGGGATTTTGTTAATAAATAAAGAAATAGACATTTCTTCGTACGATGTTATAAGGAAATTAAAGAGAGTTCTTCCTAAAGGTATAAAGATAGGTCATGCAGGAACTCTAGATCCTTTCGCTTCGGGTCTCCTACTCGTTCTTCTAGGTAGTTATACGAAGAAGTTTGATGCAATTCTCCAGATGGAAAAGGAATACATTGTTAAGGGAGAATTTGGTTACTCGACAGACACTCATGATATCAAAGGCGAAAAGGTAAATATCTCAAATGAAAGAAGTGCTGTAGAAAGGGAGAAGATAGAAAACATGATTAGGAAAAAATTCTTAGGTAATATATCTCAGATGCCTCCTGTTTTTTCAGCGAAGAAAATTAATGGGAGAAAAGCCTATGAATATGCTCGAAAGGGAGAGAGTGTAAAGATGCATCCAGAAGATATTTTGATTCAGAAGTTTGAGATAGTGAAATATAATTGGCCATATGTGACTTTTAAGATAGTATGCTCAAGTGGTACCTATGTGCGTACTTTGATAAATGATTTGGGTATTGAGTTGGGTTGTTTTGGTACTGCGGTAGAACTATGTAGAACTAGGATAGGAGAGTACTCTTTAGGAGATGCTCTTGATTCTGTAGAAATCACAGAAGGAATAAATTTAGAGAAGTATGTACATGAATAAGGGTAAATTGTATGTGGTAGCTACACCTATTGGAAATCTTGGAGATATAACTTTGAGAGCATTGGAGGTTTTGAAGGGTGTTGCATTTGTCTTAGCAGAAGATACAAGAGAGAGTTCTAAACTCCTTCGTAAATATGAGATCCCTACACAGCTAGTTTCATACAGGGATCAGAACCATATCCGTATGTTAGATAAGATTGTTGAGAAGCTAGATATAGGACTGGATCTTGCATTGATATCTGATTGTGGAACTCCCTTGATCTCAGATCCTGGGTACAAGCTTGTACGATATTTAAGAGAGAATAAATATGAAGTGGTATCTATCCCTGGTCCTTCTGCTCTAACTTCGGCATTGTCCATTAGTGGATTGCCAACAGATAGATTTACATTTTTAGGCTTCTTGCCTAAGAGTGATTCAAAAAGGGTAGATATACTCAAGGCCTTCGATGGAATTGTAACCACATTAGTCCTTTACGAATCACCCAAGAGGATTTTGAAGCTCCTGAATCAATTAGGTGAAGTATTTGGGGATGTTAATGTATTTCTGGCAAAAGATATTTCTAAAATGAGAGAGTACTCCTATTTTGGAAGTATCTCAGAGATTGTTAAGGAGTTAGGAGATGAAGAAATATTTGGGGAATTTGTATGTATTGTAAATACGGGAAAGCCTAATTAAGAAAAACTCTCTCATAGTTACTGTCGGAGATCTCTTCCATTTTTTTCTTATCTATTCCTTTTATTTCTGCTGCTATCTCTATGATCTCTTGTATATGTATAGGCTTCGCAAATTTGCTCTTAATCCTAGAATCTTTTCTTACTGATTGAGGTGGGAGGAATGGTCCATCTGTTTCAAAGAGAATCCTCTCTAGTGGTGTTTCCTTAAGAATCGCTCTTACATTCTCACCACTATTGTATGTTATTATCGCATTGAATCCTACACAGAAACCCAAGTCTAGAATATCTGGTAGAAGGGATAGGTCTCCTGTATAGCTATGGAAGGATCCTTTCAGTAGGCCCCTTCCCTCTCTTGCAACTATCTCTATGGTATCTTTCACACATTGATTGTCTCCTATCATGTCTCGGGCATGTATACTTATCGGCATGTCGTATTTGTTTGCAATATTTATATGTTTTGATAGTGACACTTTCTGAATTTCTCTGATTTCTTGGATATTGTCTTTAGTATAATTATTGTCATTTTGTATTTGGTAGTAGTCGAGACCTGTTTCCCCTATTGCTAATATATACTCCTTATTTTTGCTTATGTAGCTTTCTAACTCGTCCAAATAGCGGAGGCTTTTATCATATATATGATCGAAGATACCTTTGTACAAGGTGTTTTCTTCAAAGTATGTAGGATGTATAGCGATTCCGATATCAACGGTTTTGGAGAAGTTTTTTTTAATATCTAGATTAACATCCCAGTCCTCTATTTCTGCACTTTGGGCTAGTATGTGTATCCCTCCCTTATCTTCAAATTCCTCTATATATTCCCTACAGTTACTTTTTAATGGCTCTAGCGCCAGATGTATGTGTGAGTCATGCATGGATTGATTTTACCACAAAGAAATATGGAATGTGGTAGAATGTATACCGTCATGAAAAAGGTTGGGCAAAGGAATTGGTTGTTGTTTATAACAGGTCTTCTACTTATCGGAGCTATTATATCCCTATGGATGACTGCTGGAAAGCGTTTTGGTGTTGGAATGTGTGTATATGACGGTATTGAATATTCTCAGGGAGATAGTATTGTTGGATATGATGATGAGAGGGATTGTTCTTGTTCCTGGACAGGAGATATTGTGTGTGAGGACCGAGAGGCTATGATGAATTATGAGACTTTTTCTTCTTCTAGTTTGTCTTTTTCATATAACTTTAGAAATTACATAGAGAAGAATACCCCAGATCTTTCTAAAGTGAGTTTGATTGATGTTAATCATTTGAATAATCGTTTGGAAATCTCAATAGAGAGGGAGGCCTTATGTGGGGAGGGAGATCTTTCTCCTACTCAGATAGGTTTGTATGAGAGGAAGAGTGGTTCTATCATCCTCACAACAATTACAAACAGAGATGAGGCTCTTTATTCAAAAGTTTGTATTATTGGTAATTCCTTTATGATTGAGAATTTAGATACTATGAATGATAGGGAGTTTTCAATTATGTATCAGAATGAAAGCGGACAGCTTTATGATCTCAATGTCTGCTATCTAAATAATAGGTTGTATGGAAAGGGAGATGTTTTTAAGGATGGCAATCGTTTATGTACTTGTGAGGGTCCTGAGGTTTCCTGTGACAGGCTATAGTAGCCCAACGTATATCCCTATTACACAACTGACTAGAGTGAATAACCAAAATCTCATTGTTACCTTGTATTGTGGCCAACCATTAGCTTGGAAATGGTGATGTATTGGTGCAATCTTGAAGACTCTCTTCTTGAAGAATTTCATACTTAATATCTGTATAGCGCTTGAAGCTGTTATTATCCAAGTGATTGCAGACATTGCGAAATATGGTAAAAGATTATTTGTTACAAGTGCTATGAAAAACATTGTAAAGCCTAACGGCATTGCACCAGGCCCTCCATTCCAGAATCTTGCTGGTGGTATGTTGAAGTAGAGGTCTATTATTTGTACTCCCATTATGATACTTAGTATCGGAATAAATTCGTATTTACCTTGTATCATTAATAGGAATATCATGGAGGCATTGATTATTGAAAATATCCCTACCATTAATCCGTCTGCTCCATCCGTTAGCTCCGCAGCATATATGGCAAATTGTCCTAGGACTCCCATCAAGATGAGGATAATTGGTGTAATATTGATAGTTAATAGGTCTAAAATAGATATCTCTTGCAAAGCCCCTGTGTTGAAAAGCAGGTACATAACGACGATATTCATAAGAATTGCAAATATAAGTTTCCCAAGTCTCCATTCAAATGTCTCTTGAAATGCTCTCATCTTCTCATTATTCTTGAATCCGTTTGTGAATATAACAACATCGATAAAACCCCAGAATCCGAATAACGCAAAGCCCAAGAGGAATACTTTGACTACAGGAGTCAGTGGTACTAACAACATCGTTATCAAAGGAACTATAATCCATATTAATATACCTCCCATATTAGGAGTTCCATTTGTTGTTGTTGATCTCATTATCTTCATGAATAGTGTATTATCCCCTTCCCCATTTGCTATCTTTGTTTTCTTTATACCGCTAACCTGATTAAACTTATACAGAATGGAAATCATTATTGGTGCAAATATTGCTGAGGCTATCGTAGATACAAATAGTGATTCGAGGCTTTTCTTAATAATGTCTAACATATGGGTCTGTCAATAAGTTATATCTTCATTATCTCAATTTTCTTTCTTTATTTCCAGATCATCAGCGATGGAGAGAAAGATGTCTCTCCATATAGGGACTGTTGTTAGACTAGCAAATCCAGCATTCTTGGGTTCCTGTAATTTCACAAGCATAATCATCTTAGGATCGCTTGCAGGCGCATACCCTATTACAGTATCGTTTGTATATTTCTCATCATATCCACCAGTTTCTTTAATTATCTGGGCAGTACCAGTCTTTGCAGCAATATCATATTCTAGTAATGGTTTCCCATATGCACTAAGAGAATTATTTTTTACAGCTTTCACTAGAGCTTCTGTAATGATATCTGATGTCTCTTTCGATACCGGCTTGGATATCTCTTTTGGTTCTATGTTAATAACTTCTTTCTCATCCTTTATTTCAGATATTATATATGGTCTCATTCTAACTCCTCCATTTGCAAAAGTGCTCAATGCTGAGAGAACCTGAAGTGGGGTTGCTGATATACCTCCCTGTCCATATGAAGTAGTTATGATATCTAAATTTGTCCAGAGATTTTTGGGCCTTAAGTAACTAGTGCTCTCTTCCTGAAGTCCAATGCCTATGAATTCACCAATCCCGAATTCTTTCAGAGAAGAGTAGAACTGATTGAAGTCCATCTTTAGAGCAATCTTTGCTGTGCATGGGTTGTTGGAGGTTCGGAATATCCCCGATATATCTATTTGTCCAGCAGGTAGTTTGTTCCAAGTATATATTTTTTGACCTTTCTGATCATCATATCCTGTTGCTTCGTAGAGATCGAGATATCCTTTATTGTCATTGCAGGTGTAATCCTTCTCTATGACTTTGTTTTCCAATGCTATTGCCAAGGTTATTGGCTTCTGAACCGAACCATATTCATATACATCAGAGATGGCTCTATTTTTTAAAATCCAGGGCTCAGAAACTCTCCAGTACTCATTAGGGTCATAGCTAGGATAGTTTGCCATAGCAAGGATAGCTCCAGTTTTGGGATCCATGATTATTGCACTTCCACTCTTTGCCTTACTATCCTTTACTCCCTTTTCTAGTATCTCTTCTACCTTACTTTGTATGTTGGGAACGATTGTTAATTTAAAATCTTTCCCTTCTCTTGGTAGTATTGGTTCGTATTCTGCGGTTAGGATGATATTCCCTGAAGAATCTTTCTCTTCATATGAATACCCTTCTCTTCCCGTTATATCTCCGTAGTAGTAACCCTGTATACCATATTGTCCAACTAATTCACCATCTGCATCTTTCCCTATAAACCCAAGAATGTGTGAGGCTAGTTGGTTGTTTGGATACACTCGTTTTTCCTCATTCTCAAAATACATACCAAATCCCTGTGTCCCAGGTCCGAATATTTCTGCCTGCTCCAAAGCCTTCTTTTTCTCTGTTTTTACATCTTTTTTAATGATTACATATACGAAATCTTCCGTTAGTTTGGAATCTATGCTCTCTGTTTCCATATTTAGTATGGAAG
Organism: uncultured Candidatus Saccharibacteria bacterium; assembly: GCA_964452735.1. GTDB lineage: Bacteria > Patescibacteriota > Dojkabacteria > SC72 > SC72 > UBA2177. The sequence continues at coordinate 44,194 of CAYVNA010000003.1, forward strand.
AAACTTCTGCTACAAATGTATCCTTGTTATCGAAGAAAACCTTCCTTTCGTCCTCATCAAGGCTCAGTGTTGCATATATATTCCATACTGGTTCATCTACAGCTAGGACAGTACCGTCTGCCGCAGTAATGATCCCTCTAGTGGCATTCTGTACCCTACTAGTTTGATATTGCTCTTGGGCCATACTTTTGAATTTGTCTGCGAAGAGTACTTGCCACCTAAATATCTGAAATATTAACACGAGTGCTAGAAATGAAATTCCATATCCAACGAGTATTAGATTGGCGGGTTTTTTGACGGATGATTTTTTCCCTCGTTTGCTTCTATTCGTGTAAAGATGGTTTAAGCTTGCCATTAGAGTCTTTCTGCGATGATGGTAGAGTCTTCTATGTATATAATGCTTTTCTCATGAGAAGATGAGATGTTGAGTTCTTTGCTAGCTAACTTCTTGATAACGGTTATTGAATTCGTTTTAGCGATCTTTTCCTCCATACTACGATTCTCCTCTATTAAGTAGTTCTTCTCCTTATTAAGGCTTTGAAGCTCAATTCCAAGTGGACTCAATATTGAGTTGATGACTAGTTGAGAAAGTATAAAAGTTAATACAGTAAATATAAATATATTGAGTGAGATGTTTTTTGTAGTCTGTCTTTTCATGTTTCTAGTTTTTAATTAAAGTTCTTAACTTGGCAGAAGCGGATCTAGGGTTTTGCCTTTCTTCGTCATCGGTTGGGGCAATATGATTTTCAAAAAGCAACTCCCCTTCTCCGCTTCTCGATTTTTCTATAAAAAAGTTTTTAACAATTCGATCTTCAAGAGAATGGAAGGATATTATAGATATTCTTCCTTTCGGTTCTAAGATCTCAAAAGACTCATTTAGAGCTTGCTCTAGGCTATCCAATTCATCATTTACCACGATTCGCAGGGCCTGAAAGACCCTGCGAGAAGGGTTCTTTTTTGATTGGTTTGCCGGCACTATTCTGTAAATAAGCCTTGTAAGATCTCCGACCGTATTAATATTAGTGATACATTTTTTTATCTCTCTAGCAATTTGTGAAGAAAACCTCTCCTCTCCATATTTACGAAATAGAAAGGTAAGTTCTTTTTCAGAGAGAGCATTCAAGAGATCTTTTGCTGTTACCCCAAGATCTATATTCATCCTCATATCTAGTGGTTCTTCCTCTTCTAAATAGCTGAAACCTCTTTGGTGTGAATCTTCAAGTTGTCTTGAGGACAGACCTAAATCTAGAAGAATACCAGAGGGATTTCTTTTTATATCTTGGCAGATACTCTTTATGTTCCTGAAATTACTTTGTTTTATTATCCAGTTCTTTCTATGAATATCCTCAGGATAGTATGATTTGACAAAGTTGATAGCATTTATGTCTTGATCTATGCTAATGAGAAGTCCTTCTTCGGAGAGTTTGTTTAGAATCTCTAAACTGTGTCCTCCATCCCCCAATGTCCCATCTATGTAAAAGAGATCTGGGTTTATATTAAGGGAATCTATGGATTCTTTTAGTAATACTGGAATATGTATCTTCTTAATCATTATTCTTCATACTCCTCATTTTACTTAGCTCTTGAGCTATCTCTTCTCCATTCTCCTTCAGATACTCTAACCTCTTCTCCCACTTCTCCCTATCCCACAACTCTATCCAGTTCACAAGACCTATGAAAACGATCTCTTTTTTTAGTTCTCCATGTGAGAATAGAGAATCAGGAATCACAAATCTTCCTTGTTCATCAACAGTAATTTCTTTTGCACCCCCTACTAAGAATCTACTTGTATCTCTAATATCTTTATTTATGAAAGAGCCATTCACTACTTCTTTCGCTATGTTTTCCCAAAGTTCTCTATTTACAATTATTAATGCATCTTCATAGCCTCTCGTGAGTATTAGGTTGTCTCCTATTTCCTCACGAAATTTCTTTGGAAGTGAAACTCTTTTCTTTTCTCCTACTGTATTTCTGTATTCTCCTATTAGCATATGTAGAATATATCATCTTTCACCACTATTTGCCACTTCCTGCCACTAATTTAGCATTGCACAGTAACTCCGTCAAGAAAAAACAACTACAGGCTCGAATATATTGCTCTAGGATATGGAGAAATGTTTGGAGGGAAAGGTGTTGGTCAATAACGATCAAAAATTTCTCACAGGAACCGATAGCTATTATTATTGAAAATAATTTTGATACAGAATATAGTAGATAGAGTAATTTAAGTATTTATTATTATGAAAGTACAATTTAAGGACCTTTTTGATAGATTCCCTGAGTTTGAGTATAGAAATTGTGATGAGAGTGGATCCTTTGAGGGTTTCTCTCATGACTCAAGAGAGATAAAAGGGGGTGAGATGTTTATACCAATTGTGGGAGATAAATTTGATGGACATGACTATATCGGAGAGGCTCTTTCAAAAGGGGCTTCTGTTAGTTTGTGTGAGGTTGGGAAGGTTAATAGCCTAGTGGACGTAAACGGTCCTCTCATTTTGGTTGATTCCATAGAGGAAGGTCTTCAGAAGATACTTAATTATGCTGTTTCCGATATTACAGTCCCCATTATTGCAATAACTGGTAGTACAGGGAAAACAACTACTAAGCAAATGTTGGTAAGCATATTGTCAAAAAAGCACAAGGTCCTGTATTCAGACAAATCTAATACCGTTTGGGGAAATGCAGTTCTGTTGAGCGAGTATGATGATCATGACTTTGTAGTTCTGGAATGTGCTATGGATAGGAAGGGAGAGATAGCATGGCATGTTAATTCTGTAGATCCTGATATCGGAGTTTTACTAAATGTTGGTTATGTTCATGCTGAGAAATTGGGAAGTATAGAAGAGGTGTATAAGGAGAAGAAAGACCTTGCTGATTATATGGAAAGAACAGGTAAGCCTCTTGTCTTGAATATTGATGATGAGAGATTGTATGGAATAAAAGAAAACTATAATGAGAATTCTGAATTAATAACGTTTGGGAAGAAGGAAGAGGCTGATTACCAAATAGCTGATGTTAAGGTTGGTCAAAATGGAACTCATTTTGTATTTAAATACTATGATAATTCTATGGAGGTAGAATTAAATGCCTACGGAGAGGGTTATGTGTATGATGCTATGGCTGCAATCATAGTTGCAAATAAGTTGAGTGTCCCCATCGGGGATTGTATAGAAAATGTTAAGGATTTTAGAAGTAATAGTGGAAGATTTGAGAAATTAGAATATGGTGATAATCTAGTTATAGTTAATGATGCATACAATGCTAATCCTGATTCTATGAAAATGTCTCTTGATACTTTTTCTGAAATCTATCCTTCGGAGGAATATTTCCGTGTTGTTATCTTAGGTGATATGAGGGAGTTAGGTGATGTTCAAGAGCAGAAGCATAGAGAGTTGGGAGAGTATGTACTAGGGAAGGACTTTGACAAGGTTTATTATGTAGGGGATCTCTATGATAGCTTTGGGCAGGGAGAGAACATATCTTCTGCTGATGAAGTCGCTGCTATGCTTAATGAGAAGCTAGATACTTGGAAGGAGAAGAAAGTAGCTATCTTACTGAAAGCTAGCAACAGTATTGGGTTGTATTTAGTTCCAGATTTCCTGAAGAAACTGGGTGCTATATAAGGATTACTCAACCCACTCTATATCAGCACCTAGTTGATTTAGGTTTTCTATGAAATTAGGATGAGCCCTTTTTATGGAATCAGCATTCTTTATTGTGCTTTCACCCTTTATGGAAAGAGCCACCATCATAATAGCAACTGTTGCCCTTATAATTTCTGGAGCATCCACAGCGGCTGGTTTCAAAGGCTTGTTTCCATATACTATTATCCTATGAGGATCACACATTACAATATGCGATCCGAATTTAATCATCTCTGGTATCCAGAAAAATCCTCCCTCGTATATCTTGTTCCAAAACATCATGGATCCTTCGGACTTAACAGCAAGAGCTACCATTAATGGCATCAAATCTGTTGGGAAGTATGGCCAAGGAGCTGCTTCAAGTTTCTGTAGGAGATTTTTTGTATATGGTTCAACAATCTTGAGCTTCTGGTTAGCTCTAACAATTGCAGTGGCTTCATGATGTTCTATTTTTACATTAAATTTTGCAAAAGATTTATCAATAAGTGGGAAGAACTGAGGTTCGGAATCTCTCACCCTTATTTCTCCTCCTGTCATAGCACCTAATGCTAGGAGGGTTGTAATTTCATGGTGATCTGAACTTATTCGAAATTCTGTTCCATGTAACTCCTCTACTCCATTTACTACTAATGTTGATGAACCAATCCCTTTGATATCAGCACCCATTAACACTAGGAAATTACAAAGATCTTGAACATGTGGTTCAGAAGCCGCATTAACCATGGTTGATGTCCCCTCTGCTTTAGTTGCTGCCATTACAAAATTCTCAGTTGTAGTTACACTCATATAATCTTCCCAAGTATATCCACCCTTGAGTTTCCCATCGCATTTTATTTTTATAGATCCATTTGTACTAATCTTCGCACCTAGTGTTCGCAATATCTCCAGATGAGGGTCAATCTCCCTTATTCCCAAAGAACATCCACCTATTTCTTCCTTTATTTCGATTTGTTTTAATCTAGAAACTAGTGGTCCAAGGAGTAATATGGAGCCCCTCATCCCCAAGGGAAAGCCTTCTTTACCAAAATCATTCCTAAAATTTCTATTGCAAACCTTTATCCATTTTTCTTTCTTGTTCCATTCAATTTCAGAACCCAAAGAGATCATCAGTTCTACCAATTTATTGACATCTGTTAGGTCGGGGAAATTTGTTATGGTAACTGTTTCATTAGTTAATAGGGTTGCACAAAGTATTGGTAGTGCGGAATTCTTATTCCCTGCAGGAGTAATTTCTCCCTTCAATCTATTCCCTCCTCTGACTAGTAGGTTTGCCATAGTATGTATTATTAAATTATATTTTTATTTGATCTAAGATTATATCTATTGCATTTACTGGAAACATTCTAGAAAGTTCTTCTTTGTTATAGTTTTTCGTTTTGTCTATAAATCTGTTAATCTTTAATACTAAGGTCTCCGGAGTTAATTCCCCCTCATGAATTATTTCAGCAATTCCTAGATCTCTCAATATCCTTGCATTCTTCTCCTGCTCGTTATTTGTAACCCATGGAATTGGAATAAAGATCGAAGGAATCTGAAGAATACCCATCTCGTATACAGTATTTGCTCCTGATCTTCCAACAAAAAGATCTATATTGTTCAGAACCAAACCGATCTCTTTGCTGTCAATATATTTCAAAATCAATAGCTTAGATTGCAATTCTTTAGGTAGTTTCTTCTTTTCTTTTTGAAGAATCTCGAAATCCTTATACTTTTGATTATCCCCTGTTTGTACAATTAACTGATATTTCTGCAACAAAGGGTAAAGGCATTCCTTTACCGTTATGTTAATGGTATGTGATCCTAAACTCCCTCCTGATATGTATATTATTGGAGACTCTTCTTGTTCTTCTATCATACTTTTCAATTCCTTGGAGAAGGAAGCATTCGAGTTTTCTTTAAAAATCTCCTCTCTTAGGAGATTACCTGTATGTATAGTTTTCTCTTTTGGGAAGAATTCTATGGATGATGGAAATGCAATGAAAATCTTCTTAGCGAATTTCCCTACTATTCTGTTAGAAAGTCCAACAGTACTAGTCTGTTCATGTAGATATATCTCTGATCCAAATATCTTAGCAATTAAGCAAACAGGTA
>CAYVNA010000003.1:49938-52419 GCA_964452735.1 uncultured Candidatus Saccharibacteria bacterium
TACCGAAACAAAGCCTCCTGTCGAGATTACAATATCTGGTTTAAATTTGTTAATAATCCTGTACGAATCTATGAATGCAAGTGTTGTTCTGAATAGTAGGATCAAGGATTTAAAGGAAAAAGATCTCTGCAGTTTTCCAGCTCTAATATATTCTTGAGAAAAATTCTCCCTACAGAATACTTTTTTGTCTATGGAATTTCCAGCTTTGTCATTTTCCATTCCTAAGTCACCTCCGATATAGAGGAGTAATTTGGGAGAGTTCCTGTACTTATCCCTCAAAGCCTTCATTAGAGAAAGTGCTGTGTATACATGTCCCCCACTTCCTCCTCCTGTAACAACGATTTTCTTTTTTAATTCATCTTCAGGCATTATTATTGGAATATTTACTTACATTAAGTAGTATAGCAATTCCGATTAATGTTACAATAGTGCTTGATCCTCCATAGGTAAGGAAAGGTGTGGGTATTCCTGTTAGAGGAATCAGACCAACATTTGCGGCCATATTCATAAATGCTTGTAATGTGAGCCACACGGTTATACCAGCAGCTAGCAGACGCCCTTGTTTATCTGGTGCATTTATGGCAACTTTTATGCCCCTCCAGAGAAACAGAAGCCAGGCGAGGATTATGACAGTTCCTCCGATGAGTCCTAGTTCCTCTAGGACCACTGCAAATATGGAATCTGTGAATGCAGTATTCTCTACAAGGTATCCAAATCTTTGTCTTGATTGTCCAAATCCTTTTCCCAGTATCCCACCTGATCCTATCCCTATTAATATCTGTTGCATTTGATATCCAGATCCCTTTGGATCTGCAACGTCACCTGTGAAGACTAACGCGAGGAAGGTTTGTACTCTTTTTAACCTATATGGTTCTAGTATCGCAGCTAATGCAGCCAAAGGTAAAGTTAATACTACTACTGCTAGAGAGCCTAGGGTATGAGTTCTGTCTTCCCCTGCAACTAAGAACATTATGAACGATGTTACGCATATGATTATCGTTGTGCCTAAGTCAGGCTCTAGTAATATTAACAGAGCGATACTACCCAATATTGCTATGAAACCGAATAGGTTTTTCAAAAATCCCTCTCTTATTGCGGATGAGAAATCTTTATATGAGTATTCTCTTTTTGCTAACCATTGGGAGAGGTAGATTATGAGAATTACCTTTGCTAACTCTGCTGGTTGTATATCTATCCCTACATCTAGCCACCTTTTGGCACCATTCCTCGCTTCTCCTAGAATTAACACGGCTACTAAGAGGAGAATCGTGAAAGCCAGTGCTGGCAGAGAGAGTTTAGAAAATTTTCTGTAGTCCCACATATATATTACTACTGCAGGAATACTTCCTATTAATAGCCATATGATTTGTTGTTTCAGGAAGTAGAATTGATCTTCGAACACTGTATTTGCTTGGTATACACTTGCATCAAATATCATGATTGCTCCAAATATTGCCATGAAGATGGTGAAGTAGAGGAGTATTTTATCGGGTTTATAATGACCTAAATTTTTAGGTTTTGAGGTTCTCGACATAGTTTGGTTATTAATATACTATATTAAATTATGTATGGGAAGAAAAGGAAAATTTCTTCAGGGTTTCTCTTTGTAGTTGGTGGTCCTGGAGCCTCTGGTTCTTCTGTTATTTCATCTATGTTGGCTAAGCATTTCAAATTAGAGCATGTGAATGCTGGGGAAATTTTTAGGGAGATTGTAATGGAGAGGTATGGGAAGAGCATTGAAGAATTCTTTACAAATTCAAATAAGGATGTACTTTCTTATATTGATAGAGAGGTAGATGAAAGGCTGCTGGAGATTGCAATGAGGAAGGATGTTCTAATAGAGTCTAAGATATTTGCTGCATTGGCATCTTTGTATGATATCCCTTGTACTGTGAAAATTTGGTTAGATGCTTCCTTGCATGTTAGGACTATGCGTTCTATGAAGAAGAGTTGCGTAGGTTCATGGGGAGAACTTTTTGTTAGATATTTACCTGTTCGACATTCCTTGTACAAAAGGAGGATTTTCGATAGGGAGAGATATTGGGAACTATACGGTATAGATTACGATCTTCCTTTTGTGTACAATGATATTGTTATAGATTCCTCTGCTATGGATGAGAGGATGACTTTTAAATTACTTTTAAAAAATTTAAAGGATGGGGGATATGTTAAATAATGGTGTTGGTTCCTCTACTGGTAATTCTTCAGGTTTGATAGATCCTACAGAGCATGTTAGTCCTGTTGCTAACAATCATAGTGGAATAGTTTCGGGGGAAGTTCCGCCTGAAGATCTTGATAGTAGGTGGTTACGTTGGAAGTGTTTAGTTTGTGGGTATTTGTATGAGGGAGTTACTCCTCTATCTGTTTGTCCGAAGTGTGGAAATGATGATCCAGATAAGTTTGAAGATGCTGAGTAGTTGAAGCTTTGCCGAGAGAGGGAATCGAACCCTCACTCTATTTCTAGAACGGGATTTTAAGTCC
>CAYVNA010000004.1:0-47603 GCA_964452735.1 uncultured Candidatus Saccharibacteria bacterium
GAGCAAACGGCTGTTAACCGTTCGGTTCCAGGTTCGAATCCTGGTCGCGGAGTTTCTAGTATAATTTCCCTATTATGATAGATATTAAACAAAAACTCTCAGAATTATCCCTAAATCCAGGAAATTCAATAGTCATTGGCTCAGGAATACTTAATGCACTTAATATAAGGGAAAGTCATGATATTGATGTTGTCGTTAACTCTGCAACATATAACAGACTCAAATTGAACCCCCAATTTACAATTGCTCAACCATTAGGCTTAGATGTTCTACAATATGATGTTTATGAAATTAGCAAGTATTGGAATATGAGAGATATGAATAAAGCCTATACATTTGAAGAGATCTTTGAGAATTCAGTTGTAATAGATGAAGTAAGATATATTTCATTAGAGTTTCTACTAAAAGTAAAAAGATTCTGGATTACGGGTAAAAATCCAAGAGGGAAAGACATAAAGGATATAGAGATTATTGAGAATTATATCAAATCTAATAGATAATTGACCTTCCCTGTATCGATTGCTAGAAGATCTAAACTAGAAATTGTATAATCTAGATATGCAAACAGACATCTCAGACCCTAGTGAGACAGGAGGAGAGAAAAACCAGAGATTAGAAAAAATCATATCAGAGCTAGAAATCCTTGATTACCAGGGGATAAAGGATAATGCCTTCGATTATTCAAGTGATGAAGGTGTGGGAGAGTTTATTCCCCAGATAAAAGAGTTATCTAAAGAAATCCCTGGAAAGATTAGAACAGCCCTCATTATTGGTGGTGGACCTATATGGAATATACCAAAGACATTAGATAATATAGACTTAATCATCTCTTTAGATATAAATAAAGAACAATTAGAACGGAACAAATTACGCAAACAAGAAATATTGTCTGCAGAATATACTCAAGACCTATTTCCAAAACCAAATCAAAATATTGATAATAAGGACATTGTCAGTTTGGCTCAAGAGAGAATGAGACTCAAAGCTCCACATATTGAAATAGATTCTTATGGTGATTATCATTATTTATATTCAGAGGAAGAGCTTAGAAGGACAAAGGACTTCCTCAGAACGGCTAAAATAGCCTATGTGTGTGGTGATATATCAGATAAAGATTTCACTACCCAATTTGGCAATATATTGAATAAAAATGGAGTTAATATTGTCTTTGCTGATTTCTCCAATGTTGGTGAGTGGGTATGTGGATCACATCCAGATATGCTCAAAAGAGATACTTTAATAAGTTCTTTAAATTTGATCCCCATAGACAGTAAGTGCCCAATACTACATTCAGAAAGTATTGGAAGGGTCGGAAGATCTCCTATTTATTCACGATTAAGCATTGGTGTTAAACAATATGGAGAAAGCATAATGTCTAAATTGATCCGATATTGATACCATGGAAAAAGATATAAAAGAGATTTCAGAAAATTTCTGTAATATATTAAACAAATTCCCAGAGGTAAGATATGCTGGGGACAAAGTACTTAGAGAAGAAACAGAGGATGTCACCGTAAAAGAGGGCATAGCTATTGGGAAAAAATTAGGTGGAATATTAATGAGATACAGAAAAGAAGTTGGATATGGAAGAGGCTTTGCAGCTCCACAAATAGGTATAAACAAGTCTGTGTTTGTAACTTTTACTGATGATAAATTAAATACTTTCATCAACCCAAAGATTGTAGAAAGATCAAGTACTACAAATTATTACAAAGAACTATGTCTTAGTTCTGGAATAATGGCTACAGATGTAGAAAGACCCGAATGGATAGTTATGGAATGGATAGATGTTGATGGTAGCTCTAAAAGAGAAAGATTTGATGGTTTCTTAGCAAGGTTGTATCAACACGAAGAGGATCATCTTAGAGGAATACTCAATTTAGATAAAGCATGTGATGGAGGTATAGGGTTTGCAACTTTCGATCCTTTAGAGGAAAAGATCAGAGAGAGTAGAGAATAAGTTGTTTTTAATATTAAACCTCCTGTTTAGTAATGTGTCATATATGCGGAGTTTCTCTTACTCAATCCTTTTCCCTTCTATCAATAAGGTATCACAGTAAAAATCATATGGAGGATTAGCTTCACTTTCATTAGAATAGACCTTCTCTCCATCTACAAATAGTATCTCAAAATTTGGGAATGCTTCCTTCACTATTTGAACAGCCTTCTCCCTATCATACAAAGGCTCCGTACCAAAGACTACTGATTCTCCAGTTGGAGAGACTCTTCGAATATTAATAGCCCATTCCAAAGCTATATATCCTCCTACTTTTAATATCCTAGATATTTCTCTTGCAATATTCATTAATACTTCCTCGGGAAAAAGGTAGAGAGTTCCAGAACTAAATAAACCATCATAATGATCACTATCTAGAGGAAATGGCTTTACAATATTAAAAGATTTGAGTATTAACTTACTCTGGATATCTTTTGGAGTATTATCATATAGCTTTTGTAATGCTCCCTCATCAATATCTACATCTGTTACCTCACTAGCAATTTGGGCAATAAGGGTATTATACCTCCCATCTCCTGAAGCAAGGTTTACCCAATTACTATCTTGCTTAACTAATCTTTTCAGCATGTCTTTTGTGGAAGAATCTTCTTCTCCCCATATAGAACTCTTAGATGTTTTTGAATAATCTATTCCCTCTGTAAATATGTACTTGCTTTCATCTGCTAATAAAGGTTTTGTCATATAGATAATATATAACTAATTTATAAAAGATTATACAATAAACCACTCATACTAAATTCTCATACTATTTTTATGCTATTATTAATGAATATTTCATTCACATTTCATATATGAAAAAGAAAACCATATCCCTCTGTATGATTACACTTAACGAAGAAAACTTCTTAGATACATCCCTTAAGAATGTAAAAGAGTATGTAGATGAAATAATTATTGTTGATGGAGGATCAAAAGATAGTACAGTTGAAATAGCAAATAGGTATGGTGCAAAGGTATATACTCATAAATGGGAAGATGATTTCGGAAAACAAAGAAACTATTCACTTAAGTATGCAACAAAGGAATGGATATTACTAATAGATGCAGATGAGATATATGAGGAGAGTGTCTTAGAGAACCTACAACTATTTGCTAACAATAATATTGGGATAGATATATTTGCCTTCCCAAGAAAGAACTATATAGATGGAAAGCTAACAGATGCATATCCAGATAAACAGTTTCGGTTTTTCAAAAACAATATTGGTATAAAATATATAAACAAAGTCCATGAAATGCCAGTAGGATATAAGATGGTAGGATACCCAACAGATATGCATATTATTCATAAGAAGACATCACAAAGACAGAAATTACAAAATCAGAAATATGATGAAATTATAAATAGAGAGAAGTAATGCTAAGCTAATACCCTACTCTCTTCCAATACATCTTTTGTGCTTGCAAAATCCGAAAGAATCTCTAGAAAAGAAACACTATACTTTTAATTTGGAGACTTTACATTATTAGGAAAGAGAAACTTTATAATGATCAGGGGCATAAGTAAAATATTTGCAAGACCACCCGTAATTATGATCTTTAGGAACCACTCGTCCTCATAAACAAGATAATTACACCCAACAAGAATCGTTAAGATGCCCTCAAATGCGACTATCGCACAGAGAATAATTTTGAAAATAGTAGACCAACTAGCTCTCATCTTCAAAACATCCACCTGCTCTTTCAAAAGGAGTTGATACCTGGCTGATTGGAAAGATCGATCGTCGAAAGCTTCCTCACTTATAGGTCTGGATTCATGAGCAAGGATATTCCTTAATTCTAATAACTCTTTATATTCGGCAGTTTTCTTTTTGACAACTGCACGAGACATCAATATTTATTTCTGAAACTTAATAATTTCGTAGGAACACCAAAGATCTTTGCCTTTATACTATCAGGAACATCCCTGTATGTTTCTAACATTTGACGAGGAGTTAATAAACAAGCTGCAAAGGTATTCGCTTCTCTCTCTTCTGGAGAAGTATCATTCAGCTCCTCCGCCCTAAATAGGACTTGATAAAAAGAGGAATCTTTATTGAACTTCTCACTATGTAAAACAAAATGACCCAATTCGTGAGCAATAGAGAAAGCTTTCTTCCGGCTACTATCTTTAGAATTAATTATTATCTCCCTGTTTTTGAAATCCAAGAAACCGGCCACCTTAGAAAACTTCTCAGGCATTTCTATTTGTGTAACTGTAACTCCCAAATATTCAGCGATATCTAAAGGATCTACTGGCGGATTTTTTATGTTTAATTGAGAGATCAAAGCATGTGCTTCCTCAGAAGCTCTAATATAATTAGGTCTTTTCATTCTTTAGTATCTAACAAAAAAGAAAGAAATTCAAGAAAATAAACTCTATTTATTCCCTTATTTTCCATAAAACACCTAAAGCAACAACAAAGGAAAGAAGATTAAAAACAGCTAAAATTGTTAAATTACCTAAGAAGCCATCTATAACTAACAATAAAGCTCCTAAAGAATAAGATAAGAGGAAACCCTTCTTAATATCCTTTCCCTTAGAAAGGAACTGTATTCCCCAACCAATTATGATAAATGATAGACCAATATAGGTAATCATATTATTTAAACTTAATTTAATAATTAAGTATTAAATATTTTTTATATAAGGGCAAGAAAACACCTATATTTTAAAAACCTCATTGTATTCATCCTCTGTTATAAATGGTTTTATAGCAGACTTAAAGTCTTCTAAGGACAAACCTAGATCACCAACTGCTCTCTTTATAGCATTAGAAACCTTCACCTTCTCAGAATTTGGTAATATCTTCGCAACTTGAATCATTCTAACAAACCAGCCAGTGGCAGACTTCCCTTCACGGTCAGCCTGACTTCTAATAGCAATAGTGCGATTATCTCTCTCCATACCCTTCCATTCCTCATCTCCAAACAAAGGACCAACAAAACCATCTTCAGCTTTCAATCCCTCTAAATATTTCTTTGCTTCCTGGAAAGTAAATCCCTTAGCTATAAATAATAAAGCATAATCCAATTGCTTTGATTCATAGCCATTTCCCTTCTCGATGCTACTCAATGACAAAGCCTGAGTATATGGAAGCTTCTTCTCATCAACAAGCCTTTGAACCAAAGGATGGATTCCCTCAATATACCTAATAGCATTACTAACTGTATCTACACTCCTTCCAACCTTTCTTGCTAATTCCACAATTGTCAATTTCTTCCCTTCTTCTTCCCTAAGCTTCTTTAATCTCTCCCAAAAATTATGAATTATATAGGCGTCCTGAGCAGGAGTCATTTTATTCTGCAAATTTTCAGACATTTGTATTCCAATAATCATTTCTGTGTCTAACATTCTATCCGCAACACTAACTCTAACAGGTAACCTTGTTCCTTCTTCATTTATTTGAGTTATAGCTATAGTTCGATGCTGTCCTGCAATTACCCTAACCTTATACAAACCATCTTCATCAACAATAATATCCCCTATACATTCTTGAAGCTGTCCCTGTTCCTTAATATTCGCCTTTAACACTTCGATAAAGGACTGATCAAAGGGACGAATGTTCTCTGCAAGAACTATTCTATCTACGGGGACGAGGAAAGTCTCTCTCTTAATAAGTAGAGGATCTGCATTACTAAGAAAAACCTCAAAAGATATTTCGGAAACTGATTTTAATGTTTCATTTTCTACATTCGACATACTGTTTCTTTCGGGGAGTGACAAATATCTTATACCAAATTAAAACCACTATCAACTGTATCCTCTCATTGACTCCATATATTATTAGGACTAGAATTAATTATGACTAAGAATCCCATATACAATGCACTTGCTGCAACAGTATATATTGTTCTGGTTGTTTTCATAATGAACTATACTTCAAATAATACCTCTACAGAGGACTATTTCTTAATGCCAATTATGATCATATCCCTATTTACACTATCTGCAGCTATCATGGCATACATATTCATGTACCAACCTGTGATAATGTACCTTGAAGGAAAAAAGAAAGAAGCTATTGACCTATTCTTCAAAACCATAGCTACCTTCTCAATAGTTCCCATCAGTATAGCAATGCTATACATTTTGAATATTTTAAATTAATAGTAATACTATGAAAAAATTTCTTCATTGGTTACCAAGGATTCTTTCAGTCATATTCATCCTCTTCATTAGCATATTTGCTTTGGACACATTAGAAGATCCACAATGGTATATTGCTCTTCCCATACACTTGATACCAAGCTTTATTCTTCTAGCAGTAATTATTTTGTCTTGGAAAAACCAAAAATTTGGAGGGATATCCTTCATCCTCTATGGAATCGGGATCTTTTTCTTTACTAACATGCAAGGATACATATTAGCAATTCCTAGTGTTGTGATAGGTGCACTTTTTCTTTTGGATAGAGAGAAAAATAATAGGTCTTGAAACAATCATCTTCCTCATAGTATAAATACTGATTAAATTACAAACCATCAGCACCATGTACCTATACTTGAAAGAGAAACTAGAGAAAGTAAATCTCGGAATAAACTGGAGATATCTAGCAAGTGCCCCATTCATATATGCAATGTTCTTCCCTTCTTTAATATTCAACATATGCTTAGAAATATATCACCAGGTATGTTTCCGCCTATATGGAATACCCCTTGTTAATAGCAAAGAATATTTCATATATGACAGACAATTCCTTGAAATGCTTAACTACTGGGAGAAATTTAATTGCATCTATTGTAGCTATGTAAACAACCTCATAAGGTATGCTGCAGAAATAGCTGGTAGGACGGAGAGATACTGGTGTCCACTTAAATATCACAAAAAGATAAAAGGATCTCATTCCCAATATCCCAAGTTCATAGAAGAAGAAAACTGCTCTGACATGAGAGAAAAGTGGGAAGATCTTAAAGACTTCTCCGATATACAGGAATAAAGAGATCTGCTATCATATTTACTAATGAAAAATGTTAAAAAGATACCCAAGTATTACATATCTCTCTTAATCGCTTTTCTTCTCCTTACAATTACAACTGTCCTCTATATCAACATTCTCCGAATTACAAAATTAGCAAATGAAAAACCTCAGGATTTGGTATTTGCAAACATTTCAACTGTAGAGACAAAGATATACTGGAAAAGCAATACGGAAACAATATACAGAATCTCATACAAACCCAAAAGAGATACTGGATTATTTAAGACAATATATGACTATTCAATATATACAGATAATGTAAAAAAACAAAGGGTATATGAGATTCCGCTATCAGAGTTAATTCCCGAAACAGAATATATCTTAAGAGTAGAGGATGAGAATTCTAGGTGGAAAGAAGAGTATACCTTTTCCACAAGAAGCATTGCTGAAGAAATAGATATACCAAATATACAAACAGGTACTAGTTCCATTATGTCCTTCCTGCTTGTTGATATTGATGGTGATATGTATATGCTTGATACACAGTACCATGGGACATGGGCATTTGATTCAAAAGGAAAGGAATATACTACAAGAAGATATTCCACATACATTACAAATACTGAACTATCAGCAAGCCTAAATGACCTACTAATCACTCCACTATATGCTGCATCTGGAGCCAACTGCAAAACAGGAATCAAAGTAAATGATACTTCATACACTCCATCAAAAGACAAGGTTGTAGATATTCTAAAAAGATTTGTTTCTGGATGTCCAGAGGGTACATACGCTCAACAATGCTATGAAGATGTATATTGCAGATCGATAAAAGCAGGTGTAGATCCAGCATTTGCCATTACAATATGGACCAATGAGTCTGGAGGAAGTAATTATGCATATCGACCTAGGGTTGGAGATTTCGGTATAGCCAACGAAAGTATTGTTCCATACAGTGATTTTGACAAACAACTCTCCCAGTTTCTTAAAATAGTATCTGATCCATCATATATACAAAACTGTTCTAAAGATAGTAACTATTCCGCAACTGTAAAATGGGGAGCCAAGTTCTTAACAGGAGACTGTAATTCAACAGCCAATTTGGAGAAAGGAAGGGAATATATGTCTAGTATATCCAATATATACAAATGGTATAACAGTACAAGGCTCCCACTATGGCCATTTAACACAACACCTAATTCAAATATATGTGATTACTCCAATGCTAAGACAAATACAACATATAATTCTTGCACAGCACAAGGCTCTTCCAACACATCACCTTCTAATAGTGAAAGTGATACTCCAAAAGAGAGTAAAACTAATGTACCCACTGGTGGAGATGGTATAAAGGACTATATGATCGTATCTGGTTCTGGAGTTACTCCTAAAGATAGGAATTGTAAGGATCCAGATGGTTGTATCTGCCTATACAAATATAACTCTAGTTCAGAATCTACTCTCACAATTAAGAATGGATATACTTGCACAACAGATAAGAAAGTAATCGTAACCCCTGTTGATCAAAAGGTTTGTTGTCTAAAAGACGATACAGCTTCATACCAACTATTATCAAAATGCGATGGGAAAGTTCTGGAAAGTGTAAAAGAGATTGATTGTAAGGTAGTTAATAAAACCATGGAAATAGGCCAAGGAATCAATTTCATAAAGACAAACTATATACTGGATACTTCCCCTACAAAACTAGACACAGCATATTCCATTATAAATAGCTCTGTTAACAATATACTTGCAGTCGGATCATTTAGAAATGATACTTGGGAGAACATAGTGAAGAATGAAAATGGAACGATAAGTGGAGGAGATTTCCCAATATCCTCAGAGAATGTCTATATGATAGTCTCAAAGGAGTCCTTCTCCCTTCCAGTGTTGTATGTGAAGATGGAACCAAGTGTTAAAATAGATACATTGGTTGGTTGGAACTTAGTACCATCTGAATCTTTTAGTAATGCTGGTAATAATTCAAAATCAATATTACAAAGCACTCAGTATACAAATGTAAAACAGGTTGCTGTATGGAATAATGGAACAAGTATATTTGATTACACCATAAAGGATAATTCGGGAAGCATATATGGAGAACAAACCCCTATTAGCAACATAGATGGTATTTTTGTAAAAGTTTCCCAATAATCAATTCTATATCCTCTTGACACACATTAGCACTCAGTGGTACTATTTGCTATATTTAATTTTTAAAGTTGTAAAACTATGAAAATTATAAAAAGAGATGATGGAAGAAGGATATATCCATCAAACTATGTCCCTGTAAGGTCAATATTTGATGATTTCTTTGCACCATCACTACTAGATGAATTCTTCACAACACAACCAACTCTTTCCTCCGTATCTGCAGATATCTGGGAGGAAAAAGATAACATATTCGTCAAGATGGCCTTACCTGGGATAAGGAAGGAGGATATTAAGATAACAATAAACGAAGATAATATCTGCATAACAGGACAGAGCAAGATGGAAGAGGAGAATAACAAGGATAGAAAGTACTACTTCAGAAGCATGGAGAATTCATTTGAGCAGTCATTTAATCTTCCAACGAAGGTAAATCCTGATTCCGTGGATGCAGAATTCAAAGATGGTGTTTTGACAGTAAAACTACCAAAGGCTGATGAGGTGAAACCTCGAGAGATAGAGATAAAATAGATCCCACCCCATAATATACGAAGGAGGGCTTGAAAGATAGCCCCCTTTTTGTATAATGTAATAACTTGGAACCCTGTAATCTTGAACAAGAAAAACTAGGAAGAACAATAATAGAAAGAGCTATCCGAATAACAGAAGGTAGAATTCAAACTAGCACTGAAGATAAATATATAAGTTACAAAGGGAAAGAGTTACTTGGATTAAAACATATCAAGAAGTTTTCACATGTACCAATAAATGGAACTGGAGGGATATTAGGAGAAGCACTTTTCGATCTAATATACTCACGCTTCATATCTCTTGTTCCTTCTAGTGGAGATGAGGATTATAAAGATGGTATAGATTTCTTTCTAGACGGTTTCCCCATAGATGTAACAACAGATCTTAGAGGAAATAATATAAATAAGAAGGTTAAACCAGAGAAATATACGACCATACTGCTCCCCAATAGGATAAATTCCCCTATTGCTTTCCCAAAAGAAGAAGATAACAATAATCCAAACGAATATATTACACACTTATTAGAAACTGGAGATATAGATATCCCTCAATACATGGTAGATCTTTATGCAATAAATTTCACCATGCTAGAACACCTTGAAAGACATATATGGGAGCTAGAATCAAATGGGATTAGGAATGCTGGCTTAAACAATGTAACAAACCTACGAACAATCTTAGAGCTACTACCTACTCCCTAGCATCCTTCAGAAGCTCAAGAAGAAGATCTGCCTGCTCCTTTGTAGCTAACCTAGGTATCAGATCCTTATCCATATATATTGGTACTAAACGTGTCTGTATATGCTTCCCGTTATAGAAATAATGAGATAAAACCATACCCTGTCTAGTACCAATCCACATACTCTGATCAAAATATAAGTTCCCAAGACCATAATAAATAACACCATCACCATACAATTCATATGTTTGAGGTTGATGAGCCTGAGTACCAATAACAATATCAGCACCAAAATCTACAGCCTTCCTAAATACCCCCTTCTGATCAGGATTACTCAGAGGCTTGTAACAAATAGGATAGATAACATCCCCATTTGGATAACAATAACACTCCTGGAACTGGAAAGTTACTATAACTATATCTGCATTCTCCCTTGCTGTTTGAACATCCCTCTTAACTTTCTCCTCTGAATAGGAGTTCGCCCCAGCCCTACTAACACCAGCCAAAGCAAGACTCTCGTAAATTGTATCATAATAATTATAACCAACAAACGCCATCTTAGTTCCATTAACCTCCTCATACAAGATCTTGCTAGCATCCTCACTATCCAAGCCACCCCCGAAATATCTCATACCCAAATCTTTGTACATACCAATACTCTCAGTATTGTACTGGCTGCCAAAATCGTTATTATGATTACCCGTAAGCTCGACAATATCAACACCAGACCTCTTTAATACCTCAATATACTCAGGACGAGAACAAAACCTCATGCCAGAATAGACTGTACAACCAGAAACAAAGGAAACCTCATTTGAAACATGGGTTAGATCAGCATTAGCAAGGAAATCGCCTATCTCGTTTGCAGGATAACCATAATCACCAGACTTATCAATCTTAGATGCTAAAGCTCTAGATATTGCAACAACACCACCCATATTAACTTTTACAACTCTGTTCAAATCCATCCTATTTTCAGTACCAGAGATATTTCCTTCTAGAACAGATAGAACAAAATCATCAACATTTTTCTTCAAAGAAGCATATAAATTAACTGAAATAGAACCAGACTCATCATCCAAGAAATATTTACCTGAATATTGCAAAATCTTCACCCTTATATCAACATCCTCTATCGATACCAAACCAATATTATTATCACTATCCTCTAACTTCTTAACTAACTCATCGTATGAATCTACTATTTCGATGGAGATACCATACTCTTCCTCTAAGTAATCCTTGAATTGAGAATCCAACATATACAAAGAATATGGTTCTAAAGAATCAATACCCTCAACTAAGGAATACGTATGACCAACTGGAATCAACCTACTACCAACTAAATCCTTAGCATCATCTCCTTTATCCATAGAGAGATGGATATCCCCTTTCTTCTCTACAACCTTGAATCTCTTCTTTCCATTGAAATCCAGTTTGTCTAAATTCTCAAGAATTTCGCTTTTGTATGAATCCTTAACAGAGCTATCTATGGATAATGTATATGTTTGGTAATTAACGATATTCTTTCTAGAAAAGACAAAAACTATTGCTGATAAAAAGTCATTCTTTTCAATAACCCACAGTGAAATTGGAAGGATTATGAGGAAAACAATAAAGGATAACTTAAAAAGAAGACCGTTGCGCCTCCTCTTCTTCCCCCTTCTCTCTTCTCGCATATAGATATTCTGTCTCATTTGGATACATATTAACAAGATTGAAAGATTCCTTCAAACTTTTTACTATGGGATAAATATGGTATAATATATGTACATATTAATTTATTACAAAATAATATGAATAACCTGCTCTTAAAAACTAAAAAATCTTTTGCTATAGTTTCAGGAATAATGTTCTCTGCTGTTATACTTAACTCTATATCACAAAGAATACCTGTAAACTATGTAGAAGCTAACCAATCTGGAAATATAGGGGCCCTATCTATCTCTACAAATACTGAGATAGAAGAGAACTTAATTGTAAAAGAGATAAATCTCAATACAAACCCTACATACATGCCAGATAGTCAAAAGATAGAGAATATCAGAACATACTTAGCAAAGAGAAATTCTCCTCTTGCAGAATATGCTGAGGAATTTGTTAAGGCTGCAGACGAATACGGAATCGACTACAGAATTGTAGCTGCGATATCTGTTATTGAGTCTGGTGGTGGGAAAAACAACTTCAGACCATATAATGGTTGGGGTTGGGGTAAGATGACTTTTGAAAGTTGGGAAGATGGTATATGGACTGTATCTAAAGGTATTGCAAAATACTATAGTAGAGGTCTAACCACTCCTAAACTCATTAGTACATACTACTGTCCACCTAATGCTATCAATTGGGCTAACAAGGTTCAGTATGTGATGAATCAGATCGGTGAATAAGTTTTTGCCCCAGTATAATATACTGGGGCTTTTTCATATATACTCATATCATGTTCCCCAAAATAAGAAATTTTAGAAAATATCATATTACCTACTTCTCTGACTTAGAGTTGGATATCCTACTAAATGAAATCTTTAAGAAGGAAATATACAATATAGAATTGGAGAGTAAGAAGCCAGTAATATATGATATCGGAGCCCATATAGGGTTAGCTACTATCTATTTCAAATCAAGATACCCAGAGAGTACTATCCTATGTTTTGAACCGAATCCAAACGTTATTCCTCTTCTAGAAGAGAATATTTTTCAAAACAATCTTAATAATATAGAGATACATAATGTTGCGATAAGCAATAAAGATGGATATAGAGATTTGTATATGGATTCTTCTGGACTAGGAGCATTTTCAACTGCAAGTTTCATAAAAGATGCTTGGAATGGAAAACAAGCTAGTAAAGCAATAAATGTAAAAACCGAGAGATTAACATCCTATTTAGACAATGATGTCGATTTAGTCAAGATAGATACCGAGGGAGAAGAGGAAAAGATATTGGAAGATATTAATAAGGCAAACCTATTTTCAAAGATTAAGAATCTCATTATAGAATTCCACCCAGTAGGAGGAAGGTCTTCAAAAAGAATCACGAGTATGCTAAGAGAAAATGGATATGATGTATTGGAAGGAGAAAAGGACAGTGATGACCTAGTCCTTATAGTAGCCAAGAAGCGAAGATATATACCTTAATACACTATTTCTCCTACTATTGAATATCTCGTAAAGAGATTTGGCTAGCTTCCCATTATCATGTCTAATCAAACTTCTTTTAAGAGTATCTCCTTTATCCTTCTTTATTGGTTCGTTGGCTACGAGATCTTTCCTCAAGACAAATCTCCCACATCCATCTCCTAGGTCATCTTCCAAGATATGCTCACCTTCTTGGAGGTATCTTACATATGCTTCCTCTGGGAAATTACCGTTATTAACTAAGACATAGTCTAGATCTCTCCCAAGATATTTTTCTAGAATCTCAACAATGTCCCTATGTGTCTTATATCTAGTTTGCCCTATTTTACTCATTAGGTTAGCAATGTATATGCATTTTGCATTAGATTTTCTAATTGCATTCTTCATACCATCAGCAAGAAGATTGGGTATAATTGTTGTATACAGGTCTCCGGGACCTAGGATGATATAATCAGCCTTACTGACAACTTCCAAAGCCCTGTCTGTTGCCTTCGCTTTGGAATCTAAATAAAACTTTACTATCTCCTTATGTTTCTTTGGCTCGTCAATATGGTGCTCACCAACTACTTTGGATCCATCATCATACTCAGCAACCAACCTCACATCATCTAAAGTTACAGGTATTACATCTCCATTTACACTAAACAGCGTTTTAAACATCTCAATAGCCTCTATTTCAGACCCTAAGATGTCTGTCATTGCTATCATTAATAGGTTACCCAAAGTATGTCCCTTCATACTATTTCCATCGGGGAATCTGTATGTGAAGAGCTTCCTCAAGACTTCGTTATTATGTGAATCTGAAAGAGAGAGGATTGACTTCCTAACATCACTAAGAGGGAGAAGCCCAAACTCATCACGTACAGTAGCATTACTACCTCCATCATCCATCATTCCAACAATTACTGAGATGCTTAATTCTTTGTATTTCTTTAGGCCTTCTAGAACTACAGAGGACCCTGTTCCTCCCCCTACTACAACAATATTCATACGGAAATTATACCATTTTCATGATATAATGAACGATTAAGATTACTATCAAATCTATATGAATTTCAAAGTAGGATCAAAAGTCTTCTACCCTTCCCACGGTGCTGGTGTGATAAAAAGAGAGAAGGATATAGAGTTTGATGGACAGAAGAAAAGATATTTTGAATTTGAGCTAATAACAAATCCTCTAAGTATATCAACACCTGTTGAGAATATTGATAATTTGGGAATTAGAGATGTTCTTTCAGTACAAAAGATTAAAGATGCTATAAAGGTGTTAAAGAAAAGCCCTAGTGCAAATCCAAAAGTAAAAGATTTCAATGTTATGTTAAATATGTTTAAGGAATTAGAGGAGAGTTCTGATTTAGAATCATCAATCAAGATAATACAGTACTGTAATTATGTTAAAAAAAGCAGAGAAAAGGAAGGGAGATTAATTCCAGTTAGTATTGAGAAGCAATTGGAAGGAGCTATAAAGAATATTGTTGGGGAACTTGCAGTATCTAGTGGTATTTCATTGAAAACAGCTACAAAGAATTTCACAAAGATAACGGGAATAGAAGCAGATATAGAAGAATAAAAGCAGGATGCCGGACCTACACCGGAATATCGTATACATCAGGTTCTGTAAACAGAAGATGATGTTCAAAAATCCGAGGACTTTTGAAGCGAAAGAAGGTTCTAGTAACCTACAACATCCTGCATAACGTAATCTCTTATTTATAAGGTACATTAAAACGTACAATATTAGATACCTTGTGTCAATAAGTCCTAGTATTTGTCTCTAGGATATTAATTTTAAGATAACCTTTGTTTCGGCTATCACAAATTCTCCCTCAGGATTCTCCATCTTATCAACTATTTTAAGATCCCCAACCTGCATATCTCCCTTACTTTCCTCGCAATATGACTTTAATACATCTGCAGCCTCCCCATCGGAAAATGACATTTCCAAATTTATAACATCCTCCATCTTCAGTCCCTTTTTCTTCCTCAAGTCTCTGTACTTTCTAAGGAAATCACTAACTATACCCTCCTTCTTCAAAACTTCATCCATGACAGTATCCAAAGAAACAAACATATCATACTCTCCAACAGATACAATACCATCCCCTTCAACCTTTTCCTTAGAATAGACAGCCTCCTTAACATTGAGTTCTTCTCTAACAATATCCCTCAAGAAATCCTCCTCGACACCTATATAGACCTTAGAAAGTGGCTGTCTCAAACTTATTCTAGCCAATTCTCTTGCCTTCAAACCATTAGAACAAACATTTCTAACAATATCCATCTTGCTTAATACCTCCTCATCCATATCGATATCATCAAGAAGGGGATAGCTTTCTAGGTGGACAGATTCTTTGGCTCCCTCCAAACCAAGATTCACAGATAGATTCTGGTATATTTCTTCCGAGACAAAAGGGATGAAAGGTGCCAACATCTTCGAAAGATTGAGTAGAGCAAAATGCAAAGTACCTATCGCATCAGAATCTCCATCCCTAAACCTATTTCTTGATCTCCTGATATACCATTGTGACAAATCTTTAACAAATTCCTCAATATCTCTAGAAGACTGGGCCATATTGTATTCATCCATGCAATCGCCTACTGAAACTGAGAGTCTTTTCACCTTAGATATCATCCACTTATCCATGTAGTTGCTAAGCTTAGAGGTCTTGTACTCACTAGGATCCCACTTATGAAGCTTGGCATATGTAACGAGATAGTTATAGGAGTTCCATAATGGAAGATAGAACCTCCTTCTAACGTCCTCCAAGATATTAAATCCAAATCGCATATTCGCACCAACAGAAGATGTCACAAAATTCCATCTAATTATATCCGTACCCACCTTATCTGCAGCTTCATCCAGAGGGATATAGTTATGGGAAGTCTTACTCATTTTTTGATTATTCTCATCTCTAACCTCAGCAAAACCCAATACCTTCTTGTATGGCACTTTGTTTTCTAGTACAACGCCAAAGACAAGCATAGAGTAGAACCACAACCTAACCTGCTCTATCATCTCCACTACAAAATCAGCAGGATACCACTTCTTCCAATAATCCATATCGTCTGAGTATTTTAGTGTAGAAAATGGAACAACACCTGCATCCAACCAACAATCACCAACATCGGTTATTCTCTCTACTACCTCTCCACATTTAGGACATTTGATAGTCACGTCATCTATCCATGGTCTGTGCATACTGGGTAGTGAATCTACTTTCTCGGGATTAGTAGCTAATTCTTTAAGTTCTTCCTTACTTCCAACAATATGTAGATTCCCACATTTGGGACATTCATAGAAAGGTAGGGCTAAACCATAGAATCGTTTTCTACTAATCATCCAGTCACCCATATTATCCAACCAATCTTGCATTCTCTTTCCAGCAAATTCGGGAACCCATTCAGCGTTCTCGGCTTCCCTTTTTAGATCTTTCTTTATATCTGAGATCTTGATAAACCAGTTATCCTCTAGCCTAAACAAACACTTTGTTTTACATCTCCAACAATGAGGATATGCATGTTCATAGATCTCTGTCTTATACAACCTACCTTCATCTTCAAGGAACTTGATTACATCATCTGCAACATCATGTGCATACCTACCTGTTAGATCTCCATAGCCATCTACAAAATGCCCTGAAGAATCCAATGGGGGAAGTGAAGGGACACCCAAAGTTTGACCTAGCTCGAAGTCTTCTTGACCACAACCAGGAGCTATATGAACCACCCCAGAACCACTAGAAGCATCTACTAAGTCCCATTCAACAATACGATGAGCTATACCTTCCTGAGCAGGAATATGATACAAAGACTCATACTCTCTACCAAGAAGATTAGCAACATCAACTTCCTTAAACTCTTCAATACCAAGCCTCCCCGCAGCATCTCTTCCCATATATACCTTTTTCCCCTCAATCTCTGTTTCAACATATCCCAAAGTAGGATTAATTGCTAAAAGTACATTCGCAGATAGTGTCCAAGGAGTAGTGGTCCAAGCTAAAACATACTCTTCTCCCTCTCCTAGTAATTTGAACAATACATATACAGACTTATCCTCTATATCCATATATGCTTCTGCTTGTTCATGTTGAGACAATCCTGTCTCACATCTTGGACACCATGTTGTTGAAGATTTACTCTTGTATATGAGGCCTTTCTCCTTACATTTCTTAAGGAAACCCCATATGGCAAGATTATTCTCCTCGGACATAGTATAGTAGCTATTATCCCAATCCATAAACATACCTAATCTCTTAGATTGCTCTGTTTGTATCCCTGCATACTTGTTAACCCTCGCAACACAAGCATTTGTGAAATTATCCATACCATAGTCCAAAATATCCTTTTTGCTATTAAATCCTAACTCCTTCTCCACCTGTACCTCCACCCACAGACCCTGACAGTCAAAACCATTCTGAAACCTCTGCTCAAACCCCTGCGAATTCTTATACCTCTGAACTACATCCTTATATGTCCTACCCCAAGCATGGTGTACTCCCATTGGATTATTTGCCGTTATTGGTCCATCTATGAACGAGAAGTTCTTCTCAGCACCCCTATTTTTCTCTATGTATTTATTCAAAATTCCATTCTTCTCCCAATATTCCATAACGCTCTTCTCCATCTGCACAAAATCTTGAACAGGCTTTACATCTTTAAGATTATTTGAACTCATAGATATATTTATTTAATTTAAACAAAAAGCCCCCTTATTAGAATTAATAAATCATATACTAATTCTAACAAAGGGGCGAATATATATCCGCGGTACCACCCTAATTTCTTCTCAACCACAGTCCCCTATGGTTTTAGTAATATATCGATTACCAATCGTTGGATTCTACTTGTCATATGACTTTCTTTCCACCACTCACCAGTGATAGCTGGATCAAAGTGTTGAAGAATTATATCACAAAACATCATACTCAGGGTATAATGGTAACTATGAAGAACAAATGGGATCTAAAACAACTATACAAATCACAAAATGACCCTCAAATCGAAAGGGATATATACAAGAGTAAGAATATTGTAACGAGGTTTGTAAAGAAATGGACTAAGGACAAAAGCTTCTTGCAGAATGAAACTTCACTTAAGAAAGCTCTAGACGAATATGAGAAAATACATCAAGAAATAGGGCTTTGTGATAAACCATTCCTCTACTTCCATCTCCAGTATTCACTTGATCAAACAAATACTGAAATAAGGGGAAGACTTAACAAAATAGAGGAGACAGTAACAAAACTATCTAACGATATACAATTCTTTGAGTTGGAGCTATCTAAGCTAGACAAGAAAATCCAAAAGGAATTCCTAAATTCCAAGCTTCTCAGAAACTACAAACACTTCCTTGAGACACTGTTCAGGGTATCTCCATATATTCTTTCCGAGAAAGAGGAACATGTTTTCAATCTCCTCTCAAAAACATCCCTTAGTAACTGGATAAGTATGGTAGAACAACTTCTAGACAAGCAGAACTTCAAGGTTAAGGATGAAAAGAGCAAATATGTTGAAATAAACTATAACCAGATATCGAAATATTTAGATTCAAAAGAACAAGGTGTCAGAGAATATGCTGCGAAACAGTTCAATAAAGTAAATAGTAGATACTTAGAGATTGCAGAATTTGAGATTAATTCTGTACTAGAACAGAAGAAGATCATAGATGAGTATAGAGGATTTGAGAGACCAGATCTTTCCAGACATATTGGCGATGATATCGAGAGTGAAGTAGTAGATACCTTAGTGAATGTAGTAACAGAGAATTTTGATATCTCTAGAGAATACTACAATATAAAGGCAAGGCATCTGGGTAAAAAGAAAATCAAATACTATGAAAAGAATGTCCCTATTGGGCAATTTGATAAGAGTTTCTCATATAGAAAAAGTCTTGATATTGTAAAAAAGAGTTTCAAGAATTTGGACAATGACTTCTACAACATAATAGATGGATATAATAAAAATGGTCAATATGATGTATTCCCACAACAGGGGAAAAGTGGAGGAGCAGTATGTATAAGTATGAATAAAACACTCCCCACATTCATACTCCTTAATCATAATAATAGGTTGAATGACCTTCTAACAATAGCTCATGAAAGTGGACATGGTATTCATAGTGAGTTCTCTAGGGCTCAAAATTCTTTAAATAGTGGACATCCAATATCCCTTGCTGAAATAGCTAGTACATTTTTTGAGAATGCGGTAATACAAGATATTTTGGATGAAAGTAAGGAAGAGGAGAAATTCAGTATTCTCTCCCAACAATTAAATGCAGAGGTAGGAACTATCTTTAGGCAGGTTGCCTTCTATAATTTCGAGAAGGAATTACACTCATCTTTTAGGAAGAAGGGGTATTTGGATAAGGAATATATTTCAGATCTCTTCTGTAAACATATGAAAGCATATATGGGAGATTCGGTGGAAGAGGATGATAGTATGCGTAATGGTTGGATATATGTTTCTCACTTTAGATATTTCTTCTATGTATATTCATATGCTAGTGGGCTTTTGATAGGGAAGGCATTATTAGATATGGTTAAAGAGGATAAAAGTAAGATATCGTTAGTTAAGGAATTCTTAAGTTCTGGGAGTAGCAAATCTCCCATAGTGTTGTTTAGAGAGCTTGGTCTTGATATAATGAAGAAGGATATATGGGAGAGAGGTTTAAGTGATATTAATTCTTCTCTAATATCTTTAAATAAGTTTTCTATATAGAGAGAATGGAAACAGAGAGAAACGAATTTGGCAAAAAAACAGCAGTAGATATTTGCCTTATGCTAGCACAAGATCCTCGAAGCAGAAGAATTGAGAAGTATCCAATTGCTTATTCATATAACAGAATTCTAAATGAAAAAGAAGAGCTTACTATCTTAGGGATAGAAAAAAAAGGAATGATTCTTTATTATGGGACGATAACAAAAGAGGATCCACAAGGAGATTCTGAGAACATAATTGCATACACAGATATTCCTAATATGGTTCAGGCTCACCTTCTTGAAAACGTAACAAAAGTTCATGGGATACAAATTAGCAATCAACATGAGTTAATCGTAGAAACAGAATCTGGTATTGAGATATATCCAGAGAATGGAGAGCCATATAGCCCTGCTATATCTTCTTAAATTGCCGGACCTAGATTCGAACTAGGATTAACGGTTTCAGAGACCGTCGTCCTACCATTAGACGATCCGGCAACAATAACGAATATTATACCATTATATCAATATAATTCTCTAACCTTTCCCTCACCTTCTCATAACCCAAAACCTTCATAACCTGATATAAATCAGGTGTTCTCGTCCTATGTGTCACCCCAACTCTCAAAACCATAGCAACATCCCCCACCCTTTCAATATTTAAATTCTTCGCAACATCCTTAACAACATCAAACCACTCATCAGAAGAAGATACATCCAAACTAAAAACTTCCAGATACTTATTCAAAATATCCACCTGTATACCAACTGGTATTTTCTCACTAATATCCTCTGGAAAATCAAGGAGATTATCAAAAAATATCCTTAACTGATCCTTAACATCTTTAAACTTAACAATATCCTTCCTAATCTTCTCCCCAACCCTCTCAATATTAAGTATTGAGATACAGTACTCTTTATTATTGATTAGTAATTCATAAACCTCTTTATCAAAATCTCTAGACCACTCTAGTGCCATATTGTATACATCCTCAGCAGACAGAGTTGCTAAATAGTCCTTACAAGTATCATCTAATTTCTGGATATCAAACAATGCGCCTGCTTTATTAAATTTCTCTATCTTTAAATTAAATTCCCATGGAGAAACAGTTGGATTCTCTATCCTCCAGTCATAGAAATTTGAATTAGCGATATTAAGAAGATATGCTAAAACACCTTCCTTTGGATAACCATTTTCAACATAGTATGAAGCTGCAGCTTCAGGGTCCTTTCTCTTACTCAGCTTTCTCTTATTTCCATTATCCAGCTTCATTATTGGAGACAGATGAGCATATGGAATTTGATTAAAACCTAATTTACTAAATAATTCCAAATGAAGAGGTACAGATGCAAACCACTCATCAGCTCTAATCACATGGGTTATGCCCATTAACATATCATCGATGGGATGTGCAAAATGATATGTTGGGAAACCATCAGACTTGAGAAGTACAGCATCCATATCATTCTCCCTTAGGGTAACACCTCCCTTAACCATATCTTTGAAAGAAAATGTCTTTTCAAAATCACCAGTGGAGTATAGTCTGATAACAAATTTCTTACCACTCTCTATTCTCTCCTGAATATCTTCAACACTTGCATCCCTCCATTTTGCCCACTTACCATAACACCCTGTTCTTTCACCTAATTCTAATTGTTTAGTTCTAATTTTTTCTAGATCTTCCTCTCTAAGAAAGCAAGGATATGCACGACCTCTTGAAATCAACTCCTTAGCATATACCCTATATATCTCCAACCTCTTACTCTGAATATATGGTCCATACTCACCCACCCATTCATCCTCATTTATCATTCCTTCATCAAATTCAATACCAAAACCCTTCAATCCATCAACAATACCAGTTACACCATTCTCTACTTCCCTTCCCTTGTCTGTATCCTCTATACGCAATATCGCAACACCGTTTGTTTGCTTAGCAAGTTTGACACAAACTAAACCAGCAAATATATTTCCTAATTGTATGAAACCAGTAGGGCTAGGAGCAAACCTCAAGATCATTTCTCCATCTTTAGACTCTCTCTTTGGATATCTACTCTCCAAATCCGAAGGAATCTCTCTAACATCTGGGAAAAGTATCTCCGCTAACTTTGTATTCTCCTCTTTTGTTCTCATTATATTACTGGTAATATTATGGTTGATAGTATAGTTAAGTATTGTTAAGATTATACCATGACTTTAACAGAGGCAGCATTCTGGACTAAAAGATTTGGAGTTATTGCATTGGGGGCTTTTGCCATATTTTTGATAGTAATCCTTTTACTAACTCTTAGACAGGAAGATGCTATGCCACCGGAATACCTCACAGCAAATTACGCATGTACAGAAAAAAGAGAAGACTTCTTGAGCGAGAAGTTAGAGATACCTTCATTGAATCTAGCCGACGGATCAGAAATGGTCTTCGAGATAAATACGGATACTGGGAAGATCGAGTCAATTCCTCAGATTGTTAATGTATATAGGTTCAACAACCCAACACAGTCATTGAGTGCACAGGCAGATGCAAAAATACTTTCAAAGAAGCTTGGATTTGATCCAGATTCCATAATTAGGAGAGGTACACAAAGCTATGTATGGGTTGATAGGGATACTGGGAGAACACTTGAGATCCAAGCAAAGAATCTTAACCTTTCTTTAAAGACAGATCCTGCAGTAATTAGAGAAGCATTAAATACAGGGAATCTTCCATCAGAGCAAGAAGCTAAGACAAGAGCTGCAAATGCATTGCGTACTCTTGGGATATACACAGACGATTATTCCAGTGGGAATCACCAAACAACATATATAGATATTAATCCTGACGGATCTTTTAGTAAGGCTGCTTCTGCATCCGAAGCTGAGTTGATTAGAGTAGATTTTGTAAGGAAGAAATCGATGATAACGATATCTTCAAATATAGTAGGTGCTGAGACTATGGTACAAACGCTGTCGAAGAAGCTTCCAGAAGCTCCGGCGGTAGAGTCTAGAATTATCAATGATGAGAAGATTTCAATATCCACATTTAATACCTTGGTATCTTTTCCACAAACACAAAGGAGTAATATATCAGTATATGTTGGAGCACTATATAAGGGAACAAAGTTGAATTCCTCAATCAGCACAATATACCAGATAGATTATACATACTGGCCCATCGAAGTAGATGCCTGTGGTACATACGAGCTCATCTCTCCACAAACAGCAATAGAAAAAATCCAATCAGGAGAAGGAAGTCTAGCATATCTCTACGAGAAAGGTGGAGATGATGTTGTAGAATATACTCCTCAGAGAGTAAAGAAGTTTCTAATACTCGATGTTAATCTCGTATATTACGAGTCGTGGAATGAATCTAATTATCTACAGCCAGTATATGTAGTTTCAGGAGAAGCCATATTGAGTAATGACACAAAGGCTCTTTTTGATTACTACTATCCAGCTATCAATTATTCCATAGTGCAAGACAAGATTGAATTACCTGAACCAGAGATAGTTGAAAGCAATTCCCTATTCTAGCCCTTAAGCTGTATCCCCAGCATATCCAAATCCTCTTTAGAAACCTCTCTAGGAGCTCCAGTCATCAACTCTTGGGCATTTGTCTTAGGAAATGCATATACCTCTCTAATATTCTGTTCATCGAATAACAGCATCATGTATCTATCAAAACCCACTGCAAATCCCCCATGTGGAGGAGCACCATATTCAAAAGCAGATATCATATGCTCGAATTTCCTTCGCGTTTCTTCCTCTGTATACCCAACGATCTCGAAGGCTTTGACAAACGTCTTAGGATGGAAGTTACGGATAGATCCACTGGCTAATTCATATCCATTACAAGCCAAATCATACTGTTCCGCAAGAATATCCTTTGGATCTTTACTCTCTAGAGACTCCAAACCTCCCTGAGGCATAGAGAAAGGATTGTGCCCAAAATCCCACTTACCTTTTCTTTCGTCCCATTCAAACATTGGGAAATCAACTATCCATGCAAACGCCATTTGATTAGGATCCTTCAAATCTAGAAGGTCTCCCATCTTACTCCTAACTACACCTGTTAATTTACATGCCTTTGCATACTCATCTGCGATTGCAAATATTGTTTGATTCCCACTAATGACATATCCTAAATCCACTAGCTTATTCAATATCCTCTCCTGAATACCTTCATCAAAGAATTTACTCATTGTTCCACCTATTTTTCCTCCTTCTATAGAAAACCAAGCCAGACCCTTAGCACCTTCTTTTTTCATTTCTTCAGTAATATCCTCTATTTCTTTCTTGGAGAATTCTTTATCTACTAGAATAGCCTTAACTGTTTCCACATTCTTAAATATATCCATTTCCGAATCCTTAAACTCTGCAGTTAGATCTGTTAGGAACATATCATATCTCAAATCTGGTTTATCTGATCCATACTTCTCTATTGCCTCTTTGTATGAAATTCGAGGAAAGGGATACTGAAGAATACCCTTCTTTGTCAGATTGCCAACTGTTTCTTTGAAGTACGGCTCTACAAGCTCAAAAAATTCATCTCTCTCAATGAATGAACACTCCACATCTATTTGATAGAAGTCACCTGAGTGCCTATCAGCACGAGGATCTTCATCTCTAAAACATGGAGCTATCTGGAAATATCTATGAAGTCCTCCGACCATTAGTAATTGCTTGTATTGCTGAGGAGCCTGAGGAAGAGCATAGAACTTCCCTTTGTGAATTCTACTAGGTACCAAATAATCTCTGGCTCCTTCAGGAGTACTTACAGTCAAGAGAGGAGTCTGTACCTCTACAAAATCCTGAGAAGAAAACCACTCCCTAGTTAGCATCATTAATCTATGCCTAGACTCTATTAAATGTCTAACTCTATCTCTCCTGATATCTATATACCTGTATTTCAACCTAACATTCTCATCTATTTCATCACCTTCCGTATCCAATGGAAAAGGGGGAGTCTTAGATTCATTTAAGATATATATCTGAGACACATCAACCTCTACACTACCAGTAGCCATGGATTCGTTAACTAATCCCTCATCCCTCTTTTTTACTGTACCAACTATTCTGAGTACATATTCCAAGCCAATATTCCCAATTTCCCCTAGCTTGTTATGGTCAAGAACCAACTGAATCTTCCCAGACCAATCTCTCAAATCAATGAACACTAAAGAACCGTGGTCCCTAATTCTACTAGCCCAACCACAAATCTCTACTTCGTTCCCTACATTGTTCAAAGTATCTCTTACTAAAATTCTTTGCATATGTTTAATACTACAGATTACTAGATAGATTTTATCAATTTAATTAACAGATCTCCACTCCTTTACATTGAATTGTACACTTTCAACACCATTCCATACATTAATATCTGGATATCCCACAGCATCTATCCTGCTACCATCAGTAATTTCATCAATATCTTCCTTGCAATTAAAGAGCAGGAGAGAGAGGTAGTCAGATCCACTACCTTTCACATATATCTTCATGTGGCTCTGATCTTTACCCATAATCTGCTTCCTTTTTACTTCTAGGTTGGTCAAACATACATACGGCTTTGGATTACCATATCCTAATGGTTCAAGTTTTTTTAACTCTGCAACTAATTCCGAGGTTATATCATTTGAATCTAATAATAGCTCCACTTTCAATTCAGGAATAAGGTCTTCCTCTCTAATATTTCTTTCTGCATAATCAGTAATTGATTCAACAAATTCATCGATACTATCTAATTTTGCGGTAAATCCAGCAGCCAGTTCGTGTCCTCCATATCTTTCTAAATATTTACTATGTGCTTCCAAGGCTTTTGTAATATGAAAACCTTTTATACTCCTAGCAGAACCTTTGATAATGTTGTTGTTTTTTGTAGCTATGATGACTGGTTTGTAAAATTCTTCCTGAAGCTTACCTGCAACAAGCCCTATGATACCCTCGTGCCAATCTTCTCCAAGGACAAACAGTAAATTACTTGATACATTAGAAATAGAGTCCCTTGCCTGCTGGAGGATATCTTCTGTCATCTTCTGTCTTTCCCAGTTAGTGTTCTCGAGCAAATTGGCAATCTCCTTACATTGTTCTTCCCTTCTACTTACTAATAGCCTAACGGCATCCATCGGAGATGCTATTCTCCCAACTGCATTTATTCTAGGTCCGATAACATAGCCTAAGTGGTATACATCAATATCTTCGGGATCTAGACCTGCTCTAAGACTTAGCATTCTAAAACCTAGTCTCTCTCCTTTCCTTATCTCTTCCAAGCCATATTTAACAAATACCCTGTTTACATCTCGGAGGGGCATAATGTCTGTTATTGTTGTTAGAGCAACTAGATCTAATCCATATAGTGGGTTAACCTCCATATTGAAATGCTCCCTTAATCCCTGAACTAGAAGATAGGCAACAGAGGTACCACATATCTCTTTAAAAGGATATTCTTTTTCCTGAAACATTTGATGAAGAATGGGATAATCAAGATCATCAAAAACACCATCTGGTGGTTGATGATGATCTGTCACTACAAAGTCTAACCTATCCTTGAACTCTGCTATTATATCCTTATCCCTAATGCCACAATCAACTGTTATGACTAGATTGGCACCTAGGCTAACAACATCTTCCAATGAATCTTTTGTTAATCCATATCCCTGCTCTATCCTATTGGGGATATATGGTACCACATCTATTTTTTTAGATATGTGCTTTGAAAGATCCCTATACAGGAATTCCCAAAGAAGTGCAGTTGCACAGATACCATCAGCATCATAGTCTCCATGAATTAATATCTTACTACCCTTCTCGATATGTTCAGATATTTTCGAGATTGCAGAATTAACATCATTTATTTTTTCCCAGCTATATATGTTATCTAAAGAAGGATGGAGGAAAGACTCCCTATCCTCAATTCCCCTTATCTGAATAATGTGTTCTATGATATCTTCTACTTTCTTTTCAGGAAGTATCCACTTCCTCCTACTCTTCAGACTCATTGTTTATTAATTTCTCAATTAAGTCCCAACTAAAACCTTTTCTAAACAGGTATGATATCTTCTTGTTATCCATACTTGTTATCTTCTGATCCTTATATTTCTTCTCATATACCCTGCAGAGAAGGGCATATTCGTCTTGAACTAACTCCTTAACTTTGTCTTCTGCAATATCTCTAGAGACTCCCTTAGAGATCAGTTCCGACATTATCACGCCACTACCTCGCGGTCTACTTTTTAATCTGGATTGTATGAACTGTTCAGCAAAATGTGAATCATCAATGTATCCATATTTCTTTAATTTGGAGATAACATGCTCTAGGATCTTTTCCTCCTCCTCTTTCGAAAGCTCAGAATACCAAACCCCTTTCTTCTTCATTATGATGTTCTTAATATATCTAGATATTTGTAATTCTGTTCTAGGTAATCTAGAGATATATTCAGAAGATCTTTGAAGGAACCTTTTCTTTAATTCGTGAAGAAACACCTTTGAAAGGAAATCTTCCTCCAGTTCCATCCCCACATATATGTTGTACTTAGCCAAAGAATCAAGAGAGATTCCAAAAGAGAATTCCCCATCAATATACATATTAACTCTAGAAGGATCTCTTTTTTGAGATACTAGTTTTGTTACTTTCATTATTTAATCTTTGCCTTAACTTCCTTCACAATCTTCTCTGAGAGTTTCTTGTCCTCCCTCAAAGCATCGGATGTTGCTTCTCTTCCCTGCCCTAATTGAATATCTCCATATTTAAACCAAGCACCGGCCTTCTGCACAACACCTAGCTCTAGAGCTGCATCTAATATACTGCTCTCCTTATCTATACCGAGAGGATATATCATATTGAATGTTGCTTCTTTAAATGGCGGAGCCATCTTATTCTTAACTATCTTTACCTTTCTAGAATGACCTATTAATTTCCCATCCTTGAGAATTTTATCCTTTTGTCTAATATCCATTCTAACAGAGGAGTAGAACTTGAGAGCATTGCCACCTGTTGTTGTTTCAGGATTACCAAACATAACGCCAATCTTCATTCTCAACTGGTTAAGGAAAATTATTGTTGTACCTGTCTTATTGGATATTGCAGTTATCTTTCTTAAGGCTTGAGACATTAATCTAGCCTGAAGACCCATATGGCTATCTCCCATATCTCCCTCAATCTCAGCTCTTGGAGTAAGTGCTGCTACAGAGTCGATTACTATGACTCCAAATGCAGCCGATCGAACAAGCGTTTCAAGAATTTCTAGGGCCTGCTCTCCGAAGTCTGGTTGAGAAATGTATAGTTCCTCTATGTTCAACCCTATGTTTTTAGCATATCCTGGATCAAAAGCATGCTCAGCATCAATGAATGCAACTGCCTCACCTCTCTTTTGAGCTTCCGTTAAGATGTGAATAGCCAAAGTTGTTTTACCTGAGGATTCTGGACCATATATTTCAATAATTCTTCCCTTTGGAATACCACCTACACCAAGTGCTATATCCAAAGAAAGTGCACCTGTGGGTATGACATCAATATCAACTTTCTTCTCATCTCCAAGCTTCATGATCGAGCCCTTACCAAACTGCTTTTCTATTTGAGAGATTGCCATCTCAATGGCTTTTTTCTTATTATTATCTACACCCTGAATATCCCCTATATTCTTTTTATTTACATCTGTCATAGATAGTGGTCATAAATTTATTACATATCTAGAATAACAAAGTAGAGGTTACCCGTCAAAAATTTCTGAGTATCGTTAATGAACCGATAATAATTTTATACAAACAATTCACAAAGAGATCTTGAAAGATTAGCAACAAGCTCCTCTCTAAGGATATCGTCCTCCCTAATATATCTGGCTATTTCGATCTGAACAGATGGAACTCTTAGCTTAGAGGCAACATATTCACCAAGAGTTTCCTGGCTATTATCGAGGAATCTAAATATTGCGATACTTACGCCCGAGAGTCTTCCCCTTCCTAGATCTTCCTGAAGCTTTAAGGCTAGATTTTTCGATCTTGAGAACTTTGTTGGGTAGTATATAGCAATATCATACATATTACCGTCTTTCAGACCGTGGATATCGACGAA
This sequence comes from uncultured Candidatus Saccharibacteria bacterium, assembly GCA_964452735.1. Lineage (GTDB taxonomy): Bacteria > Patescibacteriota > Dojkabacteria > SC72 > SC72 > UBA2177. The sequence continues at coordinate 29,153 of CAYVNA010000004.1, forward strand.
ATATTTAATTTTTTTCTCCCTAACGATGCCTCTAACCATCACCTTATATGGATTACGTCTTTCAGTATGATAGTTTGGATCGAAATCTACATCACCACGAAGAACGATACCCATCGCATCAATATCTCTAGTTACAGAAATTACAAGATCATCAGTATATGGCTCTGGAACTTTCCATGCAGTGCTTAGCCTTGGTCTCTTGTGCAGAAAGGCATGTGGAGCAGAGAGGAGAATTTTCTTTTCACCGGATATTATGTTAATTGGGAATTCTTTCATTAATATAAATTAACATATATTGTAGTTCTTTTACAAATGTGTAAAAATTTAAAAGTATATAAATTTTAATATCCCAATTATGAGGAAATTATTTAATATTACTCTTGGAGTCGTACTAGGATTAGCATCCTATGCTCTAGTGGCATTCCCAACAATGGCTCAGGATGTTGCAGAAGATCTACCGATTGATGATGATTATACAACAACTTCGTACGACGATTACGACTGGGAATATGATTGGGATTATGATGATTGGGACTATGACTGGAGTACAGATACTTCGGAAAGTTCCCTAGACCTTGAGGAGGGACTAGCAACCATCCTTGGTGGCATGACTTTGTTATTTGGGGGAGTTGCTCTCATATTTGGAATAACTGTATCTCTTGCTACGTATATATATTCATCTCTAGCATTGATGACCATAGCGAATAAGTTAGGAAATGAGAACGGCTGGTTCGCTTGGGTTCCAATTCTAAACACAATATTGTTATTCCAATTGGGCGACAAAAATCCTTGGCTTTTGTTGATAGCTTTCATACCTGGTATCGGAGCATTGGTCATAGCTATCTTGTGCATCATTATAATAATGACAATCTGTGAGAAGAGAGGATATGACAAGCTCTTGGGATTACTATCACTAGTACCTATTGCAAATCTAGTATTAATTGGAGTACTAGCATGGGGAAAGAAAGAGTAGTATTCTGACTTTCAATATATCAAAGGGAGTATTTATACTCCCTTTTTTATTCCTCTTTATTATTCATCTCTATTAAGAAAGATTGTTCACTATCATCCTCTATGAGCCCTTCCTGCTTAACCCTATCGACTCTTCTTACCAATTGGTTGAATCTTGTAGTGCTAACATTATCATACTGCTTCTGCAAGGATCCTATCCTATCACCGATCTTATAGAACTCTCCAGAGAAATTATCAAACTCTTTCTCGAATGCTTTAACATGACCAATAATGTTGTAGATATTTTTTTGAACTCTGAAGTTCTCATATGACTGCTTAATCATCCTAAGTATTGCTGTAAAACTAAATGGACCAGCTAAAACAACCTTGCTAGCTATCGCCTCTTGGGATATCTCTGGAAGCTTGTCATATATATATGAAAATATCATTTCATTTGGAATAAACAAGATAACAAAATCAACAGTCCTGTCCTCTGGATTGATATAGTCCCTTGTTGTAACCTGCTTAATCTTATCCTTCACATCTCTCTCGAACATCTTCATATACTTCTCCTTCATTTCCTTATCTTCTGTCTCAGCCATTCTCTGTAGGTTAGCATACGGAAATTTGGAATCCACATTTATTCTCGTTCTATCTGGGAGAAATATTGAGAAATCAGGACGCGTTTCGGAACCTGCCTGTTCCTTGTTGAACTCATAATCCTCACCTCTAACAAACCCTGCCATCTTCAAAAGATCATCTGCAACCTGCTCTCCAAACTGCCCTCTTAACTGATTATTTGAAAGAACCTTCCTCAAACTTTCAGTACTTACTGAAAGCTGCTCCGTTATCTTCCTACTCTCCTCTACAGAGCTTTTCAACATCGCAAAAGAATCTATTCTTTCCTTCTCCGCTCCCTTCAGATATTCCTCAAGCCCCTTCACCATTCTTGTTATCTCCTCTCTCTTATTATCCAAATCTACCCTGTTCTGCTTTGTTTCCGAACTAAGAGACTCTCTTGCTGTCCTTACCAAATACTCATTAGCCTCCATCAGAGCCTTCGGAACAAGCTCCTCTAGTTTCTCCTCTATGCTTTCCTTAAGCTCTTCACTATTACCTGACTGCCCTTTTCTTAAGAAATAGAAGATACCAAACCCTAAGCATACACCACCTATTAACGCTAGAATTACCTCTGTCATACTGGTAGAGAATGTAAATTTATCGTATGCTATTATAGACTAAATATGATGAAGAAACTATCAAAAAAAGATCTTGTATTTGTTAAAAACCTCTTTCTAACAACTATATTAGGAGGAATAATAGGTGTATTGAACTATTATTTTAATGTTTTCATAGCTAGGTATACAGATCAAAATATATTTGGGATATTCAGTTCTACCTTAGGAGTAATATATCTACTTCAGATACCAGCATCTTCTATACAAGCATTGATAACTAAGCAGATAGCACAAAATAGAAGTAAAAACCTCTACCATTACAAGTGGTATTCATTATTACTTTTCTCCCTAATGGGAGTTATCTTCTCAATATTATTCTTCTTGAATAAGGATGTTATATCAACAGTTGCAACAATCCCTTCAGAAACAATAATATATCTCGCTATAACATTCCTTTTTGCATTTGTAAGCCCAATAGCAAAGGGTTTACTTCTAGGACTAGAGAAAATAGGTACCGTTAATATTGTTTTGCTATTAGAAACAATTCTCAAGTTTGTAATAGGGGGTATAGCAATAAGGATGGGAGGATCCCTATCTTTACTAATTCTGGCAAATTCCATTCCATCAATAATTTCCTCCATTATAATAATCCCACTTATTAAACTAGAGAGGGGTAATCATGAGAAGGTTAAGATAAGCTACAAAGAATTGCTTCTAATTGCAGTATCTTTCCTTTTATTAACTGCTCCATTCACGATTGACTTGATACTTGTAAATCCTGAATTTCGTGCAGAGTATGCAGCGATATCATTACTTGGAAAGCTAGTATATTTCGCATCTATAACAACAGCCTCTGTGATGTTTGCAAGGTTAACAAATGAGAACATTGAGAAGGATCAGAAAAAGAGTTTAGCAATTTCATTAGCACTTTCACTTCTCATTGGGCTTTTTATCTCCTTAGTATATTTTCTATTTAGTGGCTATGTTGTTGACCTTACAGTAGGAAATACATATAACATCATACAGAAATATATAGGGATGTTTGGATTGTGCATGACAGGTTTTGCTTTTGTATATATGGTTGCTAACTATTTCATTTCAAGAGGTTTCTTCCGATATCTATACATCCTTTGTATTACAACTGCACTACAAATTTCTCTTTTTGTTTTGAGGAATGATTCTTTGGATGAGGTTATACAGAATCAGGCTATTGTATATTTGTTTCTTACTTCTGTTACCTTAGTCTATTTATTATCTAAGTTGGGTATTTTTTCAAATGGAATTAGAGAAAAGAATAGAGAAGAGAGCTAAGAAAGTGAGTTCTGATTTTAAGAATTTTGCATTTAAGGAAGCCACATTAGGTGCTGCTATTGGTATCATGATGGGTGCTGCTTTCAGAGATGTAGTTAATTCATTTGTTAAGGATATCCTGACTCCTCCTATTGCTTTCTTAACATCGGGGATAGATTTTACAAAGCTCTTTTGGGTCATTGGCGAAGAGAAGTTTGAGGATATTGAGGAGGCATTAGAGAGTAACGCTACAGTTATCTATTATGGTAATTTCATAAACGAGTTTATATCTTTCATCATAACAGCATTAATACTGTTCATACTTGCATTTCAAATAACAAAAGTTATTAATAGGTCCAAGAAGAAAGAAGAGGAAAAACAGGATAGGAAGGAAAAAGTATGTCCATATTGCCTATCGGAGATAAATATCAAAGCTACTAGATGTCCTTTCTGTACATCAAAGGTATAGTCCACTGGACGATACAAGATTCGAACTTGTGACCTCCGCAATGTGAATGCGATGCTCTAACCAGCTGAGCTAATCATCCTTAACTAGTTTTATCCTCTTCTTCAGGAGCAATTACCTCACTATCCTTTTCCTTCTTCTCTCCTTCCCCTTTTAATTTATTCCACATCAGAATGAAAACAACTAAAAGAAAAGGAAATGATATACCAACAAATATGTTCTTTGTAATAATTGCAGCAAGCAAACCAAGTAGAAGACAACCGATACCAACTAGAACTAACCTCCCTGCAGTCATTATAGTTTAATAATAAATTAATACTTCTTAACAACTATCTTCCTACATAAAATATAGTTGTTTTTATTAACATTAACAAGAGAACCACCCTTAATATCAGAATCCCCATATCCCTCAGCATCAACAGACATACTATATTTCCCTTTATCCAAGATAAACCTATACCTACCCTTACTATCTGTCACACGAACAGCTACTACCTTGTCAAAATCCATCTCCCGAAGAGTTACAGAAACACCTTCCACAGAATCTCCCTTCTGATCTACAACCTTCCCATACCTATCTTGGTTATTAAAGATTGATCTCAGGATTACAACTAGAGGAATAATATACATGATTAAGAGAATCAAATTCTCTATATTAGGAAATATACTGTATGTATACATTGATATTGAAATACCTGTTAAGAAGATTAAAACATTAAAAACAAGAATGATTCTCTTGAAGATATTTCGTAAGGAAGAGAAATGTTTAGATACACCAGAGATCTCTTTACTATCAATAGGTATGGCTAATTGTATATCCCCACTATCTTTACCTATTACAAGATTCCCCTGATATATGTTTTGGATTGGATAGTCTTCTAAGCCCTTAACTATACTACTAGGGAAAATATATCCTGACTTCGAGACTGTGAGATTATATTTCCCATTCTTCAAGAATCCAAAGAATCTCCCATTAATATCTGTTACCAAAGTTTCAACAAGCTTCCCCTTAGAATCAAAGACCCTAACCATTGCCATATGAACAGGATTTTTAGTTACAGAATCATATACAAAACCATACCCCAATCTCTTTCTTATAAAACCTAGAGAGCTCAAGAATATACTAATTAATTGAATCATACCATACCATGTCTGAGATAGTCCGCCAAGAAGGAGAGTTACACTCACTGTTGCAGTAACGACATTCCCTGCTACAGAAACTCTCTTAAGATCTTTTTCCTCTAGCTTATCTATACCCAAACTACTAGCGATATCAACTATCCGATTCTTTAGAACATCAAGGATCTGCGGAGAAGATGAAACTTCTTTATCTGGAACTTCCTTATCTGGGCTTTCTCCAACATAATTCTTGTCTTCATGTATATAGCCAAGACCGCCAGTCCCTGTTATACCGTCCACAACCCAATACTCTACACCTCCTATTATAGCCTGAGAAACTGATAGCTTGCCTTCTTTGTAGTCCACACTTTGAGGAAAATTCCCTGTGAACCTTATTCCCTCGGGACAATCAAGAGTCACTTCTTCCAGAGTCTTTGCCAATGGACATATTAGAAATGCATTTGTAGAATCCTTATATACATACATTGTATATGGCTTAACAACACCATGAGATTCAGAAAGTTTAACAACAGTCTTTCTCTCATCTACAGAACTAAGAACAACAGCATCTCCCCAATCCCTATCCTGATCAAAAAGAGTTGGGATATCAGCAACTAAATACTCCTCCATCTTCAGTCTAACAATCTTTTCCCCATACTGCCCATTTTGAGGTAGAGTAACATCTATGTCCTCACTTGAAGCAAGAGTAACTTTCAATGATGGAGCAACATTCTTTATGATAGCTGAAGTCCCTACATACACAGGATCACTCCAGTCAGTATTGTTCATATTGAAATTTCTAGCTCTAGCAGAAAAAGAATACTGTTTCCCTACTTCCAAACCATTCACTACAATACCATTTGTATTCCCTAACTGAGATATTGTTGCCCACTTCTGACTTTGTGATAGGGAGTTTGACTGATAATCTAGGAACAATCCACTGTTATTCTCCCTAATTAAATACTCTGTTGTAGAAGGATTGGTCAATGAATCTACGAATATTCTCGCAGAATTACTAGAAATAGATTCTATCTTAGCGATACCTGGTTTATTAGCAAAAGTATATGAAGAAACAGAAGGAGACCAACCTGTAACTACACCAACAGAATTGTTACTTCTAACCTTAAACTCATATTTTGTATTAGGCAACAACCCAACAACATCTATAGAGGAAACATATGAAAAAACTTTCTGAGTAGAAGATAGGACACCAAAAGTACTGTCTAGATGTTTTCCACTTAGATTCTCAAATACCTCTATACTATCCCTATTATTCCCTACAATACTGATTCTCAGAGTTTCCGAATTAACTGGTGCAATACTAGAGATACTAGAAGACCCTGGAGATGTTGTGAAGAGGAAGACGTTTGAGAAATCACTCTCAGTATTATTATTGAATACCTTAGCCTTCCTTTGATATGTAGTATTTGAAAAAAGATTCTCCTCTAGGCAGTTTGTCATCTGATCAATTAAGCATGTTTTAAGAAGAGTTCCTGTTTGATCGTAAATCCTATACCCAATCTTATATATATTACCATCCACTATCTTCCAGAGTATCTTCTTATCTGTAATCTCCAATGTTTGGATATCACTTGGGGGATCTAGTTTAGTTACAGCATCTAGAGATCCTGAGTATTCAGTCTCAATACCACTACCGTTTTTTGATTTTACATAGAATGAATACTTAACACCTTTCTCAAAGTCATTTATCAAGACTCCTTCACTTCCTCCAAACTCTTCGTATGTACCCCATACGGCATCTTCTACTAAGAGATTTGTTTGGAAATCAACATATTTATCTGTGGATTCCTCATAGAGGATATATGGAGCATCTGCAGAGTTCATCTCATCTAAAGCTATCTTCAATGATGTACTTCCTCTTTCCAAAAGTATTGGTGCGTTAGGGGCTGATAGTAGAGTATATGTTGTAGCAGTCCCAGAGGGAACGCTTGTTCCTATTTCATTGTATGCCTGGATCTTCCTTGTATAGGGGGTATTTTCATCCAAACTTGATTCATCGCAATATGTAAGGTTCTCTCCTAGACAATACTTTACGAAGTTCTCATTTTCGTCTAAAAGGATAAAGCCATCTTCATTCTTTGCATTATCAGTAAAATACCATCTTATTGTGTTTATAGATAGAGCCTCAGGTTCCCCTATTGTTGGAGAAATTGGTGGGGTATCCATGGTGAAAGACGCAGTTAAAGACCATGCACTTACCCCTTCTGAACTATCCCAGAACCTTATTCTCCAGTAGTATGTACTTCCATCGTGTGATAGTGGGGTCCCAGCATATGAGATATCTGATGATCTACTTCCATTGGTGATTGCTGATATATCTTGTTTTTCACTATCCCACATCAAAGTGCCTGTAAAATCCGATTTGGTATTTACTTGTATTTGATAATATACTCCTACATCTTCAGTATCTGGATCACTAAATATTGCACTAAATTCTGGTGTAAGATCTCTCACTTCAGTTGGTGTTACTTGTCCCTCTATTAAAAGTTCATCAGGAGCGTCAGGCAAGGTATTTGCTGTCATTTCACTTTCAACTGTTGTTGGTATCGATATTTTTCTCTCTATGAATACAGTAGTTACATATTCTGGAAGATTACTAGCTTCAGGCGTTGTATATGAATACGTTCCACAACTTGTTCTTCCACCTGAACTCGTATCATATCCATCAGCGGTACTAGAAGCAGATCCTACTGTCATACTCCCAGTATGAGTATGGGTGGCAGATCCACCTGTAGTACCAGCAACCTCAGATCCCATAGGGAATTTCTCATTTAATTGATCGAAGTTATTCCAACCCAAAGGAGGTAGAGAATCTGCCATACTAACGAAATCGGGTAAATAACTATTATTTAATTCTGCTTGTAGATAATTTACAGTATAGTACGGAGGAAGATTATCAGAAGCACTAGAAGTTGATGAACCCAATGCATGTGTGTGTGCAGGTCTAGCGAAATTCGGTTGTCCAGCATCGGCATCTGAGTTTGAAGTAGCCGAGTTAGATCCAACACTGGTTTGCCCCGCTGGAGTAGTGTGATAATGAGAGGAACTACCACCAGAAGTACCATATGTACTAGAACCTCTTGGGAACTTATTATCTAATTCCGAGGTATGATCCCAACCCTCTGGTATCTCTGAAGATGTAGACATTGCAATTGAATATTGAAAATACGTTATTTTATTGTTTTTACAAAAAATCGTACTTAAATATGGTGGAATAATTGATTCTGTTGAAGTAGTTATATCGATGCTATGCGTATGTGTATACAAAGAGAAAGAACGGTCCCCGTTTCCAATATCTACTCTATACTAGCTCCAGTAATAGTATCTGTTATATTATGAGAATGCGAAGAGGATCCCCCAGTAGTCCCATATGTATTAGATCCAAATGGGAATCTGTCATCATATTCACTAGCTCTAGTCCAACCTTCTGGACATAATACTGTAGACATAACTATAAAGTTGCCATCCCAAACTTCTTCTCCTGAAGTTGCACTACTATTTCCGTAGTATGAATATATTGTATATTCCCCTATAGGCATCGATGGTATCTTTACCCATATCTGTGTATTATCTGTATTACATTCTCCTTCTATCCAATATTCTAGTAGAGTTGTATCATCTTTATCTACAAATCTTAAGTCTGAACAATCGGAATTAAGTTTACTATTTGATATCAATATAGAGGTATCCATTACAACTAATACCTCTTCATCTATCAATGTCGCACTAGTACCATTCTCCATGCTTATTGCTTTTCTATATCCCCAATTGGAATCATACCAAGCTATACTGGTTATTGACTTGGATAGATAGAGATAGACAGCTACAGGAAGAAGTATGATTATTATGAATACACTACATATTACAAGAATCTTTCTCCAGTTTTTGTACTTTGATCTTTTTGTCATGACGGCAGTATATGTACAGTTTATATACATACAAGATCATTGTCAAAACCACATAGTCTTTTCCCTACTGTTGAAATATGAAAATGGGCGATATAGGATTCGAACCTATGACCCTCTCGGTGTAAACGAGATGCTCTGACCAGCTGAGCTAATCGCCCTTGTAATTAGACCTCGTATTATACTACAAAAGATCTGCCGGGGACAGGAGTTGAACCTGCACGGGAGTATAAATCCCACTACCACCTCAAGGTAGCGTGTCTGCCAATTCCACCACCTCGGCTTACATGTAGAGAAGATTTTACCAAACAAATACTCTAAAAACAATTGGTATATTGCTACTCAAACTTTAATAAATCTAATACTTTTAATACTAAATCCAAAATATCAGGAACAACTAATCTGTAATATATGGAGACAAACTAATTGTCCCTAAATCTGTTACTTGGTTTTCCTTAATCGTAAAAGTTACTAAATTCCCTCCATATTCTGAAGAATTAACCAACTGATCTGGCACATTCCCAGACCCTCCTAGCTTCGTAAGATAATCCTTAAATAGGCTCCTAATACTGGAGCAATATTTAGCGACATTCGCAGCATTATCCTCTCCACCATCAGCATAATAGACGCATTGCCTTAACGAATATACCTGATATGCATTTTTCCCGTCCTGATATACAGTATAGTCTACGGAATAAGTTCCAACAGGAAGAGTATCTTGTCCATTTTCTAAATCATTAGAATAGTTTGTTTTATCGCTATCTCCTTTTCTCCAAAAACAATACTGCTCAGATATCTCTTTCGTATTAGTAAAACATAATCTGACAGCAGGTGTTCCTTCACTAGGGAAAGCAAAAGCTACTTTGAAATTTCCTGTCTTTACAGTATCTTTGCTTTCATCTTCTTTCACTTGTGTATCGGTATCTGTCGTAGTATCTGTTTTGTCACTTGCAGTATCTGTTTTAATTATCCCTGAGAGTAAATCTATCCCGTTATCCTTCAATACATAATATGTTAATCCACCAATTAAACAGATGATTAGAAATATCATTATCCCTACAAAACCTCTCTTACTTGGTTTAGATATCTCTACCTTAGGCTCCAAAGCAACTGGAGCTGGACTCTCCATACTGTTTTCTATCTGAGTTTCCATTATATTTGTCGATTAAATTATCTCGCTTAAAACATTAACACTCTCCTTAACCAAATTCAACTCATTGTAAAAATATGAAATATACGGCACAATATACTCACTAACATACACAGAAAAAGATATATGAAAATTAAAAACATACAAGCAAGAGAAATCCTAGACTCCAATGGTAAACCAACCCTATCTACAGAAATTGAACTCCTTGGTGGAGACAAAGGAACTGGAGATGTACCAAGTGGAGCATCCACTGGTACAACTGAAGTACTAGAACTTCGAGACAAAGATGGACTAGGAGTAACAGACGCAGTAAATATCATAAATAGCAAAATTAAAGATTCCATCATTGAAAAAGAATTTAAAGGTCAAGAAGAATTCGACAACTACCTAATAGAACTAGACGGAACAGAACAAAAAAGTAAACTAGGTGGAAACAGCATCCTCTCATGCTCCATGGCATTCTGTAGAGCAACAGCTAATTCCCTTGGGCTAGAGCTGTACGAATATATCTCCATGATATATTCCAAAGAGGGCTACAATCCCAAAACTCTTGCTATGCCTACTCCACTTGTACTAGTAATGGAAGGTGGAAAACACGGAGACTGGGCAACAGATATTCAAGAATTCATGATAGTACCAAACAAGGAGAAATTTAAAACCTTTGAAGATGGTTTTAGACAAAGTATTAAGGTATTCCAAGGTATAAGGGACATACTTAAACAAAAGAGATATTCTACAAACGTAGGATTTGAAGGAGCATTTGCACCAAGTGAGATTAAAGGAAACAAAGAAGCACTAGATATAATACTTCAAGGGATACAGGAGAGTGGATATATACCAGGAGAAGACTTCAGTATAGCTTTGGATATTGCAGCATCCGAAATGTATGACAAAACAAAATCTAAATATATTCTTAAGAAAGAAAAGAAAGAATTTGACACTTCCAAATGGATAGCATTCCAAAAAGAACTTTTTGCTGACTACCCACTAATCTCCATAGAAGATCCACTTATTGAAGATGACTGGAGTGGATGGAGTACTGTAACTAAAGAGATGGGAGAGAAATACAATATTGTAGGAGACGATCTTCTAACAACAAACACACAGAGGATACAAAAGGGAATTGATACCAAAGCAATGAACAGTGTACTCATAAAGTTAAACCAGATCGGAAGTGTAACAGAGACACTCAATGCCATACGACTTACAGTTGATAATGGAATGACCGCTATAATCTCACACAGAAGCGGAGAAACAAACGACTCCTTCATAGCAGATTTGGTCGTTGGAACTCCTGCTACACAGTGTAAATTTGGAGGTCCAACTAGAGGAGAGAGACTTGTTAAATACAATAGGTTGCTTGAGATAGAAAAGAAACTACTTCTTTAATCCCATCCGTTCAAACATATTTAGAGATACTTTCTTCGTTCTTTTTTCATTTTGTCCTCTGTAAATTGGTAATGTAAATATAAATTTACTCCCTTTTCCTAACTTGCTTTCTACCCAAATCTTTCCCTTCATCAGTTTCACTAAACTAAAGGTAACATACAACCCCAATCCCGTTCCTCCTGGTCTTACAATATCTACAGGATCTAAATTTCTTCCTTCGATATAATTATCTACCCTGTAGAACTTTGTCCCAAGTTTAGATAGTTCATCTTTTGGAATCCCTTGGCCTGTGTCTTCTATCGAGACAGTAACACCGTGTTTGTCATACTCTGTTTTTACAATTACACTACCCTTCTCTGTATATTTAATAGCGTTATCCAGAAGATTGTTTAAAATCTCAATGACCCTTGCTTTATCTGCATATATCGTTGGAGTTCTTTTCTTCGCCTTGTTTACAATCTTCAATTTTTTGTACTTTGCCTCCCTCTCATGGCCATGGATACACATGTCTATTTCCATTAATACATCTACTTCTTCACTATTTATCTCTACCTTGTCTCCTTCTAATTTCGCAGATGAAAGTAATGTGTTAATTAATTTTATTTCATTATCTATAGCGTCCCTTATCCTACCTAAATGCCTTTTGAATTCTTCAGGGTTACTATCTACATATTTCTGAAGTAGTTCAACGTTTAATTTAACAACCGTAGCTGGTGTTCTAAGTTCATGTCCCATAATGTCTATCATGTCCCTTTCTTTCTTTCTTGCCTCTTCCAATTCAACCACCTTTATCTGTAACTCCTTGGTCTGTTCATTTACCTTCTCTTGAAGTGTTTTGTTGAAAGATTCTAACTGTTGATACAAAGTAGCTCTTACTAAAGCCATGTGGGTACTTTGCATAACACTTTCGAGAAAATCTATATCTCCAACAGTATATGAATCCTGGTTATATTTCTCCCCGATGATTACTGCTCCATTAAACTTCTCCGCTTCTTTAAGGGAGAATATTATCTCAATACCGTTCTCTTTCATGAAAGAAAGTATTGCCTCTCTCTTACTATCTATGATTCTCTTACCTGCACGTTTGTCTTTAATTAACTCAGAATATATTAATACTCTGTTACTATTTAATTTCCTCCAAACCTTTAGAGTATTAACAATATCTTCAATTCCAGCATCCCACTTTCCCTTCACCTGCTTAACCAATACATTATCTCTTCTGTCAAGAAGTATTACCGAAACTAGGTTCGTATCAAAGGATTTTGAAATTAATGTAAGAAGATTCTCGGAGATATCTTCCATCTTTACAGTCTCAGCATTCTTAGTTTGAAAGGTTTTTAGACTAGATATTGGGTGATACCTTGTATATACAATCTTCTCAGAAAGAAACTCATCTATCCATTTGAATATTCTGCCAAGTATTACGGTAATTGCGAACGAAACGATTGAAAGTTTGATAACACCAACCAAAGAAAAATTAATACCCCAAAAAGGTATAACTAAAAATATAACCAACAGGAAACATATTAATATTGCTATCGCCTTAAGAATCATCTGGGCAAAAGAACCGACTAAGACTCTTGTATCTAGAAATCTTGTTGTCAAGATAGAATATCCAACAATTATTGTCCAAATTGAATTACCAATTGTTCCGTATTTGTAGAAACTAGTATCACCAAATATTAGAGGGAAGATGAAATCAAAGAGAAAAACAGGTAGGAGCATTACTATTCCACCGACAACATACAGCTGTACCTGTCTTTTTTCTATCCCTTTTAAAATTTTTGCCTGTTTAATGTAGTATCCAACTATGTAGATTGCAGTTATGAATTCTGGTAAACCGTAGAAGAAATACAGAGGACCCATTGTAGCTATACTGTTAAAATCTCCAGCCACATTATACGTGTCTATTACAACTAGGTTGGTAAACCACATGATAATAGTCATAACCAACATATATAATCCAATCAGTAGGAAGAAAGTTTTAAATTTGTTCTTTAATTCTTCAGGATAAACTCTAGCAAAAAGAATTAATCCCAAAGTCATACAGTATGCAGCTGTATATACAATTTTAAGCCATATTGTTGTATCAAAGAGAATTGGGTTAGAGTAAAAGAATATGCACAATGACCATATTCCTAAGAAAAATACAGAGAAGAAATAATATCTTTTTACTCTGTTTCTAAAATCTGAAAATAGCACAAAAAAACCAAGCCCCATCTGAGTTATCCCGGAAAGTAGATTTATTAATCCTATGGTATCTGTCATTGCTATTTGTCTAACCTAAGAGCACAATTACATATATATAGAGGACACTTAGGAGGATTTCCAATCTCCCTCCATGAGCTTAATTCCTCTCGTTTTATTAACTTGTTTACAAGATATGAAGGATACACATCCTCTCTGTACTCCTCTATTACATCTGTCGTTATCCTCATAGACTTAAGCATTTGTACTATGTAAAGAAGTTTGAATCTCGAAAGTAAGTAGTGATTCCATCTGTAGAAGAGCAATGACTCTTCGTTGTTTACCTTTATTAACTTCTTCACAATCTCTCCTCTTGGGAAATATTTAGAATTACTGTACAGCTCTTTACCATATACATACTCACGCATATTCTTAGTTGCAGAAGGAAAGAGAGAACAGAAAAGTAGGTGTAAGGTATCCAACTTAACAGTGTATAGAGGATCAAGGGAATCTGCTACAAGCACACTTCCTTTTTTCCCTCTCAGTATCATTTCCTCTAGAAGAGATGCATATTCATCTTCAGAAAGATACGCAGTACCATGGCTAGAGAAAAAACCATCAAAATAGTTACTAGGTTGTTTCTTTGTAAATTCAACAAAATCATCCAATACAATTGTAATATTTTCTTCTTTTGTTGAATAATTTTTTACACTTTCTCCTTTAAGATATGTCTGCCAAGGTATTTGGTAATAGTCTAGTGTGTTTTGAGTAGCAACAATTGAGTGAGGAGAGATATCTACAGATACGAGTTCAATCTTTTTATCTGGGAATTTCTTTTTCAATTGGTTATTAAGCATCAAGGTTGACCATCCTGCACCTGGACCGTATTCTAAAACTCGAACGGTATCACCTTCGACTTTAATATTCTCAACAAGGAAATCAATATTGTTTAATGCTGTTTTTAGAGATGTAGGATTTAATCCTTTACCAAACATTCTCATAATTTCAAACTCATCCCATCTTTCTGCTATCTTTATACCCGATTTCTTACTAAGCAAGAAAAGATAATACTCACCACACTTTCTTAAAAAAAGATTCTTTAAGGATACATTTACTAATGGGATGTCGGGAGCAATTTTGCTATACACTTCTTCAAGTTTAAGGTCTCTCTTCTTTAGCCAATACTTTTGTTTTCGTTCATCGCTTTGAATCATATGAGGCAGATTAAGATTATGAATTCATTATATATACCTATCACTACAAACTCAATCTAGGTTCCCTATCTATCTTCTGTATATCTTCTTTTTTAGTAATATATTCTCCATTTTGTATCTTGTAATACCCCGCTATACCTACCATACCCGCGTTATCTCCTCTGTACTCTCCCTTTGGATATATATATCCCAAGCCATACTTCTTTGCTACAAATCCAATCTTTCTTACAATCTCCTCACTGTTAAACACACCTCCACCAACAAACAAACTCTTAATATCTGTATTCTGTTCAATTGCCAATTCCAATTTAATAACCAAAGACTCAATAATACTGTCTAGAAATCCTCTACAGAAATCGTAAACCCATACACTGTCCTTAACACCACTCTCTCTTAGTTCATTGCTCTTGTAGAGAGCTGCTGTCTTTATACCAGAATAGCTAAAGTTCAAATCTTTTGAATTCTTCATCGGTACTGTAAAAGGGATAGCTCCACTCTTTCCCTTTTTGGCAAGCTCACCAATTATTGCTCCACCTGGATATCCGAAGTTTAACATCCTAGCTACTTTGTCAAACGCTTCACCTACTGCATCGTCTAGAGTTTCTCCCAACTTCTTGTATTGTCCAATACCAGAGGAATATATTAGTTCTGTGTGTTTACCAGAAATTAACAAACCAAGGGCTGGAAAAAGGTTCTCCTCATTAGATATTCCAACACCATTGGAATTAAGAAGTAATCCTGAGAGCAGATGTCCTTCCATATGGTTAACAGGTACAAATGGTTTGTTATATTTAATTGCTAAATCTTTTGCAAATTGAAGACCTATTTCTAAATCTATAGCTAATCCCGGACCGTATGTAGCTACAACATAGTCAATATCTTCCATTGTAAGCTTAGACTTCCTTAATGCTTCCTCATACACCAAGGGAATATTCTTCTCATGCTCACGCCTTGCAATATCTGGGACTACTCCACCCCACTGTGAGTGTATTTCTACTTGAGAAGATACCTCGCTTGAAAGTATCTTTCTCCCTTGTAGTACGGCTACGGATGTATCGTCACAGCTTGTGTCAAATGCAATTATGTTTGGTTGGTTATCCTTCATAGATTTCAATACTCCTCTCTTGTTCAGATATGTGTTTAATTACTACTTTGTACATTGGTATATCCATATTGTCACACAGTGCAGATATCTCCTCAAAGAATTTGTCTGCCCATTCAATTACTACAATATTTCTAGCTTCTAAGTTTTCAATTAATCCAGATTTTTCTAGTTCTCCCTTCTCCAATCTCCATGTATCCATATGTGCGAGTATCTTTCCATCGTACTTGTACTCATTAATTATGGTGTATGTTGGAGAATTAATTATCCCTTCTACACCAAGGCTTTGTCCAATACCTTTGGTAAATTGTGTTTTTCCTGCACCTAACTCTCCACTTAGAGCTACAACAGAGGGTATACCGTTTTTAAGATATTTGTCTGAGAATTCTTTAGCTAGAGATATGGTTTCCTCAGGACTTTTGGTTTCTCTAACAAAGACCTTTTTGTTTTTAACAAGAGCATTTTCAAACTGTACAGAGCCCTGTCTTAGAACAGAGAGTTCATTCATGGTGGTATCTAGGACTGTAGAGGGAGGATTCTGAGGTAGTTGTCCTGCATCTAAAAACAGGTCAATTAATTCCAAACTTTTCTTTGGAAGATCTTTCACTAACTTCTCAATACTGTATGGTGTAGATCTGTAGGATACATTGGCGGATGTTGCGGTTATTGGTTTGCCATATCTTGCAATTAGCTCCTGTGTAAAGGTATATGCCGGTATTCTTACTCCTACTGCTCCACGAGAGGAAACAACAGGGCTAGTGAGAACTCCCTTGCTCATGGATATGACTGTTATGGGGCCTGGGAGGTAGTTTTCGTAAAGGTTGTTTGCCATTTCGTTGATTTCTACATATTCGTTTGCCATTTGTTTGTTAGATACGGCTATGGATATGGGTTTGGAGCCTCTATATTTCTTGTAGGAAAGTAGTTTGGCAAGGGCCTTAGGATTGGTTGCATCTCCACCAAGGCCGTAGCATGTTTCAGTTGGGTATATGATGAGTCCACCATTTTGAAGTGTGTCAATGGCTTTAAGTATTGCTTGTTCTTTGTTTTGGTTAACATCTATTTTTAGCATGGTATAATTATACTAGGAATATATTGAAATGCCCATATTCCAATACTTTTAAATTAACAGCATACAAATTATGTCAGTAGTACAAACAACAGGAGAAAATTTTGAGAATGAAGTTCTTAAGAGTGAAGGTTTAGTTCTTGTAGATTTCTGGGCTTCATGGTGTGGCCCATGTAGAATGTTGGGGCCAATACTTGAGGAGTTAGAGAAGGAGATGGGAGAGAAGGTAAAGGTTTGTAAGGTGAATGTAGATGAGGAGGGTGGACTAGCACAGCAGTATGGGATTATGAGTATACCAGCTGTATTTCTTTTCAAGGGTGGTGAGGTTGTAGAGACTATGATTGGATTACAACCAAAAGAATCTTTTGAGGAAGTACTTAAGAAACACTCAGATTAGTAATATTTAGCGTATTGGCTAGATACAGATACACGGTTACCCCCGGCTTTCTTTGATACATACATTGCCGTGTCTGCCTGTTTAACCGCTTTTTCCCATTCATTTTTAAGTTTTGTTTCGTTTTTGAAGTATTTGGAAAATTCTTTTACCTTAGTAACATGTACACCAACAGATATTGTTGTAGCGGTTCTTCCTTTTTTCTCTGCAATATCTTTGAGCAATCTCTTGGCCAGTCCGTATGCCGTACTTCTTTTACCAGAGAGTTCTTCAACTACTATTACAAATTCATCTCCACCAACCCTAGTAACGATATCCCTGTCTCGTAGAGAGCCATGCATGGTTTGAGATATTTCAAGTATGGCTATATCTCCTACGTCATGTCCATGTGTATCGTTAATTTCTTTTAGTCCATCTATATCTACATAGACAATTCCAATTCTTTTGTCAGGATCTGAAAACATGAGGATCCTTTTTACATATTGCCAAAATCCATTTCTGTTTAATACGTGGGTAAGAGGGTCTCGCTCAGAGAGGTTGGCAAGTTTGTCTATGTATCTGTCAAAGGCCACTTCTTTGTCTCTGTTAGATTCAAAGAATTGTATGTACATGTAGAGTTTGCTTCCTGACCAATCTACAGCTACGTCTACAAATTCTCCCTTGGAATATGTTTTGTTTAGTTCCATGTACTTCTTTCTTTCTGCACATCCAAGTTCCAAGACTCTTTTTACCCTAAAGAATTCTTCTTTGCTAAAGATGTCATAGACTGTTTTGGGTTTCTTTGTGCGAAGACAGTTTCTAGTATCTAGAACAATGTTGTTAACTTTCCCAGAGGGTTCAATTTCTAGTACGGTAAGGCCTATGAATGTAGAGAGGATGTTGTTGAAAAGATTCATAGGATAAATATATCACATATGGGTATATTTACTCAATTAATATTGTTTGATATACTTCTATCTGTATTGGAGTGGTAGCTCAATTGGTTAGAGCATCTCACTGTCACTGAGAAGGTTGCG
>CAYVNA010000005.1:0-46954 GCA_964452735.1 uncultured Candidatus Saccharibacteria bacterium
ATATCCCAAATAGTTAAATCCATTTCACTAGAATACTCTCTCTAACACTGCTATCATCCATTATCCATTAAATTAATAAATAATAAGATGGTAGAACTACATCCAATACAAATGCTAATTCTAAGAGAATTACTATTTAATCCAAACTCCAAATTCACCAAATTAAACATCAAAGGCCTATCCTCTGATCATTTCTCATACCATGTAAATACACTAATTAAAGATGGATATGTTGTTAAGCAAGACCTTAAATACTCCCTCACAACAAAAGGAAAAGAATATGCCAATAGGATGGATACAGACAATGCAAGTATTGAAAGACAACCAAAAGTAGCAGTAATGGTAGTAGGCATAAAGAAAGAAAAAGGAAAGAAATTACTCTTAGTTCAAAAAAGAACAAAGGAACCATACTATGGATACAGTGGATTCATAACAGGAAAAATACGCTTTGGAGAAAAGGTATTAGAGACTGCAAAGAGAGAACTGAAAGAGGAAACAGGTTTGGAATGTGAAGAGTTTCATTTAAAGAGAGTAGTACATAATCATGTAGTACTAAATGAAACAGGAGAGTTAGTTGAAGACAAAATGTTCTACATAGTAACTGCGATAAATCCAGTAGGGGATATGGTTGATACAAAATGTGGAGAGAATTCTTGGATAACAGAAAAAGAGTTTAATTCTTTAGAAAAGAAATACTATGATGAAGATAATATATATATGTATTCACAAGAAGAAAAGGACATGGATTTTGTAGAAGAGGTATACTTTATACAAGAGTTTTAAATTTAGTAATAAACAAATGTCTCATCCACAAGAACCTTCATTGAAAGGACAGATTTATTTCTATCCTCCAGAGTATTATGTTTTTGATAATTTTTCATCATTTCAAGTAGAATACAAGGGGAAGATATTCCCTACATCGGAGCATGCATATCAATCAACAAAGTTTGTAGATACAGATCCTGAGTTAGCTGAAAGGATACGCAATACTAAATCCGCACATGAAGCTTTTAAATTAGCACAAGAAAATGAAGGGAAGAAACCTAAGAATTGGGAGGATATTAAACTTAGTATTATGAAAGAGATTCTAACTTGCAAGGTTAATCAACATGAGTATGTAAAGAAGAAATTGATTCAATCTGGGGATAGAGAAATTGTGGAAGATTCTTGGAGAGATAGTTATTGGGGATGGGGTGAGAATAGGGATGGAGAAAATCATTTGGGAAGATTATGGATGGAAGTTAGAGATGAGATACGGAATAAAGAATAATGCATATTATCATTTCTTCACATTACCACTACCTTCCATAACAAGATCCTTTAGATCTCTCCCTTCTACCTTTGCTCTCTATTTCTTTTTAAATGTATGCATTCTTGACGCCATCTCGCCTAGTACTACTTCGATATCAACATCTCTAGCATTGATTCTGTATGGCTCCTTCTCCTGACTTACCCTCTTTGCTTCACCAACTGCTATACCAACAAGATTCACAGCTTGATCATATTCAGATTCAGTTAATCCTATACTCTTAAAAAGTCTCGAGGCGTCATCATATGAAAGAACTCCGTTTATTTCCAAAAGGCTATGAGATCTCTCTGGGTTCATCAAAAGCTTTGGGAGAGCATATATCACATGTTCCCTAATCAAAGAGATTCCCTTACCTAAGATCGAGTTTGCAACATCTAAAGCCTCCAAACAATAACTTCTTTCCCAACCTGCAAAACAGAATGGTCTTACTCTGCAACCAGCCATAAACTTACTAAGTAGCAGTTCTCTAATCTCTTCAGTTCTAAAAACAGAAACATCCAAATGATTCTCATACATTATTTCTAGAAGCCCTGCCTCATTCCCATAGAGCTTTGGTAATCCACCATCCATTCCCTCAAGTAGAAATGATTTCATCGTGAGCTGTAGTCCTTCTTGAATGTCTGGATCCTCTAAATCCTCCGGGGTTAAAAATGTTGATATTGTCCTTTTTATTGTCTCAAGATTAACTTCAAACCTCTTGCCCTTACGTTTATCTTTCTTGGATACCCATGCCTTTGGGATGTTTAAATAATCTGCAAGTATTCGCCTCGCAATAGGTCTTAATACAAGAATATCTGGAGCAACCATTCCCTCCTTGAAATATGGATCATCTTTCTCCTTCATGAGACCTTCAAAGCTATCTAGAACACATGGAGAGCCAGCAAGATATAATGGCAATTGACTAGTAATTAGAGAAACAAGCCTAGGATTCTTCATCTCTTCATTCTCGAAATCTTTTAGATAACCCTCCTTAGGATTGCTCAGTCGGGCAAGCCTTCCTTCAGGATCACTATATTTAAAGTCACGAATAGGAGAGACAGTCTGAGGATCCATAGATAAGATTGAATCATATTCCATAGGAGTTGTCTCATAACATTTTATTATATTCAATATGTCACCATATGAAATGTTCTGTCAATTTGTATGTAGGGATATGAAACAACAATGATATCCTCTGATATAATAGGGGATGAACCACATTATGAAGCTTAATCCAAAAGCATTCGAAGCTGTAAAAGATGGATCAAAGATCTTTGAGGTTAGATTAAACGATGAGAAAAGGAAACTCATAAAAGTAGGGGACCACATAACCTTTCAGAAGCTTCCATCCTTAGAAAAAGACCTTTTGGTTGTTGTAAAAGATATTTTGAAAGAAAAAACTTTCGAAAAACTCTTTTCTCTTTTCCCTCCATCCTTAGCAGGATGGGAAGAAAATTCAAGCCCTAAGAAATGTGCAACCGATATGCGAAAATATTATAGTAAGGAGGAGGAAAGACGTAACGGAGTAGTAGCTATAAAAATAGTGCTGGTTAACTAATCAAATAACTCATCAACATATTCCTCAAAACTACTATCATAGAACCTCAACATAGAATATTCATTTTTCAAAAAACAATCAACCCTATTACTATTGTTAACATAATGCTCCTTTATTATCCAAAAGGAATATGCCTTCTTTAGAAAAAATATCAATAGACCTCCACAAACCTCCTCCTTAGAAATAGGATATATACTATTATACTCATTGAAAAACATCTTTGCGTTAGAAATATCACCATCCGTATAGCTATCCTGCAGACATACAAAATCAATTGCCCTAACTAATTCAACAGAACGTGGAGATAAACAGGTTTTTTCAAAATCAAACACATTTATGATCCTATCTGTATCATTATCAAAAAATACATTCCTCTCATGATAATCACCATGAATCAAATGCTCTTCCCCAGCAAATATGTCTTCGACCTTAACCCTATATTTATGAGCTATATCATTCTTAATCCTCAAATCATCCAGAATCATTTTATCAAAGGTGTTTTTATTTTCTATTTCAGAAATCAGAGGATGGAAGTGAGAATATTTCTCTTCAAAGCTATCAATCTCCCAACTGTTCTTCTTTCTGAAAGCTATTTCTTTAGGATAGTCTCTCCCAACAATATGCATTTGAGCAAGCAATCTTGCTAGAGATTTGATCTCCTTTTTTGATATATTTTCTCTAGAAACACTTCTGCCCTCTATGAAAGGGAATAGGGCATAGGTGAATTCTTCAAAGAGGAATAAGGTATCATTATTTAGGTTCTTCAATGGCAATATTACTGGGATATTGTGTTCACTAAAGAAGAATTTTGAGTTATGAACTTTGTTAATGTCAATCTTCTCTTCCTGCCTGTATCTCTTTAGGAAATACTTTTTATCCTTCTTACCAATAATATAGTTTTGCGCTAAGAAACCTCCTTCTACACCACCAATATATTTAATATCCTTTTCCAAAGAATAGATACGTTGAACATACTCTAATACATTGTCGATATTCTCTGTGACCATATGGAATTCTACTACATTTCTATTTTAAGGAGAATAATTAGCTACAATATGCTTCTTATTCTCTCTATCGCAAGTGGCATATTTCTTCTTCCTTGTCCTACAGGATAGTATGTAGGGTATATATCATAGCTCAAGAGAGATTCTTTCTTCATTCCCCCGTAGTTACTAACACTGATATTTTTCCCAAGAATCAATGATGATACCTGATTTCCAAAGGTTATAATTTTACAAGGATTAACAATCTCTATCTCTTTGTACATGAGATCCAAATATTCTTTGAATATACGATTAGACAATGGCCTAGCATCGGTTTGTGTACATTTTGCCAAATTCGTTATATATACTCCCTTCATAGATATCTCAGAGTAAAGGATATGGGAGAATTCAGGGTTCCAGTCTTGAGGAGAAAATTTTTTAATTTGGGAATATATCTCCTTAGGTAGAAAACCTAGATCGTGGAATATGTCCCAAACTTGCTTAGTACCTAGCCAGGGTGCACGAATACCTTTCCAGGCTAAGCTAGACGAGACATTTCTCCCTGTTGGATTCATGAAGATAAACATTATGTTTGGATCTCTAATACAGCCTGCACCATATATGGAAGAGAGGATTGGATCCCCATATTTCTTCTGAAGTTTGTCATATTCACTGTGGAGAGAACATATTTGTAGCATATATGGCTATTATACACGAAGAAAGTACTATTTCTTTAGAATATTCTTCATAATAAAGTTTTTCCTCCAGTTGGTATCAGGAATTGGATATATATCCTTATCCTCACTAGACAATCTATCATAGAAGTCTATCCAGAAATCACACTCGGGATATGAAGAGTTGCTTCTGTTCTCACAAGGTTTCCCATGGTATTTGTAATTAATCATAACCTGAGGATTCTCGAGAATACTTGAGTGGGTCGTCGTTACAGCCTTTAATCTACAATCCTGCCCTCCTTCATTTGGAAAAGAATGCAATATGAAGATAAAATCCGTTTCTGGGTTATAACCACAAGAGGAGCCTGCTGTTAGATAATGCTCCGGATTAAAAACTTCCTTCCAAAAAGTATCCTTCCTTTTACTATTACCACTTAGATAATTGGTCAAGGTTTTCTTAGGTGCAAATGAAACAATTGGGTAATTAGCTTCTTGCCAATCTTGCTCCGTTAGAGAAGTTAGCATCACAGAGATATCGGACACATCACTCCTCGCATCCTGCAGAGTATTCATTTCTTCTACATTCATGTCCATGATTATACCCCCTAACTATACACAAAGTCCACATTTCTCCATACTAGAGCTTCTTTTTAGACCAATTGTGTGATAGAATTACACCTTCATATGCCTAATTCCCATATTGAAAAACAAAACTTAAGAAACATAGCTATTATCGCGCACGTAGACCACGGGAAAACAACCCTGGTAGACGCCTTTATGAAGCAAACCCACCTCTTCAGAGAGAATGAGGAAGAGATGAGCCAAACAAGAATATTGGATGTAGGGGAATTGGAGAAAGAGAAAGGTATTACCATAAATGCTAAGAACATATCCATTAAATACAAAGGTGTAAAGATAAATATAATTGATACACCAGGACACGCAGATTTCGGTGGAGAAGTAGAAAGAACACTAAACATGGCAGATAGCTGCCTTCTTCTTGTAGATGCAAAAGAAGGAACTATGCCTCAAACAAAATTTGTCTTGAAGAAGGCACTAGAGCTAGGATTACGACCCGTTGTTTTGATAAACAAGATTGACAAAAAGCTAGCGAATATAGAGAAAACAACATCTAAGATACAAGATCTCTTCCTCAACTTAGCAACGTCGGAAGACCAGTTAGATTTCAAGATATTCTATGGTATTGCTAGAGAAGGTAAGATCTGGGATAGAATCCCTGATGGTGATCTCACTATCCCAAATAGCATAGATGGTGATCTCACACCAATTCTCGAGGAGATTGTAAATGAACTTCCATCTCCTAAAGGAGAAGAGAGCGATCCATTTCAGATGCAGATAACATCTGTTGAATACAATGAGCATCTAGGAAGATATCTCATTGGAAAGATTGCAAATGGGAAGGTAAATATTGATGATCCGATTGTGTTAGTTTCGAATAAGGAAGGTTTTGAAAAGAAACAGGGTAGGGTGCGAGAACTCTTCATAAAAGAGGGCCTAAAA
Organism: uncultured Candidatus Saccharibacteria bacterium; assembly: GCA_964452735.1. Classification (GTDB taxonomy): domain Bacteria; phylum Patescibacteriota; class Dojkabacteria; order SC72; family SC72; genus UBA2177. Next base: position 6,025 of record CAYVNA010000005.1, read on the forward strand.
TGGGAAAAGGTATCTTCCGCATCTGTAGGGGAAATCATTGCCTTAACGGGGATAGAATCAACAGATATTGGAGCAACGGTTTGTTCCTTAGATAAACCTGAACCCCTTCCAGAGATAAAAATAACTCCTCCATCTGTGAGGGTTAAATTTTCTGCAAATACATCACCTTTCGTTGGTAGAGAGGGAACATTAGTAACTGCAAAGCAATTGCAACAGAGGTTAGAACAGGAGAAGAACCTAAATATTAGTCTTGATATTAAGAATAATGGAAGTAATAGTTATTTTGTTGCAGGGAGAGGAGAACTACAATTAGCAATCCTCGTCGAGCAATTAAGAAGAGAGGGTTACGAATTTGAATTGGGAAAACCTGAGGTAATACTGCAAGAGATAGAAGGTATCAAATGTGAACCAATGGAAGAATTGACTATAGATGCCCCAGAAGAGTACTTCAGTACAATAACCCAGGAGGTTAATGAGAGGAATGGTAAGCTTGTAAATATCGAGAACGAGGAAGGACAAAATAGATATGTATTCCACATATTAACTAGAAACTTGATAGGGTTACACCGAATCCTCATGACGGCAACAAAAGGTACAGCTGTGGTTAACAGCTATATTATTGATTATGTACCTCACGAGAAAAGCTCTGAATTGTTTAGAAAGGGTGCAATTATCTCTTCCGAAACTGGCACTGCATTAGCATACTCCCTCATGAGCATACAGGATAGAGGAAAGTTATTCATAGAAGGTTCTATAGAAGTATATGAAGGAATGATAATTGGAATAAACAATCATGAGAATGACTTAGAGGTAAATCCTTGCAAAGCTCGACATAAGACAAATGTTAGAATGTCACATGCAGAAGTAACAGAAATAGCCCTAAAAGCACCTCTGTCATTAACCATAGAATATGCGCTATCTTTCATTAAGGACGACGAACTCATTGAGGTAACTCCAAAGAATATAAGATTAAGGAAGAAGCTTTTGACAAGTACCCAAAGGACATGGTCAAAAAGAAGGAACCTTACAGCATACGCGAAAGAACACTTGGATAGTTAATTAAGCAACTTGTTTAGAATACATCTGGGCATATAGACCATTATTCTTCATTAGACTACCATGATCACCATCTTCAGCTATACATCCATCTTCTATAACAATGATTCTCTTCGCCTTTCGAACAGTAGCAAACCTATGAGAAACAATTATTGTAGTTCGATCTTTTGCATTCATCCTAATATTTTCAAAAATCTTCTCCTCAGAAATACTATCAACAGCACTAGTAGGTTCATCCAATATTAATAGCTTAGCATTTCTAAAGAATGCACGCGCTATTGCAAGCTTTTGCCATTGACCACCAGAAAGCTGAATCCCTCCTTTAATTTCCCTACTCAGAAATGTCTTGTATCCCTGCTTTAAGGCCATTATTGTATCGTGCACATCAGCATCTTTTGCTGCTTTACGAACATCATCAAATCTATTATTCTCTACGTCCCCAACGAAAATATTATCCTCAACCATGATGCCCAATTGATTAAATGATTGAGATAAAATACCGATGAGTTTGTAATACGATTTTAGATCTAGTTCCTTAATATTCGTTCCATTAACAAAGATATCACCCTGTTGTGGATCGTATATTCTAAGAATTAGCTTAATAATGGTGCTCTTTCCCGCGCCATTCTTCCCAACAAGTGCAATATCTTCATCTTTCGCAACTTTGAAACTAATATCCTTCAATATCCACTTCTTTGTCTTCGGATATCTGAAACTCACATTCCGAAATTCTAAAGACAGACCATCTGATACTCCCTCGACCTTTTTATTACCATCTACAAGAGAATTCTCCCAGTTGATGACATTGTAGAAGGTCTGAAGAACCTTTTTGTTACCCCATACAGAAGAAAGTTTGTATAACAACGTAGAGACATCTCCATTGAACTTTTGATATGCTGTGATTACAAAAGTTAGCATACCAACGGATAGATTACCTTCAAATACAGCCTTTATTGAAAACAAGAGTACAAAGATATGTGCAACATTCGTCATGAAAGAGGCTAGGGTAGACCAAGAGTATCTGCTAATATAATTTTTCTTGAACTTCTCTATGAACTTCTTGTTAATATCCATTGCTTTATCTAACAGATACCTTCCATATTTGAATACATAGACTTCCTGAAGCCTTTCAAAATTACTGTCCCACAAAACACTTCTGTAACTAGAATATTTTATCTTCTCCTCGCCCTTATCACTCCATATGCCCCATACTTTTCTTCCAAATCTGAAAACTATTAACGCAGATGGTATCGTAGAGAAGAATGCTAATACTGACAAAAGAGGTATCTGTGAATAAAGAGCAATGAAAGAGATTATTACTACAGGGAGGATAGATACCGATTCTAGGAATTCATAGAAGGAATGTATTATATAATGGGAATTCCAATTCAGATTCTCCTTCTGGTTAACAAAATCAGGATCTTCGTATGCCTTTGGTTCTATCTTGATATATTTCTTCAAATATACCTCATCCGCAAGATATGGAACCCATAGATCGATCATGCTGTCAACGTATTGGAAAAGGTTATTAACTATTGTCCATAGAGATGCAACAATTGCAAATAGTACTACTGTTGGAAATACCACCTCAAAACCCTCTCCATTATTTACAGCCTCAATACTTATATCTATAACTCTCGCAAGAAGATAGCTTGTTACCAATGGGTATATGTTGGAGAGAAACAATAGCACTATATAGCCAATTACCTGCCATGCATAATTAGTCCTAACATAATAGGATTGAAATACAAAGTATAGCAAGCTAAGTATGTTTTTATCATTACTCTTTTTCATCTTGTTGATTTTATACCATTTATGATACAAATGGTATAATTTCCTTCTTAATTACGTATTTATAAATATGTCTAAAAACATTTTTGCCGAATTTCTAAAACAGGAAGGTATTGCAGAGATTGAGCTAATGGAAACACAGTCTGAGACTCATACTGCAGAGCAAGCTGCTAGTACTCATAACGTTCCTGTTGAGAATATTGTGAAATCTCTGTTGGTAGAGAAAGATGGTGAATTTGTTCTCTTCTTGGTACCAGGAGATAGAAAGCTTGATTTGGAAAAGATTAATGGAAGAATGGCAAATGCAATAGAGGTAAAGGAAGTTACTGGATATAGTATAGGGGGTGTTCCACCTTTCGGACATATCAAAAAACTAAAAGTCTTTGTAGAGGAAGGTTTTGATAGGGAGAATTGCCTACTGGCTGCTGGGGGGAAACCTAATGTAGTTTTCAAGATAAAGTATGAGAAGTTATTATCTATACTCAGAAAGTATAGTATATAGCTCATGAGTATTTTGGCATTCTAATAGTTTCTTCCTTAGCTCATTTGCTCCTTCAAAGTTATTTATATATGCCTTAATATATTTTTTCTGGCTATTAAAGGGCTTGGTATCTCCCCATGTTTTCTCATAAAGTTGCATATGCTTTATTAGTGTATCAACCCTATCTTTTAATGGTATCTGCTCCTTATTTGTGAACGCCCAGGGATTAGCGAGTATTTCTCTTCCTATCATAAATCCATCAACAGAATATTTGGACACCTTGTTTTTGCCATCTTCCATACTTTTCACATCACCATTTCCTAGAATTAAAGTCTTTAGAGAGATCTCATCTCTCATCTCGACGCATTTCCTAATCATTTCCCAATCTGACGGAGTTGTGTACCCTTGTTTTGATGTTCTCCCATGAATTGTTATCATATCCAGACCTTGTTCCAACAGAAAACCAATCCATCCTTCAATATCAGGGGAATCATAGCCAATTCTTGTTTTAACGCTAACAGGGAGACCCTTAGAGGAAGGTTTTACCGCATCGATGATTTCCTTCGCTAAGGGTTTGTCTTTTATCAAAGCAGATCCTCTCCCTCCAGAAAGTACATCATGAACAGAGCATCCCATATTTATATCTATTCCCGTTGGGTTTAGTTTTAGAATTTCCTCTAGGCTTTTAACGTACAGTTCAGGGCTGTTTCCCCAGAGCTGGATAACAATGGGTTTTTCCTTTTTGGAGAATCTTATTCTGTGGGAGACTTTCTCCCTACCTTTGGAACAGAATCCATCCACATTAAGGAATTCCGTGAAGAATAGTGGTTGGTAGCCCAAACTGGAGATCATCTGCCTAAACACGGAGTCTGTGACTCCCTCCATGGGAGCCATTGCAGCCAAAAAACCGTTTTCTTTTTTGATTTTCTCATATATATTCACGACCATATTCTACCACACCAAACAGAAACAAAACGGGGACAGACATAGGTACGACCCAAGATCACCTAAACCTCAGCAATACGCAACGGATCAGGATAGGGGGACAGAGGAGGGACAGACCCCACGATTGGGGCTTGCAGATGTTCCGATTTTCAAATAAACTAGGATATATTAATAATAACTGCCCAAAATGGAACCTAGGAACATACTCGTGAACAGTTCGGGTCAACAATCTTTGAATGAACTTAGGATAGACTCCTATCTTTCTATTGCAATTTTTTCTCTGCAAGACTTTCTTCGCTGGTGGTACATAAAAATGCCCATATGGCATCTTCAACGAATTGTTAGAATAAGTACGGTTGTTGACGACCAGCTATCAATCACATTACTAATCAGAAACTTCTTCCTCCCCTGGCATCGGGACTATTCCATGATTGGCTATGTATTTGGAATTCTCATAAAACTACTCTACTTACCAATCACCTTCATAATATACCTACTTACAATGATCCTCTCGATAATAGTTTTAATAATCTGGCTAGTCCTACCAATAGTGGCCCTTGTATATACACTAATTTCGCTATTTTAAAAAATGCCCTTAAGTTCTAATAATAACAAAAAAACAATAATCGGATACCACAAGAAGGAAACAAACCGATTCGGAATTGTGGAAAACAAGTATCCCATACAAGAGACCGAAGAAGAGTCTCTGTTTTTGTTAACTAGAGACCATTTCTTCACCATAACGACATCCCAGATACAATCACTATTGCTAAACTTTCCTAGATACCAGAAATTCAATGAAGTTAAAAGAATCATCGGCAATATACTAATAATTCCGGGGATAGCTATTGCCTTTGCCCTAATGCTAAGATACTCTCCCCTGATAGATACTTTCCCATGGATTCTGGAACTTCTAAACTACAAAATCTTCAGCTTCCTATTCGCGCTATCGATCATCAGCATAATACTTCTCTGGCATGATTTCTATGAGGAGAAAAGTCACCCTATACAACTACCGAAGACAAAAACAATATCACAAAAAGATATTGATGAGATAAAAGGTACGGGTTTTAAATTCGGTAGATATGCACATCTTGAAATAGTTTCATTCCTTTCCGAAGAAACCTTAGAGCACCTCTCTATCTTCACAAAGGATGGAGACTTTAAAACCTTGGAGGCATATAATGACCTCCTACAAAACAATTTTGAGGTAAAACAACTCATTCGAAGATCCGGATTGGAGATATCATCTACCATCTTGGAAGAGAATAAGATCTCCACCGAGAACATATCCAATATGAACATAGCAGGATTAAGAAGCTTGCTAATTTATTCTCTTGAGGAAGCACTATTAACAAATAGCCCGGAGGTACAGCCACAACACCTATTTCTTGCGATAACTAAATATAATAATGATATAGAAAAATTCTTGAGAAAGAATAATCTAACATTGGACATATTCCGTGAGGTTTGTTCATATAACAACAGTATTGTATACGGGAGAAGAAAAACGAACTATCTCGATCCCAATATTCCCTACTACAGAAAAGGAGGTATCGCCAAGCAGTGGGTATATGGTTATACATATATACTGAACCATTTCAGTAAAGACCTGAATAAGGTCGTCTCCGAGTCTAGAGACATATTCGGCATTGGCCATGAGGAAGAAGTTGAATCTCTTGTTTCCTCCTTAGGGAAATTGACAAACAAGAATGCCCTCCTCATAGGAGAACCTGGGGTAGGGAAGTCTAGCTTAATACTTGGATTAGCACAGAGAATCAACTTTGGAGATGTACCATTACAACTTAAAGAGAAAAGAATTATCCAGTTGGACTTGAATGGATTAATCGCAATGTCTAAGAAAGAGAAAAACTTAGAGGAGCTCATTATTAAAGCCATTTATGAGTTAGAAAGAGCAGGTAATACAATTCTGTACATAGATGAAATTCAAGAAATAGTACCAAGAAGGGCAGAGGAAGCTAATCATTCTATCGCTGGTATCCTGCTTCCATATATCATGAATAGTAAATTTCCGATTGTTGGGACAACCAACTATGCCGATTACAAGAGATACTTCTATAGCAACGAATCACTCCGACAAAGCTTCACAAATATTGAAGTAAGAGAGGTTAGTGCTAAAGATACACTGACAATACTTGAAAGCAAAATTCCGACCTTAGAAAAGAACTTTAACTGCTACCTAACATTCCCTGCGCTATTTGCTGCTGTTGAACTTGCACAACGATATATCAAAGAGAGAAGGCTTCCTAGTAGTGCAGTTCAAACCATAGAAGCGACCTGCTCATGGGCCCAATCAAATAATATTGAGAAGGTAACTGCAGAGCATGTTTCCAAGGCTATATCTATACAGAAAAATATAAATGTAACAGCCATAGATCAGGAGGAAAGCGATAAGTTGATTAAACTAGAGGAAAATATAAAGGCAAAAGTAATTGGACAAGATGAGGCAGTTGTGGCAATAACAGAGGCTCTTAGGAGAGCAAGAACTGATATTAGGAATCCAAACAAGCCAATAGGCGTATTCCTATTTGTAGGGCCAACAGGGGTTGGTAAAACACATCTAGCAAAGGTTGTAGGGGAAGAGTTCTTTAGATCAAAGGAAGATATCATAAGAATAGATATGTCTGAATATCAAGAGATTGACAGCATACAAAAGTTCTTAGGGAATTCCTCTGACCGAGGTTTTGGGCAAACATCCATAACACTTTTGGACAAAGTGAAAACAAATCCACATTCGGTAGTGCTTTTTGATGAGATTGAAAAAGCACATCCCAACATTCTAGACCTATTCCTACAACTTTTTGATGAAGGGAGATTGACCAGTAATAACGGAGAGACAATTGACTTTACAAACACAATAATAATTTGCACAAGTAACATTGGTAGCAAGATGCTTCTTGAATCACTAAGCTCTGAGAAAGTTCTCTGGGAAGAGGCAAAAAGCAGAGTAATTCTCGAAATTAGACAATCGTTGAAACCTGAACTAATAAATAGATTTGACCAACTGATTGTATTTGAGCCACATGACTTAAAGAACCTCACTCAGATAACCGAACTTCTTTTAAATGAGCTAGCCGAAAGACTTTCTCAGAAGAACATAACAATAAAATGGAGTGAACAAATCCCCATGCTAATAGCCAACAAAGCTCATGAACCAGGAATGGGAGCAAGACCATTGAAGAGATATATACAAGATAAAATAGAAGGACAACTGGCCAAAGGGATCATAGAACAGAGTATAAAGGCAGGAGAAGAGATAGAGATAAGAGAAGCTTGGATAATATAACTGGTTGAAATATATGAATATATTACATATAATCTCAAAGTTTAATATATATTAACAATAAATATGGGTGCCTTACCAAAGAGAAAAATATCCAAAGGAAGGAAGAATAGAAGAAGGGCTCACAATGCTCTAGAGGTTAAATCCATTTCCAGATGTCCAAAATGTGGGAATGTAAAGAGGAGTCATTTCGAATGTTCCTATTGCGGTAAATATAAAGATTCTAAATAGTAATATATGAAAAGGTCCACAGACCCAAGACATCAAGCTAGGATACTCGCACTCCAGGAGCTTTTCTCCAAATACTTCAATTCCCAGAATGACAATTTAGAGGAGATCTCCATAGAGGAATTAATGGGTATCAATGAAATGGAAGAATATAATAAAGATCTCTATAATAGTATTGTCAAAGGAGTATCTGAGAACATGGAAGGTATTGATGCCATAATATCGAAATATGCACCACAGTGGCCAATCAGCCAAATGAAACTCGTAGATCTTCAGATTCTACGAATTGCCATATTCGAAGGTTTCTTGGGAGAGATAACACCCCCAAAGGTAGCAATTGATGAGGCTATAGAAGTTGCAAAAGATTTTGGTGGTGAGATAAGTAGTAAATTTGTAAATGGAGTATTAGGAGCAATATATGAAGAAAGAAATAAAGAGAATGAATAATATAGAATTAGAGAAGAGATTAGGAGTATCCTTTAAAGATAAAGGCCTACTATCGAAAGCTCTCACCCATAGATCATATCTCAATGAGAACAGGGATGGGAATCTAGAAAATAATGAAAGGCTAGAATTCCTAGGAGATGCAGTATTGGAATTGCTAGTATCCTCAACCCTCTATGACAAATACCCTGGGAAACCAGAAGGAGAGCTGACAAATATAAGATCAGCATTGGTTAGGACAGAAAGCTTAGCTGAGGAATCAAGGAAACTTGTAGTAGGGGAATATCTACTAATGTCCCGAGGAGAAGAAGAGTCTGGAGGAAAAGACAAAGACTACCTACTTGCAAATACATTTGAATCTATCCTTGGCGCAATATATTTAGACCAAGGACTTAATAGTTGTAAATCACTCATAGAGAGAACCTTGCTCCAAAAGCTTGACCATATTGTCGAACAAGGGTTGTTCATAGATCCTAAAACAAAAGTACAGGAGTTAACTCAGGCAAGATTTAAGGTAACACCAACATACAAAGTTAAGAAAGAAGATGGTCCAGATCACGACAAAAGCTTTACCGTAGAATTAAGTATCGGGAAGAAGACCATAACTGAAGGGGTAGGTTCTAGTAAGCAAAAAGCCGAAGAGGATGCAGCTCAGAAGGCTATTGATATATTAGATAATGATGGTGTATCCTTGAATTAAAGTAAATCATTTGATAGAATCAGCTTTATGTTAAAAATAAGATTAAAAAGAACAGGTAGAAAAGGACAATCCTCATATAGAATTGTTGTCACAGAATCCAGATTCCCTAGAAATGGTAGGGCTGTTGCAGATCTAGGTTATTATAACCCTAGAACAGAACCTACAACATTTGAGATTAACAAGGATGAAGCAACAAGTTGGATTGCTAAAGGTGCCCAACCTACAGATACTGTAGCTCAATATTTTGTAAAAGCTGGAATCATTAAAGCTCTAAAGAGGGGTTCTAAAAAGCCAAAAACAGAGAAGAAGACAAAGAATACAGAAGAGTAGTATAATGTTTAGGAATAAAATATATTTTATTAAATAAATGAAAGAGCTATTAGAACATATCGTTAAATCGATTGTGAATAATCCTGATGATGTCAGTGTAGAGGAGAGAGAAAGTGTTGACTTCCCTGGTCTTACAATCTTGACAATAGATGTTGCAGAAACAGATAAGGGTGTTGTTATTGGAAGAAAAGGAAGAACAATAAATGCTATCAGAGATCTTATCACCATTCATGCTATAAGAAATGATCGAAGAGTCAAAGTAATGATAAAGGATGATAATAATGGTAGAGAGTCTCAGGCAGATATAGAGGAAGGTGAAGACAATAGTGAGAATATGTTAGTTGATGAAGATCTTTAGTTTATAGTTATTTCAACTTCTCTGCTTTCTTAGCAAATATATCTATTACTCCTTGGTGTTTCGTATACAAAACGAAAGTAGCATATGGATCAACTACCTTTACCTCATCTGGAACATAATATCCCGTGACATTGAGAGTTACTCTCCATTCATCACCAGATTTCTTTAAAGAAACATTATCAGCAGAAATAATATATGGAGAAGCAGAGTAGAGGGTATCTAGAAACTCCAGTATCTTACTAAGGCTTCCGGTATATGACAAAGGCCCACTTACACCAAGATATGAAGATTTTTTATCATCACTCTTATTACTCATAGAAACCTGTATATCACCGGCAGAAATTGATTTGGAAACTAACCTCTTCTCATTCGCTAGAGTATCTATATAGTACATAAAACTAGAAACCTGGAGAGTTTTTGGTATAACCTCTTTTGAATTAATCAAATCTACTTGAAAAGTACCTTCGTCTATCTTTTTCAATTCCTTCTCCAAAGATTCCAATGTTTTCTCCTTCTCACGAATATCCTTGTATTCCGCTCTGAAACTCAGTGCAGACTTGACCATTGGAACAAATACAAATATACCTAACATTATCAGGATTACACTTACAGATAGGGGAACAATTATATCTCTAGGATTTAATTTGGATGCCTTGATTTTTTCACTTATTGCCTCTATTTCTTTCCTATTCTTCTTAACTGATTCCTCTTTGTTATTGGCTAGTATGGATGCCATATTTATTCCTCGTTTGAATTTACAAAATATTCTAATTTCAAATCTCCTGTGAAGGAAAACCTAGTACTATCATCACCTTTAGATATAGATTTAAGAGTAATACCTTCTATACGAGAGTCATTAGTGAGGAGATACCAAAGTTTTGCAACATCTTCTAGATCTTGAGACTCTCCTGTGAAAGAGAATGCTCTTCCACCTGAGAAGGAAAACTCACTTAACTTGCTACTACCACTTTTGGTAGCAATACTTTGGATATAGTCAATTACTGCTTTCGAGGAAAACCTTCCTTCTTGTATATCTTTGTATAAAGAAACTCTTCTCATGATCTCATTGTTCTCTATGATGAACTGATCATACTGACTCATTTTTTTCTCAAATGCATAGAGTTTTTCCTTTTCTGAATTCAATTGGATCTTGGATATGATATTGAAACCAACAACTATTATGGATACTGAGAATAATATAGAAAGACTGATTAGTGAGCTAGAATTGATTTTCTTTTTCCTCTCCTCAGTAACAATCTCCTCCTTACTCATTGTAGGTATAAGGTTGATGCCTGATTCCCCAACTATAGAACTAGGGACTTCCGGAGGTGCCTTAACAGGTGCAGAAGATTTCTCCTCAACATTTGCTTTTACTTCTTCTTTTTTCATCTCTTGTTCATTACTCATCTTTAAGGGATAGTCCTATTGCTACAGAGTAGGAGGAACCACTCTTTATAACAATATCTCTAAATTTATCATCAACCACTATGTTGTTCCATGGATTTGCTAAAATAGCGTTAACACCCAAGCTCTTTGATACATATTCTGGGAGGCCTGGAAGAAGAGCCCCATCTCCATTTAATAGATAATCTGTAGGAGGAACCGAGAGAGTTCTATTTTTGTAAAATTCAACACCCCTACGAACCTCTACCATTATTGATTCAACAATAGGGGATAGGACATTGAATATCTTCCCTTCCAGAACCCCTTCAGATATTCCATAGTTTCTCTTAAACTCTTCGGCTCTTTGGTATTCAAAATTAAACTTGTTTATAATTGCTTGGGTAAGGGAATCAGAACCGATTGCAATACTTTGAGAGAAAACTAGATAACCATCCGATAATATACTCATGTCTGTACTATTTGCACCGAAATCCAACATAACAAGATTCTTCTTCCCAGAAGATCTGTACATGGATCTTCCCATAGCTACAGACTCTGTCTCGATAGCAATCAAATCTACTCCTGCAAGCATCGCTATATTGATATATATATCTACAATCTTCCTAGGAGCCGCAACAACAAGAACTCTTGGTGCATTCTTCTCTGTATTGAAACCTATGGGTACATAGCTAAGTTGTACCTCGTTAAGTGGCATTGGGATATACTGCTTTGCTTCAAAATATACTGCATCTTTTAGTTCTTCCTTCTTTACTCCAGGGAATTCTAAAAACCTTGTAAAAACAGAAAACTCTGGCAATGCCATAACCACATTTCTATTCTTTATTCTAGAGGAATCAAAAAGCTTCTTCAGAACATCTGCCAATCTTCTTTTGTCATTTTTATCTTCACTATTGATAACTCCTTTTGGAGTAACTTGAGAACCGAGATTGACAAGGGCAGGGTTATCGGAAGTAATCCTAGAAAGCTCAACTGCTTTTACAGAGTGAGTACCAAAATCTATTCCCACATGATCGGGCAAGTTAGCCATCTATAGAGCAGATTCAAATTAATAGCATTGTATATAATATACCAGATACAAATCTCTTTTCAAATAAGAGGTTAACCCAGATACTTGTTAAGCTCCTTGACTAATCCCTGGTAATCAATATCTGTTTTAACAAGGTAAGAAGAAGATCCTAAATCGAAAGACTCTTTTATAACACTCTCACTTGTCATATTAGTTAGGACAACAATAGGCATCGTCCCATATTTATCAGGATCTGCACCTACTGCTCTTAATACCTCTAAACCATCAACTCCAGGCATCATGAGATCTAATAGTACAAGACTTATTGTTCCGACATTCTTAGAAAGGAGATCCAAGCCCTGATATCCATCAGATGCAGTCATGCATGGATAACCTGCAGATTCTACAAGCTCTTTATACGAGTCTAGAAGCTCTTTCTCATCTTCTATTATTAGAATAACACCCGCTTTCTCTGCCATATCACTATTTTAAAAATTTAAATTCATAATATATTCATATTACCATATTAAACCTTCTGTAGAAACAATACCTTGTCTGAAAACTTTCTTATTTATTGGAGCACCTGGCGCTAAATACCAATCAATTGGCTCTGATTCAATATCAAACCTTATTACATAGTTAGAATCATTAGAGATTGTATATGCTATCTTGAAATTATTAATATCTACATAATCCGAGTTGAGGGATATTAAATAATCAGAACGATCAAAACAACTTTCATGAGAACCAGCAAGATCCTCCGCTGTTGTCCTAAGTATGTATCCACGTTCAGAACCTTCTAGAGAAGAAAGGAAGAACCCTATACATATCCAATCTTTGTACCCATATGGCCTAAAGTGAATTTCATTGCCTTGTTCATTCTCTCCTAAACCGTCGTCATTGTATGAATTTTCGATATCAACACTTGCATCATTTTCTATAGCTAGAGTCTCTGAATTATATTTTCTAACATCAAGAGAGTTGAATATCAAAACATCGGAAGGATCAGAATTTCTAACAGTTCTCCTTATTAGTTCCAATACAAACTCTGATTCATTCCTTGCTCTGATTTTATTGCTAGATACAGTAGAGACTTTTATCAAGGTTGTTAAAGTAACAGAAGATATGAGCATAACCGTACCAATAATGGCAATAGTTATCAGCATCTCTACTAAACTAAATCCTTCATATTTACTATCTAAATATTTCTTCATAATTTTACAACTGTCAAATATGTATAATCCTTTACCTGATTTCCCTTTGTAATTGTTCCATCAGAGATTCTTTGTCCAACAACAATTTTTGCAACTACGAAAGAAGATCCACTATCCATTGGCTCTACACATACAACCCTAAAGAAATCTGTTTCCTCATATCCATCTTCTCCTTCTTCCATTATCACTGCAACATTTTTAAACTCGCTACGTTGATCAAGAGAAAATGACCTAAAGACATCTTCCGAGGATTTCCTAAAAGCTACTTCTGAAGACTCATTGTCAAAGTAATAGCAGGAACTTAGAACAGGATTAGGAAATACATCCTCTCCAGATCCAGACTCTTTCCTAGCTATCTCTTGGGCCATCTCAGCACCCTCTACAGCATACTGGGTCATCTTGTCGATAGTTTCATTCTGTATTGTGTTGTGCATTGTATTTACAGCAATCTGCATCAAAACTACAGAGGATATACCGACAACCATTATGGCAATCAATGCTTCTACAAAACCGAGTGCTTCGTATTTTTTTTCTTTAATAATTCTTCTCATTTATACATTCCTGTCTCTATCTTCCCAGATAGGTTTCTCACAACTAATTCTCTTTTAGAACCAGAACCTAGAGGATCTATTGTGACTTTGAAATTAAGAACTTCCTCGGAAGGAACTAGATTACCCTCGGAGTCGAAATTAACTAGATAGCCGTTTTGATCATAGAAGAATGCTCTCCCTGAGACAGATTCAAAAAGGATATACCTAATTCCTGATTCAAAGGTAACGATAGATTTGGGTATAGTAATAGATCTATCATATCCAACAAGTGTGCGGATATCTTCTTTTCCATCTTCACAAATACTCCTATCATACAGAATGCTAGAAGCTGTAGTTGGAAGATAGCCATTCCTAGCAACAGTTCCAAATGGCTCCTTAGGATTGTATCCTGGGATATTCGATTTTGTTCGGATATCACCATAGTCTTCATACGGAGAACACCATTTGAACGTCTTGTATCTGCCGTCTGTTTCTGATTGGCTAAAATCTATTCCTAGACCGAATATCCAATTTTCACCAGGATTTCTTTGTAGCAACATGGAAGCTCTTTGAATACTACGGACATCTTGTTCAAGGGTGAGCATATATTCGTTCATTTTGATGGTGTTCTGGAGCCCATCAAAGGCTGCGAAGGACATCCCTCCTAAGATGATGAATATGGAGATAACAACAAGTAGTTCAAATAGGGTATATCCCGGATATTTTCTCTCTTTCTTTCCTGATTCCAAGGCAGTGTAAAATAAAATCAATAATTAAATCTAACACAATGGAGGTTTAGATTCAATTAATTGCTTAACCAGAAGCCTCCTTCCTTTGGTCTCCAGTCAGATTGATCCAGGCTTTTGATAACGATAGCGTAGGGATCCTGATCCTTGATCTGAGATCCTATATCACTTCTTGGGATGGGGTTACTCTCTGGCAATATTCCTATACCACTACCTGTGCAGAAAAAACCCCTTTCCATTTCATCATCTATACCTCCTAAGGAAACACAAACTAGAACAAACTGTTGATCATATTCATCCGTCGCATAGTAGTATGTTGCATTTGCTCCTCCATCGAAGTTTCCCTCTATGTATTTTTTCAATTTGTGATCTTTTTCTGTACCATTATACCCTAGAGAGTAGGCAAACATTTCTTTCTCTATACATGTAGAGCATGTCCCTACCTCTGGAAACTTTCCATTATCTTGCTTGTATTCAAGGAGCATGGCGTATAGTTTTCTTGCTGAGTCTTGGTGCTGGGTATCCTGTGAACGAAGTATTGCGTATCTACCAATAGTTATCCCAATAACTAGTAGTATTATGAGTATTCCCATAACGATGAGTAACTCCACTAGTGTAAAGGCAGTATATTTTCTTCGCATATTCTAATCTATCATATTGAGAGATATTTAAGAAGTAATTCCCATATTATTTCTCCATATAGCACAGTCAGTATGTATGCTATTGAGACAAACGGGATCATCGGGATTTTTAGTTTCTTAATGTTTTTCCTGTACATGAGACAATATATGATGGAGTAGAGAAGAGCCGTCACTATACTAAGCCAGAATAGAACAAAGAATTGAGAAGGACTTAAGAGTATTCCCAATGCCAGAAATACTAATATATCTCCAATACCGAAAGATTTCTTCACCATATTTATAATAAAGAGCATCCCAGAGAGTAGTAGGGGTAGGTATATATTCTGAATATTTAGAGAGAAGAGAAAGAAGAATATAACGGAGACAGAGAGAAAGATATGTACTAGATTTTTCGGTACTGCTTTGTATTTAACATCATGGTATGAAAGTATGAAAAGGATGATGAGAAGAATCCATGATATCCAGGTTATTTCATATATGTAGAATAATAGTGTTGTTATACCTAGAACTAGTTCTGATATAGGGTAATAGATATTTATCTTGGTTTTGCATTTGGGACATTTCCCCTTTATGTATATATATCCGAATATTGGGACTAGTTCTATCCATGTTAATTGTTTCTTACATTTTTCACAGTGAGATCCTTTTGTGATGATGTCAGGATATTTATATCCGTTATCTACTCTATATGCAGTAGCATTGAGAAAACTTGCTATAGATGCACCTATGAAAAATATACAGATATATATTATGAACATGTATAAATTATATATTAAATATGGGAAAGAAAAACCCCTCCGAAGAGGGGCTTCATATCCGGATATTGATTTCAGAGATTACTCTCCCTCTACAGCAGGTTCAGCTGAACCCCAGGAGCTACCATTCCAAACGGAACCGTCAGCCGCGATAATGGCATTATATGTGGCAGCACCATCACCCGTCGTATATGGTATAGACTTATCTGTTACATTTGCCCCAGTAACATTTCCAGTCCCAGCTCCTATTGTTAAATCTTCATCTCCAAATCCATTTCCATTACAATATACACCTCTCTGTCTAGCATCATCCTCCCCACCTAATGTGACGCATACCAATACGGATTGCTTCTGTGCAGTTTCAACAAAGTAATAGAACTCTGCCTCGGTACCTCCCTTGAAAGCACCAGAATCCAGATATTTATTTAAAGGAGCAGACTCATCACCAACTTCGCCTATTAGTGCCTCAACAGTTGTCGCATCTGGAAAATCTCTATTATCTGTATAATATGCCTGAAGGCCCTGATAGATTTGATCTACTGCATTCTGATGTGCAACGTCATTAGCTCTATTTATAGCAAACCTACCCGCAGTAATACCAATAACCATTAGAATTATTAAGATACCCATAACTATAAGCATTTCTACTAGTGTAAATGCCTCGTACAAACTCTTTCTCATACAGATTAGACAGTTTTAATTTAATTAATATAAGTTACAAAAGTTTTGATACCATGTCAATACCTTACCCTATGGCAGAGGAAAGTTGGAACATAGGCATATATACTGCCATAGCTATAAAACCAATAGCCAGACCCATTATAATAAGGAAAAGAGGTTCCAATACTGCAGAAAGATTACTCGTAGCAGTATCAACCTCATCCTTGTAATATTCTGATACCTTTGCCAAAACAGTATCCATTTCACCAGTTTCACCACCAACAGCGATCATACTACTAACAAGAAGGGGATAGTACTCACTCCTTGCTATAGGAATTGCTAATGGACCACCTTTCTCAACTTCATCTCTTGCTTCCATCAAAGTATCTCTAAACATCTCATTGCTTAATGATTGTGCTGTAAGCTCAATTGCCTTGATAATAGGGAGACCACTTCCAAGGAGTAGGGAGAGTACTCTTGTGAATTGAGATAATTGCATCTTAGAAATAATACCTCCTACTACAGGGACTCTGAGAATCAATTTATCAAAATTTCTTTTCCCTTTTGGGGTATCTAAGTAGTATTTAATACCTACTACAAGAACAAGAAGAACTATTAATATTGCCCACCAATAGGCAACAAAGAATTCACTCATACTCATTAGGAATCTAGTAGCAAAGGGTAGTTCAGCATCAAAATCTTTATATATTTCCGCCATTGAAGGTACAAGAACAAACATCATTAGTATAATTACCGCGATAATTACAACTAGAATAATTGCAGGATATATCATTGCAGACTTGATTTTACTAGATAGAGCATTCTTGTCTTCTAACTCTACAGCTAACTTGGAGAGGATTGCTTCTAGATTACCACTTTCCTCACCAGCCTCTATCAAGTTTAGTGTTATATCATCAAAAACTTCTTCTTGTGCTCTAAAAGATTCCGCCAATGATTTCCCTGACTGTATGGATAAAAGAACTTCTTTGAGAACTCTCTTGAATAATGGGTTTGATGCTTGTTGAACCATTATTTCAAGAGCTCGAGTAAGAGGAAGACCAGCTCCAACCATCGTTGCCATCTGTCGCATAAATACGACCTTGTCTTTCATTGGAACTCCCCCAATATTTACCTCATTAAGCTTCTCTAGATCTATACCCAATCCTTCTTTAACAGAAACAACTATTAGTCCACGATCATGAAGGATATCAGCTACTGTATGTACATCTTTTGCTTCTATTTCTCCTTCTACAACCTTTCCATTATTATCTCTGGCTGAATACCTAAATTTCTTCATATACTATGATTTCAATAATCTTAATACTTCTTCCGGATGCACAGCATACTCTTGAGCTCTTTGTAGGGATATTACTCCCTCCCGAACTAGCCCAACAAGAGACTTTTCTAAATATACCATACCAATATCGGAGCTTGTCCTGATGACATTATCTATCTGATACATTTTTCCTTCTCTAATTAGATTACTAACTGCAGAATTATTAAGCATTATTTCTGAAACAGCTCTTCGTCCACCTTTCTCCAAAGGAATTAATCTCTGAGCTATAACTGCTTCCAAGGTATTTGCTATTTGAGTTCTAACCTGTTGTTGCTGATTTTCAGGGAATACATCAACAATCCTGTCAAGTGTTTGAGATGCACTGTTTGTATGAAGAGTAGCGAAAACAAGATGACCTGTTTCAGCGAGG
Source organism: uncultured Candidatus Saccharibacteria bacterium (assembly GCA_964452735.1). Lineage (GTDB taxonomy): Bacteria > Patescibacteriota > Dojkabacteria > SC72 > SC72 > UBA2177. The sequence continues at coordinate 24,324 of CAYVNA010000005.1, forward strand.
GTGATAGCAGAAGAGATAGTTTCAAAATCTCTCATTTCGCCAACGAGTATAACATCAGGATCTTGCCTTAAAGCACTCCTAAGAGCAATATTCCAAGAGTGAGTATCATCATTCATCTCTCGTTGATCTATCAAAGATTTCTTTCCTTCAAATACATATTCTATTGGGTCTTCAATAGTCACTATATGACAGAACCTTGTTCTATTTATATCTTCCAATATGGCTGCCAATGTAGTACTTTTACCATGCCCTGTAGGACCAGTTACAAGTATGAGACCTTGTTTTAATTTCGCAAACTGATGATACATCTGTGGAAGCATAAGTTCCTCCACAGTTCGAATCCTTGATGGAATTAGACGGAATGCTGCAGAGAGATTCTTCATTGAATAGTATGCGTTCACCCTAAATCTTGCATTATTTGCACCCTGAAAGGTATATGCGAAATCTATCTCCCTGTTAACCTCCAGAAGCTCTTTCTTCTCATCTGATAGTACAGAGAATATTAGTCCTTCAGCATCTTCAGGGTTTAATACTTTCTCATCGAGATCAAGAAGTTCCCCATCTATACGAACAATGGGAGGGTATCCAACAGCTATATGTAGGTCTGAAGCATTTCTGTTGATCGCTTCAGAAAGTAGCCTTTCTATACTTAAAACGGAATCACTTATGGTATTTGGTGATTTCAAGCTATCGTTCCTAGTGATGTCGTCTGTTCGGGAAGGAGCTTTTTGCACAGGCTTAGAAAGATTATCACTTTTTGGATCCCTTTCCATCGCCCTAGGTTTCTTCGTATCAGGCATAATTGAATCTAAACTCTCCCTTAGTTTCGGAAGGTCGGAAGGGAGTGGAGAAAACGCATCAATGGGGGGAGGTTGGATACTATTAGCAATGTCTTTCAGATCAAAACTGCTTGAAGATGGAGAACTATCTAAAGAAGGTAATGGTGTGGGCTCTTGAGTATATGTATTTTCTTGTGGAAGAGGTTGCTCTGCTACAGGAGATGATATCTGTTGATCATTGCTAATTAATTCGTCCAAGCTTTTTCTCAAATCTTCCATTGATTTATTATCATTACTGGTTGGAGCAGTAGGGGTAGAGGGAGAAGCAGGTGTAGGAGTAGTTGCTTGATTTCCATCTCCAGAGGGAAAAGAGGGATACTGGAATTGTATATTATTATTGGGGGCAGTATTTTGATCCATATATTTATTTATATCAAAAATATTTACTCTTTTGAAACCCTTAACACTTCTTCTAATGTAGTTATGCCTTCCAATGCTTTCAGATATCCATCTTGAAGCATTGTCAACATACCTTGTTGCATACCAACATCCCTTATTTCAGCATCTGTTACATTTTCCATAATCATTCTACTTATTTTCTCATTAACATCAAGTACCTCAAATATACCAACTCTTCCAGAGTATCCAGAACCTCCACACTTATCGCAACCTTTACCCCTATACAGAAACACAACTGGTTGTCCATCAGGGCCCATCTCCGGGGCTCTCATTATGTTCTTTACCTTTTCATCTTCTAAATGCTTGGATGAAGAAACTCTCTGAAGATATGTCATCAAGTCAAAGTCCTTAGCTCCTTTCATTACATCGAGGATATTCGCTACTACCTCTGGAGGAGCAGGGTATGCCTCCCCACAATCTGGACATATTTTTCGTGGAAGTCTTTGGGCTGCAACTACACGTATCGTTGAAGCAAGAAGATATGGTTCTATTCCCATATCTAGAAGCCTCGGTATTGCAGCTGGAGCACTGTTTGTATGGAGAGTGGATAGGACTAGATGACCTGTCAAAGAAGCTTGAACTGCAAGCTGGGCAGTTTCTTCATCTCGGATTTCACCAACCATGACTACATCAGGATCCTGCCTTAGTACAGAACGAAGACCAAGAGCAAAAGTCAAACCAACATCTGGATTAATTTGTATCTGAGTCACTCCTGGAATACGTATTTCTACCGGATTTTCTAAAGATATGATATTCACCTTCGGATCATTCACTTTTATCAGGGAGCAAGCCAATGTTCTAGTCTTACCACTACCAGTTGGTCCAGTAACCAAGACTATACCATTCGTTACACTAAGAGCATCCAAAAATAACTTATATGCATTTCCCCTCAATCCTGTACTCTCTAATGTAATATCTGTAGTCTCAGACTCTAGCAACCTCATAACAACTTTCTCACCATGAATAGTAGGCATTATAGAGACACGAAGATCTATCTTTGTATTCCCAATTTTAATAGGAAACCGACCATCTTGAGGAATTCTTTTTTCATCAATTTTCAAATTCGAGAGTATCTTTACCCTAGAGACTATAGCTGGGTTAAGACTCTTTGGAAGGGTGAGCCTTTCTGTCATAACACCATGAATTCTGAATCGAACTCTAACCCTTTTTTCCATAGGTTCAATATGAATATCTGAGGCCTTTGAAGTTACAGCATATTGCAACATTGAATTAACTATCCTCGCTACAGGTGCTGTAGAAAGGTCTGTACTAGAAAAAAGGTTTGGATCTTCACTAATCTCAGTAACAGGAACATCAACATCTTCCAAAGCCTCTGTAACTTCAGAACTCATCATATCTCCAACCCTTCTATCCAAAACAGAACTCACACCCTCCTTTGTCGTTATGAAAACCTGTATCTTAGTATTTGGAGGGTACTTACTTTGCAGAGCCTGAGTAGCCTGCACATCAAAAGGGTCCTCCATAGCAATCTTCACAAAATCCTGTCCTCTCTCGAACGGAACTGCCTGATACTTATGAAGGTTATCGATACTAACCTCCGCGATCACACTCTCATTTATAGAGAGCTCACCAAGATCAACAAATGGGATTCCGAAGATCTCTGACTTTGCCTTTGCAAGATCATTATCACTCACCAGACCCAACTCCCGTATAATGGCATCTTCTGTCTTCTGTGTACGACTTCGTTCGACCAATACCTGTCGAGCTTTTTCCTCGTCTATTAGTCCTTTATTCTGAAGATGTTTTAGTATAGATGTCTCTATAGCCATTTAGGGCAGATTGTATAGGTTATTACTCCTTCCAGTTTATTCTAAACAACTACCTTAGTCAACTTAACAACACAGGACTATGGTAGAATCTAGAATATGACATACATACTTGTTAATAGGGGTCAGAAAAATCCAGAAGAGTATATAAAGACCTTGTTGGAAAAGGTTGCAGCATCAAAGGTCTTAAGAATCTCCGACTACCACACTCTGAAACCTGAAGAGAAGGATAGCATAGGTATAACGGAAGTAAAAACCTTTATAAAAGAAATGATATATAAACCTTTTGAGAGTGACATTCAGATTGGAGTAATACTAGAAGCTGAGAAACTCACCACAGAAGCACAAAACTCACTTCTAAAAATACTAGAGGAGAGTCCCGAGCATACCATATTCATACTTTGCGTAAATAATGAACGCAATTTACTCCAAACAATACGTTCTAGGGGAAGTGTCGTATATACAGAAAACCGATTAGAGCAACCTGGTAAAAATGAAGATGAGGAGGAGGATTTTTTCTTTGAGTTAGATATGATTGAGAAGTTTGCAGTGATAGAGAAGCAAAGTGAAACCAAAGATTCAGCAACAGATCTTGTGAATAGGATAGAGGCTGTACTAGGTAGAAGACTTGAATTAGAAATAAAAAATGGTAACATAGAGAGCTCAAGAAGGTTTAGGGAGCAGATTAGAATAGCTCAAGCCTGCAGAGAGAAGATATCTGCGAATTGCAATAGGAGACTAGCTTTGGAGGCTATGATTTTAGAGCTTTTTACTTAACATTTGGCTCTAAAATAGGTAAAATGTATATAGTATCGAGTAACTAGATTAATTTACATGAACTGGAGAAATGCCTGAAGAATCTCAATATAAAGTTTCTGATATTCAAGTCCTTAAGGGACTAGAAGCTGTTAGAATGAGACCCGCTATGTACATAGGGTCAACAGATGTTCATGGCCTGCATCACATATTTACAGAGATTCTAGACAACTCCGTTGATGAAGCAATCGCAGGATACTGTTCACATATCTGGGTAATACTAAATGATGACGGTTCCCTAACAGTCAGAGATAATGGACGAGGTATTCCTGTTGATATACACCCTGAAACAAAAGTCTCAACACTTGAAACCGTTATGACAAATCTCCATGCTGGAGGTAAGTTTGAAAAAGGTGCATACAAGGTATCTGGAGGACTCCATGGTGTTGGTATGAAATGTACTAACGCGCTTTCTGAATGGATGATCACAACTGTGAAATTTAATGGTGGAATATATGAACAGAAATATGAAAGAGGAGTTCCTGTTGCCCCAGTAAAAAAGATTGGGAATACAGAAGAATCCGGCACACAACATACTTTTCTCCCTGACCCTCAGATATTTTCAGATGCAGTATTCAGTTTAAGTACAATTGTGAAGAAATGTAGACAACATGCCTACTTAACTGCAGGACTAAGGATATCTGTAATCGATAATACTAATAATGAGAATAAAAAATATGACCTGTATTTCGAAGATGGTATAAAGTCATATGTACAGTTCCTTAACATAGATAGCAAGGTCGTTGGAGAAGAACCTTTCTACATGAAGAAAGAGGACGACGAAGTAGTCGTTGAAGTCGCCCTCCAATACTCCGATGGAATGGAGGAAGATGTCCGTTGCTACACAAACAACATTGTTAACCCGGAGGGTGGAACTCATCTAGCAGGTTTTCGAACTGCAATCACTAGTGCGATAAATACATATGCTCAGAAGTCCGAGCTACTGAAAGGAATGAACGGGACATTGAATGGTGATGACGTTAGAGAAGGACTGACCGCAGTAATATCTGTTAAAGTTGCAAATCCACAATTTGAAGGACAGACAAAAATTAAGCTGAATAACCCAGAGGTTAAAGGAATTGTTGGAAGAGTAGTTAGGGACGAACTTCTTGTCTATTTTGATGAGCATCCCCAGGATGCAAAAAGCATAATAGGGAAGGCTGTACTAGCTAATAAAGCAAAGGCTGCGGCAAAGGCTGCTAGAGATGCCGTTATTAGAAAAAATGTTCTAGAATCAACAACTCTACCTGGCAAGCTTGCAGATTGTACAAGTAAAGACCCTTCCGAAAGCGAATTATTCATAGTAGAGGGAGACTCTGCAGGAGGTTCAGCGAAGCAGGGAAGAGATAGGCATACCCAAGCTATCCTTCCATTAAGGGGTAAGATATTAAATACCCACAAGTATAGGGTAGATAGGGTTCTTTCAAATAATGAATTCAATGATATAACTACAGCACTGGGAGTAGGAATAGGAGATACCCTAGATGTTGAGAAATTAAGGTATCACAAAATAATAATAATGAGTGATGCTGATGTTGATGGTCTCCATATTACAACCTTAGTACTGACACTACTATTTAGATTCTTTAGACCTCTGATAGAACAAGGCTACGTATATGTTGCACAACCTCCACTACACAAGGTTGAAATTGGGAAGAAGAAATACTATTTCCTAAACGATGAGGAGAAGGAAAGTTTCGTAAAGAAAGCTAAGCTAGAGGGTAAAGCTCCTGTTGAGAATAGATTCAAAGGATTAGGAGAGATGAACCCTGATCAGCTTTGGGAAACAACTATGAATCCTGATAGCAGAGCCTTGAAGCAAGTAAAGATAGAAGATGCTGAAGAGACAGAGAAGGTTTTTGAGATGTTAATGGGGAATGAAGTTCCTCCTAGAAGAAGATTTATACAGATGCATGCTACTAAAGCTAATTTAGATATTTAATATATATTAGAAACTATATGAGCATTATTGAAGGTTTGAGACAAACAGAAGAATACAAAGAAGCCTATGCCAAATTATTAATAAAACATCTTCAAGAGAAATTCGGTAATAGACAAATAGGCGAAGTACTTGGGGATCAAGGCGCCTTTACGAAACTTGTTGAGAAATATCCAGACGCTTTCTATCGTCTAACTCCGGTTATCCCGGAGAATGAGGAATCCCCCAAGAAGAGCTTGATGCTTAATCTCTTTGTACCAAATGTTAAAGAAAAGAGATTTCAATATGTTGCAGGACTAGACATTGTAGAGAAAGGTTCCGAGGAGGAAGTAGGACTTTGTACTGTTGAAAAAAATAATTTTGAACTACTACTAGCAATAGCAACAAACCATGCAGAAAATCTTCCATCAAATTGGGACGATCTTACCTGGGATATTAATACACAACTTAAGGATTCTATTTAGAAATGGATGAAGAAATAAAAAACATACAACAAGAAGATACTGGAGATACACTAGGTTTAGATGTAACATTTAAGCCTGGAGAGATAGCACTAAAGTCCATAGTTGATGAGATGAAATCCAACTATCTGGACTATTCAATGTCTGTAATTGTTTCAAGAGCCCTACCAGAAGTTAAGGATGGTCTCAAACCATCTCAAAGAAGAATACTAGTTGCAATGAACGACCTTTCTCTAACCCCTACAGCTCACTACAGAAAATCTGCGAAGATAGCGGGAGACACATCAGGTAACTACCATCCTCATGGAGAATCTGTGGTATATCCGACATTAGTAAAAATGGCACAAGACTTCTCAACAAGATATCCTTTAGTCGATGGGCAGGGAAACTTCGGTTCCATAGATGGAGACTCTCCAGCAGCAATGAGATACACAGAAGCAAGAATGGGAAAAATAACTCCTGAACTAATCAAGGACCTTGGAAAGGGTACTGTAACCTTTGTACCTAACTACGATGGAACAAGATTAGAACCTACCGTTTTACCAGCACTATTTCCAAATGTTTTAGCAAATGGAAGTGATGGTATAGCAGTTGGTATGGCAACAAAGATACCTCCCCACAACCTAACAGAGCTAATTAATGCTCTTCAAAAGATGATCTCTCTAGGAAACAAGTGGGAAGGAGAAGCGATATACAATGAGTTAAGAAAAAAGAGAGAATCTACGGAGGTAATTCCTGCAACCCTGAATTCCAAACCCTCCGACTATCTAGAAAACTATGTCATAAAAGATCAAATAGAGCTACAAAACAACATTGATAATCTAAGGAAAGCTCTTTTGGAGAAAGAATCCATACTATATCCTGAATTCAAATCCGAGATCACACCATCTGAGCTGATTGAGATAGTACCTGGTCCAGATTTCCCAACAGGTGGGATCATATATGACCAACAAGAGATTCTTAATGCATACGCTACAGGAAGAGGCAGAATACTTCAAAGAGCAAAAGCATCGATAGTAGAAGGTAAACAGGGTAGATACCAAATTGTAATAACGGAGATACCATATCAGGTTAACAAGGCTCACATGATTGAGAAGATAGCAGACCTTGTCAAAGAGAAAAAGATTAAAGGTATAGCTGATCTTCGAGATGAATCTAGTAGAGAAGGAATGAGAGTAGTAGTAATCCTTAAAAGAGATGCACAACCAAAGGCAGTTCTAAACAAACTGTATAAGTATACAGAGATGCAAAAGGTATTCAATGCAAATATGATTGCATTGGTTGAGCAAGAGCCTAAGACTCTTCCATTAAAGAGAATATTGGAGTTATTCCTTTCATTTAGGATACTAGTAACGATAAGGAGATATGAGTTTGATTTAGCAGAAGCAAGATTCCGAGGACATATATTAGAGGGTCTCTTGAAGGCCTTAGATCTCTTAGATGAGGTAATAGACACTATACGAAAATCTAAGACACAGGATACCGCAAAGACAAATTTGATGGATAAGTTTGGCTTTACAGAGGTTCAAGCACAGGCGATATTGGATATGCAGTTAAGGAGATTGGCAGCATTGGAGAGGATGAAAATAGAAAATGAGTACAAGGAGATACAAGCCAAGATAGAAGAATATAACAGTATTCTAGAGAGTCAAGATAAAATACTTGAAGTCATAAATTCAGATCTTGAAGAGATAAAAGAAAGATATGGAGACGAAAGAAGAACAAAAGTGATTAAAGGCAAAGTGAACGAGATCTCGGAAGAGGATATGGTAGCTGCCGAAGACACATTGGTAACCATAACACATTCTGGGTATATCAAGAGGCTCTCACCAAATACATACAAAGCTCAGAATAGAGGTGGTAAGGGTGTATCTGGAGGTGAAACAAAAGAGGGTGATTTCATAGAACACGCATTCCTTTGCAATACACATGATGAACTACTTCTCTTTACAAATATGGGTAAAGTATACAACTTGAGGATATTTGAAATTCCAGAGCTTGGAAGAACTGCTAAAGGTCTCCCATTGGTAAACTTGATACAGCTAGATCAAAATGAGGTTGTAACATCGGTACTAACAAGGAATCCAAAGGGGGAGATTTCTAAGGATATAGAGGGAGGAGAACAAAAAGAGTACAAATATTTCTTAATGGTAACAGAGAAAGGTGTTGTTAAGAAGACAGAATTAAAAGAATTTTCGAAGATTAGATCGAATGGATTAACTGCGATCAAGCTAGAGGAGGGGGATCAGCTAATTTGGGTAAAGCCAACAACGGGTGCTGATCAGGTTATTACAGTAACAAAGGAAGGTAAATCTATTAGGTTCAAGGAGAGTGATGTTAGACCTATGGGTAGGAGCACAAGGGGGGTAACGGGAATAAAGTTCAAGAAGAGTGATGATTGTGTTATCGGTATGGGTATAGTCGATAATGATAACCAACAACTACTTACTCTTTCTGAGAATGGGTATGGAAAGATGTCGCTACTAAAAGAATATGGTGTTCAAAAGAGGGGTGGTACTGGTATATTCACATTTAGAGTTACAGAAAAGACAGGTAGTATTGCATCTGCAAGGATTCTTTCAGAGAAGGATGAGGAGATTGTTGTTATTTCAGAGAAATCTAAGGTTATTAGATCTAATCTAAAGGATGTTCCTACACTTAAGAGGCAGACCTCTGGTGTTAAGGTTATGAATATTAATGGAGGGGATAGGGTAGCTACAGTAGCTATTCTTTAAATCCCAAACCTATAGTATAATATATGGTTGTTCTTTAACAGCTATGTATTTATGATTTCATTTCTATACATAGAAAATAGCGTGTATTATTTTCAATGGGATTTATTTAGTTATTAATATTTTAATAATTGTATTAATCTCATTGAAAAAGAAAGAGGAGAAAATGAAAAGAGCATTTTTTGTTTGTTTGATTTTTGCCCTGGTCTGTATGACAGGGTGTGTCGTTTCCTCCTCGGTGGAGGAGGGAGAACCTCCGCAGATTGTCTGCGGGGAAGGGAGGAACATTATTGTTTCCTCCGAAGAGTTTCGTTTTTCTCCCAGAATATCGGGAGATATTGAACCCCTCGCAAGAGGAGAGTGTTTCTTTAACTCTCCCCATGGAGGGGAACTGGTTTTAGAGAACTTCGGCTTAAGAGCCCAGTTCTCTAATGGGGAGGTTTTAAACCTTCCCGAGGAAATGAAGGAGGAGGGATTTACCTTCTATTATAGAAGGTAAGATCCCTTTCAGGGAGAGTCAGATATGCAAAACATCGCCTGTTTGGCTCTCCCAATTCTTCCAAGCATAATACACGCTATTCCATCCTTATTATCTCTACATCTGGTATATCCTTCCTTAGTTTAACAATCTCTTTCTCTAATTCCTCATACGTTATATTCCAAGCACTAGGTTTAGTTAGAACATATTTAAGAATATTCCTATCAACAATCTTCTGAATCATTTGTATATCCTTCTTCGTTAATGCCATGTATATATTTTAATAGATCCCCCAAAATACTTCCTGACCTAGATAACGGTATGTGAAGCTTGTATTCAAAATACTATCTATCCATTACCTATCCACATCCAACCATATGTAGTAATATATTGGCATGATAGAAGTTCTTAGCATAATTGTGTCATTCATACTGTCTGCAAATACATATACAGTTGCATATACACAAGATAGAGAGAAGATAAACAATCAGAGGAATACGTATGTGCAAGAGGATATCCTCATGGATAATATAAAGGCAATTAAGGGAAGTTCCCCTTCATACAGTTCTTCTTCTGTTTCTGGATGGTGGGAATATCCTAAGGATATAAAAGCAGTAAAAAGAGGTGGAGATGATCTGTTGGTTTTAGTAAATAAGGAGTATCAGTTGCCTAGTACATATATTCCTTCGGATTTAGTTAGTGCTAGTTTGTCTGGAATCAGAAAAGGAGAGAGCTTTCTTTTAAGAAATATTCTAATTAATGACTTGAAGGATCTTGTTAACGATGCAAAGAATGATGGAATTGATTTGAGTATCAGGTCTGGGTACAGGTCCTTCTATGTACAACAAAGCACATATAACTATTGGTTATCATATAATGGGGGTAGTGTAGCTGCAGCAGACAAGATATCTGCTAGACCTGGTCATAGTCAACATCAGTTAGGTACTGCTGTTGATTTTAGTAGTTCTGAGATACAGGATGGGTTGGGGGGAGTGTTTAGTAGTACACAAGCGAGTGTATGGTTAGCTAATAATGCGTGGAAGTATGGTTTCATAATTGGTTATCCTCAGGGGTATGAGAGTACTACTGGATATAGTTATGAGAGTTGGCATTATAGATATATAGGGAAGGCATATGCACAGGAGATACATAGTAGTGGTATGATTTTGGAGATTTATTTAAGGGGAAAGAATTAGATATTTGATATAATATATGTATGATGAATTATTCAGAGATTTTAAGAAGAGAAGCTTTAAAGAACAAGAAGATCTTTTGGGATGTTGACAAAGATAAACTTGGAGATTTAAGTGATCTTGCAATAACAGAACGTATTCTTAACTACGGTGATATTAATCAATTTAAAAATATCGTCAAGTACAGGAAATCCTTTACCAAAGTATATAAGGATCTAAAAGAGGATAGGAGGTGTAATTTATCTCCCATGGTCATAAATTATGTTGATCTATATTTGAAAAATAATGAATAGAGAAATTTTAAATAAAGACCAGAGGATATTATTAAATGTTGTTAAACATTTTTCTTCTAAAGGTTTTTACCTCGCTGGAGAGACAGCATTAGCTCTACAAACAGGACATAGAGAATCCATAGATTTTGATCTTTTCTCCTTAAGTAAATTCGAAAATCAAGAGTAGAGATATTCTGCATCTTCCCTAAGATCTTAATTTTGTTATCTTTTATTAATTTGATATTAAATAGTGTTATTATATTAATATGGACAGAAAGGAAATAGTTAAAAAACTTAGTAGTATATATGGGGGTATCGGGTTGATTGCCTTGATTGGGGGATTCTTTCTCATACTAATCCCAACAATACCATATATTTGGTATGCTATTAATCCAAAAGCTACAGATCAGGAGATAGAGAGGATATCAGAGGATATTCTTGATTCAGAGGATATTCTCAAAGATTCTATTACACAGAGTCGTATTCCAGAAGTTAATCCTGAATTACCTAAAGATCCATATGTGAAGATTGATAGGATAGGGGTAATATCTCCTGTCCAAAAGGGTGATAACTATATTTCAATATTAACAAATGGAGCTTGGATGGTTCCAGAATTCGGAGATCCTATAAATAATGAAAAAACTATAATCATAGCCGCACATAGGTTTGGATATTCATATTGGTCAAGGGAGGAGAGAAGTCTTGTATCTTTCTATAATCTTCCCAAAACAGATATAGGGGACATTGTTTCTATAATATGGGATCAGAGAGAGTTTGTATATGAGATATACAAGGGAGAGGAGAGTACATATATTACTGATTATGATGCAGATTTGATACTCTATACATGTAAATACTTCAACTCTCCTATAAGGATATTTAGATATGCGAGGGCTATCTAATAAAGGATTTTATTTTGGAGAGAAGGAGACTTCCTTTTTCCCCAACAAAAAGGTTGTAATCTCTTGGAGAGAATTCTAGACATAGACGACCTTCTTTATTGTTTCCGCTGAGATATCCTTTATATTCCTCGATAATCGCCTGTATATTTATTGCTGGATCTTCTGAGAAGACATCATGAGTTTGTCCATATGTTTTTGTTCCTCTACCAATATTATTCACATCAACAGATAGTACTGGTACAGCTTTTGGATCTCTCATCATGTTTGTTACAAAGTTCATAGTACCTTCTTCTGCGTTTGCACTCCTACCCTCATTTATTCTAAAGTACTCAAAGATATGTGCAGGATCTAAAGATATCCCAACATTATGAATCCCTTGAGTCCTTAGCTTCTTAATCGTTGTAATATACTGGTCAAGACTGAAACCATTCTCAGAATCATATTCAACAGCAACGCTCCAGTTCTGAGGAACACCCCTTAACAATCTTTCCGTATCTTCTCCTAGAGAGAGTCTTAAAAATGGAGTATCTCCAAAGGGACTCATATTCTCTGCACCTATCAAACTCTTCAATCTATTTTCCTCTGCTTGATCTTTTGTAAAACCTAATGCAGAATTAAGTCTCCATGCTACATGATCCAATACCTGCGATGGACGAGATATAATCTTTTGTACAGTTTCTGTGGGATATGCTGTACTTGGAGTATCGATAGAGGTAATCGGGATACCGGATTCTACTATTGGTTTAGGAGAAATGACTGCACCGAGGTGCAGACTAAGTCCAAGGTTCTCATTTGGAAAGACTTCAGATACCTTCGACAATGCTTCCTTTCCTCTTTCAAGCATTCCCTCTGTGACATATTGGGGGATTATAATGCTCTTTGGATCTTTTATATTAGCTGGTTGGACACTTAAACTGTTTATTTCTATTGTATCTGGTGTCTCTGGCATAACTTATTATAGCAGAACTAGGATACCACCCCATATCCCATAGTATTGCCTTTTCCCCTGATAATTGATATAATTGTCCTAGTAAAGAGTTAAATTTATAAAATCATATTATGAAGAATATAAAAACTCTTTTACTTGGTAATTTTATAGCTCTTTCAACTCTAGCACTAGGAGTATCTCCAGTACTAGCAGACGGTACAAGTTCATATAGTCCTTATGGACCTCATGTCCCAGTTCCAACAGGATTTGGTGATATAGAATCCATAGCTCTATTAGGAGCTGTATCATACTTAGGAGGTGTTACATTGATGACATTCTCTCAGGTATTAAAAAACAAATTTGCCAAGTAAGCAGAAGGTCCTCGAAAGAGGACCTTTTTGTTTCTCTATACATTATGTTAATATTTCTCTATGATACAAATCTTCAAGAAGAATTGGGGACTTATGACACTGTTAGTCATCGTACTATCCCTCATAGCTATTAACATCCATCCTAATATGATGATCATTGGATTGGATAATGCATCTCCATATTTTGATCCAAGTATTGTATTAGAAAGGATAAAGGGGACATCATCGATAATATATGGGGGAATTGTATTCCAATTACCTTTCATATCAGCCCTATATAACCTTAATCTATCACCAGAGATTATTTCAAATACATATGTATTTTCAAATTTCATAATGGGTATATTAGGGATGTTTTTCGTTTTAAAGAGTATTTCCAAGAAACAATTAACTCCATTGATAGGATCGTTGGTACTAATATCCAGCATGTTAACATTTTGGATATTCACACAACCTAACTTCCTTTTCATATCTGCATATGGAAGTGTCCCTTTCTTGATTTACTTCTTAGGGAAACAAACAAAACGATATTATGATTGGATATTCCTAATCATATTCTCAATCTCTTTCCTAACAGTATCTCTAAATATCGTTGCACTAGGGATGTATATCATTCAGGTCATTGCATTAACCAAAATAATATATACAAAAACCTCTTGGAAATTCTTAGCCGTATGGCTCTTAAGTATAGTACTTTTCTGGTTGGGAACACTTCAGACCATTCAAATAGTAAATGGAGATACAACATTCATACTTTTCAATCTTCTCAAATATATTGAAGAATTACTAAGCAATCCTTTCATGCCAACCGTTACCAAAGACATTATAGCTTCAGAGAAAACAAACTCTCTTCTCCACACACTCTCTTTCTCTCTCGGATGGACTGAGTTACATGATGTTGACAATATCCCTGTATTTGAACAATACGGTTTGTATAGAGAGAATATATCATACATACTAATGGGAATTGTTCCCTCTTTATTTGCTTTGATGGCAATATTCATAAAGAAGGAGAAGAGAATTATCTTCCTAACAATACTCTTCATCTTCTTCATATTAATATCTAGTAAGTATGGCATAACTATTATTGAGAGTGTCCCATACCTTTCTAGTGCTTTGAGATGGGCATCTAGTAAGCTGTGGCCAATATATATTGTCCCTTTGGTAATTCTTTCTTCATACACGGTAGAGAAGGTATTAGAGGGTAAGAATATGCTACTAAAATACTCAATACCTTTTGTATTATTAATAACTATGGCCATATACTGTTACCCTGTCTTAAATGGGAATCTGTTAAGTTCAAAAACCTTAGTAAATATCCCTAACGAATATCTTGAGATTCCACAGGATTCAGCTATACTCATCCTTCCCGAACCTCAGAAACTATATATGCGAGAGTATGATTGGGGATACTACGGTTCAGACTTCATCTCATATTTAAATAGCTCAAAGGTCGTTGATGCTGCCAACCTATATGAGACATCATATATATATCAAGATGTTTTGGAGAGTAGGGTGGTACCTGATGATATAGAGTATGTGGTATATGACAGAAGCGTTCAAACAGAGGAACAGTATAGTGATGTTTTAGATGGTTTTGTATTAATTAATTCTAATAAATATTTTGATATATATGGAAGAGAATAAGAAGATAGTTATTGTTGGATGGAGAGATCAATGGCATCCTATGCAGGGTGGCGCAGAGGTATATATAACTAAAGTTGCAGAGAAATTAAGAGACTCAGGATATGATGTAGTATTTTTCACAGAGAGGTATACAGGTTCAAAAGATGATGAAGTCATAGACAATATTAGATATATAAGGAGGGGGAACGCTATTACACTTCATTTGGAATTTCCAATGTATTTCAAAAAATATCTTAAGAAGGATACATACAAACTAATAGAGAATTTCAATGCTGTTCCTTTCTATGTACCAAAGCTACATGATGATACATTGACCATAATACACCACATACAAGATGTGGAATGGAAGAAGAAATTTGGGAATATACTAGGATCTTTAATTGCGAATTTCTTCAGAAGCGAAGTTACAAGGACATACATAGGGAAGAAGGTAGTAACTGTTTCCCCCTCGAGTTTAGATGAACTTCTTGACCTAGGTTTCAAAAAGGATGACATTCAGATCATATATAACGGTATAGAGGTTCCAATTAGTAGCTCAATAGAGAAGCCCTCAGATTGTGTAAATATCCTCTCGGTGGGGAGAGTAAGGAATACAAAGAATATACATGAGGCTATCGAGATGATTGATCACTCCGTAAGGGATTTGGGGATTCAGAATATCAAGCTTGATATTGCAGGAAAAGGCGATGATGAAGAAAGGTTGAAAGATTTAGTTAAGAAGAAGGATCTAGAGAAGTATGTTAATTTCCTTGGGTATGTTAGCGATGAAGAAAAAACAAGATTATTAAGAGATGCTCATCTTCATGTACAGTTTTCTAGAAAAGAGGGGTGGGGGATAACCATAATAGAGGCTGCTGCTTCTGCCACTCCAACAATCTGTTATAGAGTTCCAGGTTTAGCAGATAGTGTTAAGGATAGTACTGGTTATTTTGTAGATACTACATTGCAAGAGACTTGGGATAGGACTATCAAGGATATTCAAGGGAGAAGTGAGATATATACCTCAAAACAGAGAGAGGGGTTAGAATGGGCCAAGAATTTTGAATGGGGAAAACAAATGGATAATTTTGTTAGGTACTTAGAAAACTAAGAGTAGGAATCCCAAAGCCATTATAAATACAGTACCTATTAAAAACAACCATATTGCATAATCCATAGAGGAATCCAAAGAGATATTATATGTATTTGTATTGTTTTGGGAGACTTTAAATTCAAAATTGTAGTTACTAAGATAGAGAGAATCTATATCTCCACAGGCACTATTCTTAGCTACCTCTAGACTATCTCCGTCATATGAGAGAACTCTAAATTCACAAGTGCTTTTAAATAATCCAAACTCTTCCTCATCAAGAATACCTTCATACGGGACATTTATAACTGTATATTTTGACATCTCGAGCTTCAATCTCTCAACAATATCCTTAGGGAATACCAATATACCCCCTACAGCTGCAAAGCTTTCTTTATTATCCAAAGATATCATTACCTTTTCCCCCTCCTCCAAAGACAGACTTCCTAACTCAACCCATTTAAACATTTCGAAATCGCTCACTGTGTTAATATCTTTCTTAATATCATTGACCTCAATAGACAGATCTCCTCCAATATGACTATACAAAATATTTGCATATACAAAACATTCTCCGATGCAGGATGATTCCCTGGTGTATGAAATAGATGATGTGTATTCCTCCTTATTCTCCTCCTTCTCAACAAATGGCCTATCTGAATATACAACCTTATCTACAATATCAAAATTCCAAGAGTGGATATCATATTTTCTTAATACATTCCTAAATTCCCCATTCACACTATCGACTAAAGATGCTCTCCCCCAATCAACATTAATACCATGCTCAAATGTAGCGTCATAGAGGTAGTATCCATAGCTATTCTTCTCTTCAGAGGATAATAGTGAGAGATATGGATATGATTCCCCTTCATACTTTATGAAGAACTTCTCTCTGGAATCATCTTTGAAACATGAATCCCATGTCTCAGCGAAATTACAAAATCTAATATTGAAATCATTGGTTATACTATTAGGAAGATGTTCTAATATATTAAAGGAGCTTACAGAATATATTGTGTTCTCTTTATTGTTAGCAACACTCCTAAAAGCCCTATTCTTGTATACAGTATAGTAGTCATTCTCTAATTCTAATTCGAAATCTTTGTTACCTGAGAGATACAGATACATTGGATATATTATCTCTGCCCTTACATAGTCTTTTGACAAATTTATAGGTTCTGCACCCTTCCTTATAACGATATATTTAACTCCAGAGTTATTTAGTAGTCCTCCAATATCCTTTAAATTCTCCCTTTCTTCATACAGGTATTCTGTTAGTAGTGCTTGGTATGTTTTAGCATTAGGTATTACACTATCCAAATATACTGATGGTTTAGGAGAGTTGTATGTGAGCCATTTGTATTCCTCAGAATCAGCTATCTCAAACTTCTCTTCCATCCAAGGTATTTTGTAGTAGTCAACACGAGGGTAGTACAATACAGAGAAGAAGTCGTTGTCTTCCTCAACTAAATCAAAGACTTCCTGTATGGAGGAATCTATTTGTATCGGTTTTAGATACTGGAATATCTTTGTATTAATAGGTAAGAAGTATATGAATATTGGGAGTATGGTAATGGGTATATAAAGCCATTTCAAGAATTTTGATATGTCGTTACTTTTAATTACGTAAAGAAATAGTCTGTATATACCAAATGAGAAAACAAGATATATCCAGAAATACCATAAGAAAGATATTCTATTTATCTCTCTAAATACCCATCCTATTGGAGAATATATTAAGAAACCAAATACCTCATTATGATATGGCATCATATCTAATACTAAGTATGCACTCATCAAGAGAAATACCAGTATTACATACCTGTATGATCTAGTTACATATTTAAATAGGCTGAAGATAGCGATAGCATAGAAGAGGATAATACCGATTACCTGTACAATGACAATATGAGGATTAAGGTGATCTAGTACTCCAATATCTCCTTGTCCTACAAACCATTCAGCTTGTCCTACGAGGAAGTTAAATAGGGATGTACCTTGGGATAGCATATCCACCATACTATTACTCACTACATATCCTGGGGTAGGGGAACCCATCAGAAAGTACGGAATAATCCAGTATAGGTTAACAAAAAGACTCCCAATGGAGGCAATAACTAGAGAATATATAACATGTTTGATGTTTTTCCATTTGAATTTCTTTGATATTAAAAAGACAATGAAGAAGACTACAAATGTAACTAGGTTGAAGAATATTAGGTTGGGGGAGGTTAGACCAAAGAACATAGTTAGTACAAAGAATAGTATTGTTCTTTTCTCTATCCTTCCACAATTCAATATCCTAATAAAGAAATATACTTGTAGTGGATAGAATATACTCATGTAAAAGAGGTGTAGTTGAGATATTCTGTATGTATAGAATGGTATGAATGTGTATAGTAGTCCTAGTATCATAGACCATATTCCTATGTATTTCTCAGGGTAGTCTCCTTTTCTAAATATGCTTAGTAATTTAGGAAATAGTATATAGAATGTGGTGTATGATCCTAGGAATAGTAATACTATAGCTATTTTAATAACTACATAATTGCTAAATCCTAACCATTTAAATGGTAGATATATTAGATATATTAAGGATACCAATGGTATTCTATTCTTAACTCCTAAGCTAATACCATCCCATGGTGTATATATTTTAAAGTATTGTCCAAATGGATTTCTAAAATCAAATGCACCACTTAGATCCCAGTAGTATATGTATCCTTCATGTCTAAGTATTGTGAAATAGAGTAGAGTACTGAGTAGTAATAGTCCTATTAGGTATATTAATAGTTTGGAGTGTTTTTTAAAATATGTTTTTAACATATTTTATTATATATGTATTTTTTAAAAAGAAAAATTACAAAGGGAAAAAAATTTTTAAAGGGGGTCGTACGGAGATCACAATGTTTTTTTCTGCTTTTTAGGGCAAACAAAGTGATCTCCGTCGTACCGGTGGGTGGGTGAAGCTACTTGGTAGAAACAGGCATGGTTGCCAATTGAGGGCCGTAGACATGAAGTCTGTTAAATGTCCGATCGACACTCACAATTTCTTCATAAGTCACACGACCAAACTCCTGACCCTCTTCGCCAGCTACAAACCACGTATCCGTCAAACCTGCTTCAGTCAGGATAACGAGTAATTCCTCGTAATCATCCTGACCTATTGGGTCTGTGATATTCCCTGGGAAAACCCATGAACATCTTGACTCATTGACCTGCCATTCAATACGGGTCGGAGAATCCGAACCCCACTGGTTAGCCCAGTCAGCAACATTACGCCAATCCTCATCATTGATACTGGGGAAACATGCACGAACATCAAGTTTCGCATTTTCCACAATCAGACGATTTGCGTGATCAACTGCGGTTTGATCCGTTTCAAAATCCGTCGAAGGATCTTCCGGACCCGAACCATCCTGTGCGTAAACAACAGCATCCTTCCAGCTAACCGGGATATCTCCATTGAGGCGATCCAGGCAAGCATTCGTAGTTTCAAACCACTTGCAACCTTCTTCCGGTCTTGCGATCTTCGGGCTGCACGCGCTCATGCTCAGCATGAAAATTACCAATACGACTAAAATCATTTTTTTCATTTTTTATCCTCCAGGATTCTAATTTTTGTAAGCTTTTCAGCTTCACCCATATCAATATTCCATATCTATTTAAATGAAATACTAAGATGGGTGAAGTGTACTTACTCCAAAATAATGAAAAAGATGTTGTCTTTAGCTTCTATATACCACCGGTGAGTTAATATATGTAATATAGAGGTATATAAATATACACTCATTACAATATAAGAACTCTTTTTAAAGAACTAGTCTTATCTATTAAATAGAAAAGACATAAAAAAGAATAAACAAATTCTCTTGTATGAATCTTCTATATGAAGTGGAATAGGGGGTATAGGTTTTTAAATGAGCAAGTTTTAAATCCTAATATATTATACCAAATATCCGACCGAGAGGTCAATACTATAGGTTACAGGACCATAGCCTTGTATGAATAACAATTCTTTGTAGAAAACAACTTACTATCTATATCAAGAACATACTTAATCTCATTCATCTTTAGGTTATACAACTCCACACCAACCTCCTTAAAAGCCTTCTTAACATTTAATGTAGAATTACCTTTCTCAGACCAAACAATAGGGACAGACACAACATTAAGACCTAAGTATTTAGAAAGAAGTAACAAGTTTAAGTCTATGGTCCATTTCTTAGATATGATCATCTTGCTCATAGAATGAGCATACTCCTTTTTAAATATCTTCAAACCACACTGCGTATCCTCATATGGAAGAGAGAATACCGATCTAGTTACTAAGTTAAACATTCTAGAAAGTATCTTTCTGTACATTGGTAAACCATTAATTCTAGATTCTTTTGCATATCTAGTAGCTATAGCTACATCAATATCATTGTTTCTAGATATTCTTCTGTATAACTTGTTCAATTGAGCTACAGAAGAAGCACCATCTGCATCCATGAATGCTACATATTTACCAGAAGCTTTTCTAAAACCAACAGATAATGCACCTCCCTTACCAATAGCTTTATGTATATTAGTGTATTTAATAAATGGATATTTCTTTTGTAATTGTTTAATAATCTCTACAGTTCTATCTGTAGTATTGTTAACAACAATTAGAACCTCTACATTGGTTTTCTGAGTAACAAAGTACTCACCAACCTGTTCTAAGGTTTTTCTAATTCTCTTTTCTTCGTTGTAAGCTGGTATTACTACCGTTAAGTTTTTCATTTAATGCTTACTAAATTAAGATGAGATATTATACCATAGAAGACCTATAGTGTTAAGGTGGGGTATTTCTTGACTTAGAAAGTAGTTGAAAGTAAACTGATAAGAATAATTTGTACAATAACCTATTATGCCGAATGAAATAGATAGTTCTCATACACAAGGGGGATTTGAAAATCAGTTTATCCAAGGAGGAGCCATTCCTGAACAACCCACAGTACCTATTATGAATACATCCGAAGAGTCAGTACAAAATATACCTCAGCAACAGGAAGGAAATAGTCCGGAAAGTATAGAGTCTCTTTGTGAGAAGATAGAACAGCTTTCAGCAGTTGTACATGATTATCTTGAAATGGAATATATGAGAGTTCAAAATGGGGGAGAGGAGGACAGGAGAAAACAACTAAAAAATATTTCTAATGCTATTCAAAATTTAGGAAATACTACGAAGAGAAAGAATTAGCTATTTTATAAAAACAATCTCTTTCTTGACACTAATTACTTAAATAGGTAGATTATATATATACCTGCCCCAATATCCTAGGTAGGTTATGTAAATTAATACCTACAACTATGACACATGATCAATTTGGTCAAATTATCGATACAGGGAATACTGGGGAGACACCAACACCAAAACAAATTGCAGATCTAGAAGTAGAAAAGGCAGTAAAGCAAGCATATTTAAATCAAAGTAAAGGTAGAGTCGAGGAATTAAATAACTTCCTTGATCAAACAAAGGTAAGACATAACGAAGTAGTTCAAGAAACACATGAGGATTTTACACCAGGAGTTCAGAATACTGACATAAATACTGTTAAACAAAACTATTGGAACAACCCTGTAAAGATAAAAGATAACTTTAATTCTCTTGGAGAAGCAATGACTCCCGAAGAAAGAGCTAGATATAATGCATTTCAAGAATCGGGGATATCTCAAAAAATGGGTGGAGTAATAGATGAGAATTCAAAAGTTTACAAAAGATACCAAAAAGAGATATCACAACCCCCAATAGAACCTCTAGCTGAACCTCCTATCGAAGAGAATAGTACAACAACACCTGCTAGAACTGCTCTTGAAATAGCAATGGCAGGGGAGAGACCAATGGAAAATAACAAAGGGTTACCGACACCCGAAGAGGGAGATGAAGATCATGAATATGTAAAACTGCCTCCTAGACCCTTCTCGGGAGGTCTCTCAGAAGAAGGACAAGCTGCATTAAGAAGAATGGATGTAATGGCTGAGGAACTAAAATCACAGAGAGGATATCCTAACTATACAAATGATACTCTAAACTCTGATATCCCAGAAACAACAGAAACAGGCATAGAAGATAATTTGGATAGTCCAATTCCTGAAGATTTAGATAATGGAGCTAACCAAGACCACATCGCTCCTCTAACAAACACTAATGAGACAGAACAACCTGATCTAGATAATATGACTCGGGAACAGTTGATAGAATACATAACTAGATTAAGAAATGGAGAACCAGAACCCCAAGTACAATCAGCTGTTGAAGAAACTCCGCTCCAAGAGATAGAACAAAATATAGAACAAGAGATAGAAGAAAGAAAAAGAGAGAGAAATATAAATAGAGCTGCCCTAGTAGCTGGCGTTATAGTAGGTGGAGCAACAGGATTAATAGGAGGAGTCCAAGCATCATTAGTATGTGGTGCTGCAGTAGTTGCTGTAAGGGGGATGTCCTATCTAGTAGAGAATAAACTAGCATTGAGAAATACAGGATATCTCGAAAGTAAGATAAGAATGGAGGAAAATCCAGAGGTCAAGGCAGAACTACAGAAAAGATACAACCTTTGGAATAAAGTTGCTAAAGTTTGTCGTGCCATGAACTCCTACCTCGGAGGTGCTACAGCAGGTTTAATAGGTTCAGCCATAGTAACAACACTGTTCAATCAAGGCCAAGGACTATTCAATAGACAAACAGTAGAGGCTACAACCCAAGCAACCAATACATACTCTCAGGGAAGCATTGGTCAATCAAATACACCAACAACTCCAATACAACAA
>CAYVNA010000006.1:0-45975 GCA_964452735.1 uncultured Candidatus Saccharibacteria bacterium
AACTTGCAGATGAGTGGATTAAGGACAACTGGTTAGACATTGTTTCCAATAGATCTTCTTAAATCACTTATTTCCTTAAGCAATATCTTTATGTCTTTTTCATAGAGATAGCCTCTATTTCCCAATAATTTTAAATGTTTTTCTATTCTCTTTAATTCCTTCACTCTTATATACTACATTCTTGTTATTACATTTCGATTACAGAAGACATCTTATGTCCTTATTATGGAATTGTGTTCTATTCCATAGTTTGAGATATGTAAATAGAATCTATGTATATGGAAGAGAATTACATAGGTGAAAATATAAAGATATACAGAGAGAGAAAAAGAATGACCCAAAGAGAGTTGGCTGACCGTATTGGGAAGACTTGGGAAATGGTTTCTAGATACGAGAGAGGATATAGCTCTCCAATGAAGCAGTTGAATGCATTAGCCAAGGTCTTAGAGGTTGATGTAGCAGACTTATTAAGCTCTTCTCCCCAGAGAGTAAAGAGGGAGGAGATAAATAGAGTACCGTTTTTTACCTTCTTGCCAGAGGATATGGATTTTATGAATACTCCTGTATATACGTACTATATAGCTCCTGACTGGATACTAGAGAGGGATGAGAAGTGTTTTGTTATTGATAGTTCTCTTCTGGAGATAAATATTGATGGACTAAATAGAAAGGGTTATCTGTTCATCTCTCCTAATAGCAAGGTAGTAAAGGGGGATACTGTATTAACAAGAGATGGATCTCTTAATTTCTTTGATTATGAGAATCATAAAGATGAAGAGATACTAGGGAAGGCCCTTGCATTTGAAGTTATATTATAAAAAAGGGGAGTAACCTGTACTCCCCTTTGTAATCCTGATTACAGATACTACATCATTCCTCCCATACCACCCATATCTGCTCCCATACTAGGTTTTGAGTCCTTCTCCTCTGGGATATCTGCAACTACAGCTTCCGTTGTTATTAACATAGAACCAACAGATACTGCATTTGTTAATGCCAATCTTGTAACTTTCACAGGATCTATTATTCCAGCTTCTATCATATTTACATATTCTCCTGTTTTAGCATTAAATCCTTTTTCTCCCTTACAATTAGCTGCTATTACTGCACCATCTTCCCCAGCATTCTCAGCAATTTGCTTTAGAGGTTCACTCAAGATACTTTTTAGAATCTCTATACCTAATTGTTCATCACGATCCTCTAATTTGACTTTTGATAATACACTTTTTGCATTATGAAGTGCCAATCCACCTCCTGCAACAACTCCTTCTTCTATAGCGGCTCTTGTAGCGTTAATTGCATCTTCTATTCTCATCTTCTTCTCCTTTGCTTCAACTTCAGAAGCTGCACCTACTTTAATCACAGCTACTCCCCCAGATATCTTAGCAAGTCTCTCTTGAAGCTTTTCCTTGTCATAATCAGAGGTTGTAATCTCTATCTGAGCTTTTATTTCTTTAACTCTACTTTCCACTTCCTTCTTATCTCCTTTACCTTCAACAATTATTGTCTTCTCTTTTGTAACTATCACTTTCTTAGCAGATCCTAGGTTAGAGATTTCTACACTCTCAAGCTTCTTCCCTACTTCCTCGGAGATATAATCGGCACCTGTTAGAACAGAAATATCTTTCAACATCTCTTTCTTTCTATCACCAAATCCAGGAGCTTTAACTGCGACTACATCAAGAGTTCCTCTCAATTTATTAACTACTAAGGTTGCCAATGCCTGATTCTCGATATCGTCAGCTATTATCACAAGAGGCCTATCAGCAGCTCCTAGGACTTTCTCTGCCATTGCCTGAATATCTTGGAGATTAGATAACTTCTTGTCTGTAACAAAGATATATGGATTCTCCATAACTGCTTCTAAAGTCTCTGGGTTTGTTACAAAATATGCACTAACATACCCATTGTCAAATTCCATGCCCTCTGTATATTCAACTTCATCTTTGAATCCTTTTGCTTCTTCAACAGTTATAACACCATCACCACCAACCTTCTCAAACACATTGCTGATCATCTCTCCTAAATCTTTATCGTTATTTGTAGAGATTGTAGCAACCTGTGCTATCTCTTCCTTATTAGAAATCTTCTTTGCTGTCTTTTTCAACTCTTCCACTATCAAATCTGTTCCCTTATCCAAACCTCTCTTTAGAGAAATTGGGTTTGAACCAGCAGAGACATTCCTAAAACCAGATGCAGCTATAGCTTGAGCAAGAACTGTTACAGTTGTTGTACCATCACCAGCTACATCATTTACCTTACTAGATGCTTCCTTTATCATTTCTACTCCAACATTCTTAAAAGGATCCTTATCCTCTATCTCTTTCGCCACAGTCACTCCATCTTTTGTTATTATTTGAGAACCAAAACTCTTCGCAATTGCTACGTTCCTCCCCTTAGGACCTAGGGTTGTCTTAACAGCATTTGCAATAGTGTCTACACCAGACTTTAAAGCTCTTCTAGCTTCCTCGTTATATATTATTGATTTTGCCATATTAGTAGTACTAGTTAATTTAATTACTTAATAACTGCGAGGATATCGTCCTCATCTAAAAGAAAATATTTCTCACTATCTACTTCTATCTCATCTGGAGAATATTTCTTAAAGTAGACCCTATCTCCAACAGAAACGTTAAATGAAACATCTTTTCCCTTTGACTTTCCTGTACCTAGCTTGACTATTACACCTGTCTCAGGTTTCTGATCGTCACTAGGGGGAAGAACTAGTCCACCAGCAGTTTTTTCTTCTACTGCATCTGGGCTAACAAGAACTCTTTTTCCAAGAGGTTGAACTTTTATACTTTTTGCCATACAAGTTAGCAGATTAATTTATTGATTGCCAATGATTGTATCATACGAGAAAGAGAAACGTAAAGAGCTTGAAATATTTATTCTAGATTTCCCTTTATTACAATACTCCCTTCTAGAAACTCTACATTCTGAATACCTCTTCCAAGAAATTTGTTCTCGTTAACCGTTATAATACCTTCTGATATTCCGTAGTTAATTTCCTCTATAGCCTTCTTCGAGAAGACTTTAGGAAGAATCCAATCCCCTATGGACATACTTTTCAAATATATTTCTGCCGTCTCTCTATTATCTTTTGATATTTCTAAAGCTACCCAAGGAAGAGAAACTCTCTTTAGAGAATACTTTAGAAATAATGTTAATCTCCCCTTATTTATAGAGGTACATATGTTTTCTAAGACAATACCTCCAGGCAGTGAGATACTGTCTTTCAATACAGATACTACTTCTCCTTGAGAGAAAGTCATATGTTCAACAATATTTCTAGACAATGCAAATTTCCTTATCTTCTCATCTACACTAATGCTTTCTATCTCAGAAAAGCAAAGGACATTGCCATCCGAGTTCTCCTTGAATTCTCTTTCCCAGGTAAAATAGGAGGATACCCTATACAAGAGTATTAGCAGAAAGGAAATAGAAATAATTAATAAAAATACTTTAAACAGTTTCTTTAGTTTCTTCATTTCTCAGAATACTCCTCCTTATGTCATCCCATAGCTCATCAATTATGGATATCTCCTCTATTCTAAATACTTTGCAACCGATTAGATATGAGATGAAGCCATATGCCGTCGTTACAACAGTTAAGAGGATAACGTAGATTGTTCTGGTAGTATCAAGTTGGAAATCGAAGAGTTTAAAAACGAAATACATCCCTATACACATTAGGGTTGTATTGATCAATTTCTTTACTGTTGGAGCTACAAAGTCCTTCCATGTAAATACTCTCCTCTTAATGTTTAAAAGTATTGTTAGAGCTACCATCTCCATTATGTATGCAATACTAAGGCTCAAGGACAATCCACCGACTGCCATGTCTGAATCTCCTCTGGTTGTAGACCATCGGAGAAAGTCATTAAAGAATGAGAGAACAACATCTAGTAATTCTTTCGGATTTGATTCCGTCATCTGGAAAAAGATCTGAGCTACTATGTCTCTCCAGTCATAGTAGTGACTAAAGAAGTTAGTGAGGAAGAATGCTAAGCTAATGTTAACAATTATTCCAATAGTTATAGCTATTAGGGGTAGCC
Organism: uncultured Candidatus Saccharibacteria bacterium; assembly: GCA_964452735.1. Lineage (GTDB taxonomy): Bacteria > Patescibacteriota > Dojkabacteria > SC72 > SC72 > UBA2177. Next base: position 4,059 of record CAYVNA010000006.1, read on the forward strand.
AGGTTTCTTTCAATGCATAGAATGCTCTAAGGAGTATCTGAACTATTGTCTGCCCTATGACAGAGAGACTTAGTAATACAAGACACCATGCTGTGAGGATAGTTGCTCTCCAGTCGAAGGCTCCAGTTCCATAGGCTAGACGAACGAGTGGCAACCTTAGGATTAATAGTGTGGAAACAATTGGAAGTATTAAGAATAGGGATACTTGAATAGCCTTATTCAAAACCTCTTTAAACTTGTCTTCTTGTTCACAACTTTCTGCAAGATTTGGTAAGGCTACCTGTGCAACTGCACTCCCGATTATATTTATGGGGAATAGGTGTAAACTAAGGGCAAATTTATATGCACTGAGGGCTCCTGATGCCAAGGAGAAGCTGATGAGTGTATTTATAACGACATTTATTTGCTCTCCGAATATTCCAATCGTTCTTGGTATAGCAAGTTTAAGAGCTCTGTATGTTTGAGTATCTTTGAAACTATCTATCAATGTACCTATACCTACTTGGAATTTTGTATCATAGTATCTCTTGAATTGGGGGATCTGAATTAGGAAATGAAGAAAGGATCCAATAACAGCGGAAATTGCAATTCCCTCAACTCCCATATGGAATACTGAAACAAGTACTATGGAGCCAACCATCATAGCAAGATTATAGAAGAGAGGAGCTAGGGAAGTAACAAAGAATTGTTTCCTAACCTGAAGATATCCTGTGAGCATACTACTGATAGCAAGTAGTACAGGAGATATCATCATGATTCTTGTTAGGGATACAAAGAGATCGAAGTCTTCGCTCGATATCCTATCGGAGAAGTTCAGTATTTGTTGTAGTGAGTGTGATTCGATGAGGAAATTTGTTATCTGTGGTGTAAAGATGAATACCAAGGCTGCAATGAGTATACAAAATACTGAGATCAAGAGTGTCAGATGATTGAAGAATTTGTTTAATTCTTCTTTTCCTTTTTTATAGAAGATGTCCGAGAATATCGGTATTATGGCCGCATTTATGGATCCTGCTACAAGAACCATGAAAAGCATATCAGGGATTGTAAATGCTGCCCAAAAGATATCCAGTTCGTGCGAGACCCCGAACAGCTGAGCAATTGTTCTCAGTTTAAAGAATCCTAATACTTTGGTAACAAGTAGGAGGAGCATTACAAAAAATATTCCATTTTTCTTCTGTAGTATCTTCAACATTTATCTTTGATGGGATGTGAACGACTAATATGATAATTTAAACTCTTCTTTTTATCAATTAATAATTATTTAATTGTTAATAAGGATAATATATATATGGGTATATTACTAGATGCTATATTTCCTAGGGGCTGTATTGTTTGTAGCAAGAAAGGAGAGTACTTGTGTGAAAGATGTAAGAAATATTTCAAAAGAAATCTTCCCGAATGTTATGTTTGTAGAAGAATTTCCCCAATGTATAAGACACATGATGTTTGTAAAGATGTTTTTTGTTTGGATTCTCTTTTCGTTGGATGGGAATATAATGAGATTTCTTCTGAGATATTAAAGTTACTCAAATACCGATATGTTAGTGATTTAGAGGACTCTCTCTCTAAATTCTTCATAGAGTGTATATCTAGAACGAGTTTTAAAAACGTTATTAGAAATACTTTGCTCGTAAGTATGCCAATATCCAAGAAAAGATATTCAGAGAGGGGATTCAATCAGGTCTGTAGTATTTCTAAAGATTTGTCAAAACATCTAGGCTTAGACTATAGAGAGGATCTGCTGTATAGGGATGAATACGGGGGGCACCAATCCATGAAGGATAGGGAGAGGAGATTGATTGAAGGCACTGGGGGTTTTAGAGTAAACAACTCTATCAATCTTTCCCATTATTCTGGTATTACCATTTTTGATGATGTTGTAACGACAGGTTCGACAATAAACAAGGCCGTAGAGGTAATAAAGAATACCTACAGCAAAGACATTCCGATATTTGGTATTTGTATGTTTAGAGGAAAACCCTTTTATTCAGAGACCTCCTCCTCTGAAGAATCTACTACATGATTTAGACTATTAAGCTGTTTAGAGATTTCATCATATACATCAACATTTGTATTTCCCTGTGTTTCTAGAATCTTCTTAGCGGCTGTGAGATATGACTCATAGATATCAATATTACCCTTCTCTTTATTTATCTCCCCAGCCAAGAGAATTGAGGGAATATGCTGAGGATTAATACCTAAAACCTTCGTAAGAGATGCTAAAGCACTATCCTTTTCACCTTTTATGATAAAGGCTTGAGCCATACTGTAATGAAGTTCAAAATTCAAAGGATTTAGCTCTATAGCCTTTTCTAAGGAAAATACCGCATCAGGAGTATAGTCATAGAAACCCATTCCTACAAGTCCAAGGTAAACACGTGACCTTGCCTCCCAATTAGAATAAACATTTGGAGAGATATCTATACTCTTCCTTGTTGAGTCTATCACATAGTTCTTCCACACCCCAACATCCCTAATAATTTGATTCATGGACTCTTGATCACTACTCTCATCAGAATATCTCTCTGCGGCAATACCTACTCTTTCCAAATACATTAATCCTTGCTTCCTGCTATATAGAGGGTTGTTCCCATCAAACTTCGAAGCCTGCGAGTAGTAATATGCCATAGAATCAACAAACTTTTCTCTCTCCTCTAAGGTTGGATTTACTCCTTCCCCATACTTATTGCTCTCCTGTACGAAGAAAGATTCTGCCTTCAGTACATATATCGAAGAGATACTCTTTGAAGTCCAGAAACCAAAAATTACCAAAGAAATACAAGACACCACTATAGTTAAAAAGATATTGATATTTTGTAGTGACTTGTTTTCACCAGATAGTACTTTCTGGTTCACGGCCCAGAATTTAAAAACAAATCTATCCTCAGTATTCTTTCGAAGCCTATCCACCAGTATAGCTCTCATGGATATTAGGGAGAGAAGTATAAATGTGATAATGATGGAATATACTGAGAGGAAAGACGAAATGTATATAACGAGTAGAAGGATATCCAACATAAACACTCTCCAAATATTCATATGGTCAGAATTTGTCTTGAAATCCTTGATATCGGATAGTAGGGATCTCAGGATTAGAAAACCGAAGAAAAACCATACTAATAACCATACCAATCCACCATTCGCAAACTGTGTAAACACCTCACTTCCCGCGTAATAGAAGGTTACATTATTAAAAGCGATTAGATTGACATTTAGAGGCTTATATAAATAATAAGAGATTGAGTAGGTATCTACACCCATACCAAATATTCCCCTAACAAAAGACTCTACGAAAACAGAAGCTGCTATTATCCACGAGACATCTGCTCCTAGGGATATTTGGGAAACAATATTCATACTCTCAGGGATAACAAGTTTCGTTAAGGCAGGGATCTGTAATAGGATAGTTGGGATAGCAGTAGAGATAACAGCTATTAAAATAAATAGAAATATATTCTTTGAGACATTCGCCTGTAGTTTAATCCTCTTCAAGACAAAGATTGCGAACAAAGTTAGAACTATAACTGCAACTAGAACTAAACTCCATCCCTGTTTTATGGAATATATCCAGATATTAAGGACTGAGACCCCCAAGATTATCAAAGACAGTATATATCTACTTTCTTTCTTCTTTTCTATGAGATATTCTCCTGCTAGGAAGATACTCATAAATATACTAACTATATTTAATAGGAGATGTACCTTTGAGGATCTTACTAGGGGTAATCCATATTGGTGCAAGTCTTTGTATACGGGTATTAGTCCCCAGATATTTATCCCGAGAAATGAAAAAATGCTTAGAATATTGTTAATCAACATTCCCAAAAGAAATATCATTATAGAGTTGGATATATCCTTCTCCTCCTTTATAAATGTTCTAGAACATATAGTAACGAGTAATATCGAGATGAACACTAAGATTCCACCTCCTAATCTCCCATCTACTCCCCATATACTGCTGTTAATATCTTTTGAAAAGATTGTTGAAAGGAGAAGACTAAGGAGAAGAGAGAACATACCTAGATCAAAGGAGCTTCTTAGTATAGATAATTTTCCATCCCAAAACATTTGGACCACCTGGAGACCTAGAATTATCGTGGATAAAGATAGTATAAGAAGAGACATGCTTCTTTCCGTCCAATCCCAAGGGAAGGGCATAATGGCAATTGGTAGCAGAAATAGAACCCCCCAAAACAAATACTTTTGAATAACAGGGATATTTAACTTTTTACTAGAACTAGAATTTGACTCTTGTAACATATTTTGGCAGTAAGGATATATTATTCAATAAATGCTATCACAAAAAAAGGAGGAGACCAACTGGCTCCTCCTTTTATTTTAGAGAGACTATTTTTAATCAACAACCTCTCCTTCTTTTACTTCTTCCTCCTTATTGTCTTCTGTCTTTTTATCCTCCGTTGCATTATTCTGCTCCGAAGCATTGGAAGCTGATGCTTTCTCATACATCTTTTTCCCTATCTCTTGCATCTTCTCTGAGAGTTTTTCTGTTTTATCCTTAACTTCATCTTGGTCAAAGTCTTCTTTCTCTATCAATTTCTTTAATTCTTCAGATTCTTTCTCTATATCTTCCCTATCATTCTCATCTATATTATCTTTATTCTCCTTTACTAGTTTCTCTATACTGAAAGTTAAGGAATCTGCATTATTCCTAATCTCTGCCCTCTCCTTCTTCTTTTTATCTTCCTCTGCATACTTAGATGCTTCATCAACCATTTTTTCGATTTCCTCATCCTTAAGTCCTGTAGATGCAGTAATTGTGATCTTTTGCTCCTTCTTAGTTGCAAGATCCAAAGCCTTTACATTCAAAATACCATTAGCATCTATTGAAAAAGCAACCTCTATTTGAGGAACACCTCTGGGTGCAGGTGGAATACCATCTAGAATAAATCTTCCCAGAGTTTTATTATCTGCTGCCATTTCCCTTTCCCCCTGAAGAATATGAATCTCTACACCTGGCTGATTATCTGCTGCAGTAGAGAAAATCTGTTTCTTTTCTACAGGGATAGTTGTATTTCTTTCAATAAGCTTTGTCATTACTCCTCCTAAAGTTTCCAATCCTAGAGAGAGAGGAGTGACATCTAAAAGAGTAATATCTTTTACATCACCACCCAAAACTCCTGCTTGGATTGCAGCCCCTACTCCAACCACTTCATCAGGATTAACACCCTTGTTTGGTTCCTTCCCGAAGATTTCTTGAACCTTCTTTACGACTGCAGGCATTCTTGTCATACCACCGACAAGAAGAACCTGATCTACATCGTTCTTTGATAATCCTGCATCTTTCAAAGCCTTCTCACAAGGAGCAGTTGTCTTATCTATCAAATGAGAAGTTATCTTCTCTAGCTCTGCTCTAGTCAATTTTTCTTTCAAATGCTTTGGCCCTTTATCTGTTGCCGTTATGTATGGGATATTGATATCTGTTTCTTCAGAGGTTGATAATTCTACCTTTGCTTTCTCAGCAGCTTCTCTCAATCTTTGCAATGCTGTCCTATCATCTCTCAAATCCAATCCCTCCTTGGACTTGAAAGCTTCTGCTAAGTGATCAATTATGACCTGGTCGAAATCGTCACCACCAAGATGGGTATCCCCATTTGTTGAGAGTACCTCAAAAACACCATCACCCATCTCAAGGATGGATATATCAAATGTACCACCACCTAAGTCAAATATCGCAACTTTTTCATCCTTCCCCTTATCTACACCGTATGCTAAAGCTGCAGCTGTTGGTTCATTCACAATCCTCTTGACCTCCAGACCTGCTATTTTCCCAGCATCTTTTGTTGCTTGTCTCTGCGAATCATCAAAATATGCAGGGACTGTAATGACAGCCTCTTTAACCTCTTCTCCCAGGAAATCTTCTGCATCTTTCTTCATTTTTGCCAAGATCTTTGCAGATATCTCCTGTGGCGTATACCATTTATCTCCCATCTTTACTTCCAGACCTCCACCAGAAGCCTTCCTCATTTCAAATGGAAGAAGTTCCTTATCTTTCTTAACCTCTGGATCATCCCATGATCTTCCTATCAATCTCTTCACCGAGTATATCGTACCCTCTGGATTTGTTACTGCTTGATTCTTTGCGGGAATACCTACGAGTATCTCGCCCTTCTCATCCTGAGCAACAACAGAAGGAGTTAATCTCCCCCCCTGAGCATTTGCAATGACATTAGGCTTTCCACCCTCCATGTATGCCATTACAGAGTTTGTAGTTCCTAAGTCTATACCTATTATTTTTGACATAATTGTTTATTAAAAATTTAACTTACTTATTTTGACACTACGACCCTAGCGGGACGTATAACGATATCATTTAAAACATATCCAGGCTGGATAATATCAAAAATCTCCCCAGAATTACCATCGGGTACTGTTGCAACAGCCTCATGAATATTATTATCAAAGACATCACCCTTAGCAGGAACATATTGCTTCAAACCAATACCTTCAACCCCTTTCTTCAAAGATTCCAACAAAGCAACAATACCTTCCATCCAAGAAGAACTATTCTCATCGAGGTTCAACTCCTTTCCAGATTCAATAGCTAACATTACAGAATCCAATGTAGGGATGATATTCTCGCAAAGGCTCTTCTTCGCAGAGAACACTCTCATCTCTTCTCTCTTCTCAATATTCTTCAGAAGATTATGATAATCTGCCAATGCCTTCTTCAACTGATTCTCTATCTCTAACTTTTCATCTTCAACCCTATCTACAACCTCCGCCAATTCCAGAATCTTCTTTTCTAAATCTTCACTATTCTCAATTTTCTTCTTATTCTCCTTCTTCATTCGAAAATATGTATAAATTTATCTCCAACCAGCCATAGAATTATCCAAAGCATTCTTAATCTCATTTAATGCCGGAAGAACCTTTGAATAATCCATTCGCTTAGAACCTATTACCCCAACAAAAGATTGTTCTTTCTCCCAAAATGGAATCTTGGTGAAAGCTAATGCACAATTTGCCAAATTATCTATTCCAGATTCAACTCCAATCAAAAGAGATACTCCTGATCCAGAGTATTTCTGAACAAGATTTTTCAGAAAGACTTCATCTTCCAATATATTCACAACAGTTTCAATCCTTTCGATGTCTCTAAACTCCTCATATTTGAGAAGGTTGGATAGTCCATAGAATCGTATATCATTATCAAGAATTATGAAAACTAGCGACTCTGTTTCTTTGGAAAGAACATCCAATATTGCCTTAACAACACTCTCCTTAGAGAATCTATCCCTGAAAATACCCTGTCTAATCTCCACAGTAACTAGAGGACTCAAACTACTTCTGTCTAGGTATTTTGTCACATAAAGCCTAAGAGCTTGATCTGTCGGTAATCTCCCAGATGAAATATGACTTTTCTCTAAAAGACCCAATCTCATCAACTTAACCATTTCATTTCTAATCGTTGCAGAACTAACTCCTAAGTCATATTTTTCTAACAATGAGAGAGACCCAACCTCAGAGGCCTCTTGCATGAACTCCCTTATTATTGCTATTAATATCTCCTTTTGCCTTTCTGTTAAATCCATATTAGCAGATACAAAGATTATCTGCTAAAGTATATTGTACAAAACCCAATACGTCAAGAATAAAAAAGGGGGTTTTATACGATTCCCAAATTGCAAAAAGTTAATATCTCTGCTATACTCCTACTCGTTATGGAAAAAATCACATTTGAAAAAAGAGATATCGTAGGGAAGAAGAACAAAGCTCTTCTTAGAGAAGAGGTCGTTCCCGCTGTAGTATATAATTCTAAAAAAGAATCTACTAATATTCAGATATCTTTTTCTATTGCAAACAAGATTGTACGAGAAGCAACATCAACAACTATCCTTGATGCTGAATTAGAAGGAAAAGATCTAAAGGTAGTTGTTAAAGAAGTTAATATTCATCCATTGACAGAGACTATTCAACATATTTCATTTTTCGAAATAGATGAGAATAAAGAGATGGTATTCACAATACCTTTTCATATTATTGGAATATCACCTGCTGTTAAGAATAATCTTGGTGTATTGGTAGAGGTTCTACCTTCTATCGATGTGCGATGCAAACTTGCATCTTTAGTACCATATATTGAGATAGATATTACAAAGTTGGAGCATCCTGGCCAATCTATCTCTGTTGATGAGATTTCCATTCCAGAAGGGATATCATTAGTTAATGGTGACTTGGCGACAGCAACAATAGTAACCGTAACTGAGATGCAGGAAGAAGAAGTATACGAAGCACCTGTAGAAGAGGAAGTAGCTGAAGCATCTGTAGAGGGAGAGAAAAGCGAAGAAGCTACCGAGTAGTCTTTTAAATTTCCGTTAATAAAGATATAATTAGCCACTATGGTAAGTGTCATTATAACCTCTTTCAAAGAACCGAAAACCATAAAGAAATGTATTAATTCAATCGCGAATCGGAAGTATTCCAACATCACAAGCCCATTTGAAATCATACAGGTTTCTCCTGATGAACTAACATTGAAGGAAGGGAGAAAGGAAGCTAATGCACTAAAGTTATCAAGAAAGCAGTACATACAGATTAAGGATCCTAAACGTGGGAAACCATATGCCTTGAAAATGGCTTTTGAGAAAGCAAAGGGAGAATATATTGTAATGACAGATGGGGATGTATATTTTGGAGAGGGTGCTGTGGGGAAGTTGTTAGAACCCTTTGAAAACAAAGAGGTTGGAGGAGTAAGTGGACATCCAGTATCGCAGGATAGTAGGAATGATTGTTTTGGGTATTGGGGACATCTATTATCCGATTCCGCTGATAATAGAAGAAGGGCTACAGCTAGAAAAGTGAAAAACAGGAGCTACTATATTAGTACGAAGAATTTCTTCCCTATGAGTGGATACATAATGGCAATAAGGAATGTTAACATTCCAATACCATCAGATGTCCTCTCCGATGATGCCTTCATCTCCTATCATTTCAGAAATGAAGGGTTCGAGATCGCTTATGCCCCAAATGCCTTATGCTATGTGAAGTATCCCACAAATCTTAAAGATTATTACAAACAAAAAGTTAGATCTATTGGAGGTTTCAAACAATTGGAGAGGTTAGGAATATTCAAGAGAGATAAACAAAGCCGAAGCTTTCTCATAGAACTTAGCTACGCTCTTTGGGCAATCAAATATCCGAGATCCTTTAGAGAGTTTCTCTGGACAATATTGCTTTTTCCCGTTAGATTAATTACCTGGCTAAAAATCTTTTGGGAGAGGGGTATTCTTAGGAAAGGAATGCCGAAAGGTGGTTGGGAAAGGATAGAAACAACAAAGTAAGGAAACCTTACTCTTGAAACATAGGAGGCCTATAGAATCTTAATTCCTTATCTCAAAATAGAAAGAAACACTCTCCAGAAGGAGATTCTCTTCTATGTCGGACATAGAGCAAAACTTCAATTTACCATCGGAAATGAGCAAACGCTTTGTTAGCTTCTGCCATTCTCTCAGTATCAACTTTCTTCTTAATAGCGTCTCCTTCTCCGTTGAAGGCACTAATCAATTCATTCATTAATATCTCGTCGAAGGATTTACCTGACTTATTGCGTGCAGAATCAACTATCCATCTGACTGCAAGTGTTTCTTGTCTTCTAGGGGAAACAGGCATAGGGACTTGATAGTTTGCACCACCGACTCTTCTAGCTTTGATTTCCAATGCTGGTCGTACATTGTCTATTGCTCTACCTATGAAGATATTTATATCTTTCTCTTTGACTTTCTCTGCACCATTCTCTAGTGCTGAGTAAACCATTGATTCTGCAAGAGACTTCTTTCCATCTTGCATAACTTTATTTATAAGTCTGTAAATTATTACATTCCCATACTTTTTATCTTGTTTTTGTTCTCTTCTTTTTGCTCTTTTGCCTCTCATATTTGTATATCTTAATTAAAACTATTCAGCGATATCTTCTTTCTTAACACCATATTTTGATCTCGCCTTCTTCCTTCCTTTGACTCCAGCAGCATCGTACTTTCCTCTTACAACTATATATTTAACACCTGGAAGGTCTCTCTTTCTACCAGCTTTTAGGAGAACTACAGAGTGCTCCTGAAGGTTATGTCCTTCCCCTGGTATGTATGCAGTTACCTCCATACCATTTGACATCCTTACTCTAGCAACTTTTCTCAAAGCGGAGTTCGGTTTCTTAGGTGTCATTGTCTTTACTTGCAAACATACTCCTCTTTTAAAAGGGTTCTGTACATCTTTGTATCTATTCTTCAAAGGATTAAAGTTTCTAGCTAACTGTATGTGCTTAGCTTTTGTATTTTTCTTTTTCCTAGGTTTTCTTATTAATTGATTAATTGTTGGCATGGTTCGTATTATATATCAAAATCATCTAAAAATTAAGTTCTGGGAGCTCATTTATATCTTTTACCTCAGCTCTGTCTCCCGCAGGTATTGGTTTACCTATTATTACATTCTCCTTCATTCCTCTTAGATAGTCTTTCTTTCCAAGGATTGCTGTACTTGTTAGTACTCTTACATGCTCTTGGAATGACATAGCGGAGAGGAAGCTTTCAGTATATAGGGATGATGCTTTTATTCCTAATAGCTTTGGTATTACTAATGCTTTATTTTTACCTTCCTTTAGTAACATGTCATTCTTAGCTTCTGCTAGGAACTTATTTACTAATGAACCTACTAGATAGTCTGCATCTCCTGACTCATATACCTTACCTAGTCTCATCATCTGTCTTAATATTATTTCAATGTGTAGGTCATCTATTGGAACACCTTGTTCATTGAATACCTTTTGTACTCCATCCAAAATATATTTCTGTGCAGTTAAGACATCTGATACTTCTGCTAACTTCTTTGGATCTACAGAACCTTCTGTAATTTGAGTTCCTGCCTTAATGATTGCTCCATCTTCTACAAGGATTGAGATACCTGGTAGTATGGATATTATTTCTTCTGCTTTTAAGCTTCCATTTACTGTTAGGATTCCCCCCTCTATAGATACTGTAGCATCAAAAGGTGCTTGTTTCTCTGCTTCTTCAGAATCAATATACATAGCTTGGCCTGATTTTACCTCTTGTCCATCCTCAACAAGAACTTTCTTAGCTCTTGAGATAATGTAGTGTCTCTGCATTCTTTTTTGACCTACAATAGTTGCAACTGCAGATTCATCTTCGGCTACCTCGATATGTACCTTTCCATCTATTGAAGATACTTCAGCTTCAGCTTTTGGCGTTCTTGCTTCAAAGAGTTCCTCAATTCTAGGTAGACCCTGAGTTATATCGATCTTTTGAACACCTCCCTTGTGGAAGGTCTGCATAGTCATCTGTGTTCCTGGCTCTCCAATAGATTGAGCAGCTATTACTCCAACAGCCTTACCCATTTCTATTTCTCTACCATTCTCAAGGTTCAATCCATAGCACTTTTTACACATACCCAAAGGTGCTTTACATAGCATTGGGGTCCTTACATATATTTCCTCAATTCCTTCTTTCTCTATTAGTTCTGCAATATCTTTTGTTATTGTTTCATTTTTCTTTGCAATTGTCTCTTTTCCTTTTTTTACATCTTGAGCTAGGACTCTTCCGTATATTCTGGACTTGAAGTCTATTCTTCGGTCATCACCCTTCCTCATCACAAAACCTTCTCCATCATAGCCACAATCATCTGATCTAATAATTACATCGTGTGCGACATCCACAAGCTTTCTTGTGAGATAACCAGATGATGATGTTTTAAGAGATCTATCTGCGATACCTTTTCTACCTCCGTTTGCAGCTACAAAATATTCGAATGCACTTAGACCATCACGATAGTTTCTCTTAATAGGCATAGGGACCCAGTTACCTCGAGAGTCTCTAACAACACCTTTTATCGTTAATACCTGTCTAGCTTGGATTCTACCTCCATTACCACCAGATTCAACCATCTGATATATGGAATTATCTTTATCAAGTTTCTCCCATGCTTTATCTGCCAATTCATTTGCAAAGTCATCCCACATATTTGTGGAGATGGTTACTTTTTCACCTTTAGTCATCAATCCCTGTAGGTAGTTTTCTTGAAGCTGTTCATCTTTTTCTTCCATTTTCTTGATTTCGGTATCTAAATCGAAATCTACTCTACAATCTCCCATAGCGAATGAGAAACCTAGATCAGTTGCATATTTAAATCCTAAGAGCTTTAGATTATCAAGGATCTCTACAACTTCTTCTAATGGCCTATCTGTTTTTATATCATCAATTATGTTATTAACAACCTTGATATTTACCTGCTCATTAATATATTTATAATCTTCTGGAAGAATACTATTGAAGATAACTCTTCCTACAGAAGTATCTCGAACTTCTCCTTTAACCCTAACTTTAATTTGATCATTTATTCCAATTTCATCTCTCTCGTATGCCTTAATTGCAAGATCTGAATTTGCGAAGATCTTTGGCTCTTTTACTTCGTTATAGTCAGTCATCAAGAAGAACCCTATCTGCATATCTTTTGCAGGAGTTGCAAGAACCTGTCCGTTAGAGATATTCACAATACTCTTGGAAGACATCATTTCTCTTTTTGCTTCTTCTTCTGCCTCCTTGGTTAGAAGGATATGTACTGCCATTTGGTCTCCGTCGAAGTCTGCATTGAATGCTTTACATACTAATGGGTGTATTCTAATTGCTTCTCCTTCAACCAACCTAGGATAGAATGCCTGTACACTATATTTATGTAGAGTTGGTGCTCTATTTAAGAGTACTGGTCTGTTCTTGATTACTTTTTCTAAGATATCCCAAATAACATCTGATTCTTCCTCGACCATTTCTTTTGCAACTCTAACGTTTGGTGCTAGCTCTTTATCTAATAGCTGAAAGATAACGAAAGGCTTAAACATTTCCAAAGCTACAGATTTTGGTAATCCACACTGGTCAAATTTAAGACTTGGATCTCCATCTATAACGGCTCTTCCAGAATAGTCGACTCGCTTACCAAGTAGATTCTTTCTGAAAATACCTTTCTTTCCCCTTAAATCATCTGTTAATGACTGGTATGGCAATCTCTTGCTATTCATCATAGGTTTTGAAGGCCTATGTGAGTTGTCTATTAAAGCATCAACCGATTCCTGTAACATCCTCTTCTCATTTCTCAATATAACTTCTGGTGCACCTATCTCTATTAATTTCGCTAAACGATTGTTTCTGTTTATAATCCTTCTGTATAGGTCGTTAAGATCAGAAGTTGCAAACTTTCCTCCTGATAGAGGAATGATTGGCCTTAATTCTGGTGGTAGAACTGGTAAGGTTTCTAGAACCATCCATGCAGGATTGATATCATTAAGATTGAATCCCTCTAGGTACTGAATTCTCCTTATAGTTGCAGATCTTTTCTCTCCTTTTTCCTTCTCCGCTCTTGACCTTAGTTTCTTGATCTCTTTTTCCAAATCTAGTTGCTCTAGAAGCTTTTTAACAGCCTCTGCTCCCATCATAGCTTCAAAGAAGATTAAGTCCCTTTCAAGAAGATCCATATATTCATCTTCTGAAAGAACTGTGCCTACAGCCAATTTGTCAATTATTTGATTAATCCTTACATAGAAGGATTCTACCTGTTCCTCTCTCTCTGCAAAATCTCTTCTAACTTTCGCTAGTGCTTGATTCCTTTTATGTTCTATTTGACTTACTTTAAAGTCGTTTCCCTTATCTTTGGATTTCTTGAGATCCTTCAATTGATCTGCATACTCTTCCTCTGTTATTTTTAATTCTGCATCAAGCTGATCCGTTAAGCTCTTTAATTCTTCTTCTTTTAACTGAATAACTTTTTCCAATATCTCTTTCTTTCTATCCTTTTCTACACTTACAACCATATACCTAGTGTAGTAAATTACAGAAAGAAGTTTTTTATGAGAGATATCTAAAACTATGGACATTTTATTAGGGATACCATATGCGAACCATACATGAGCAACTGGTACGGCAAGGTCTATATGGCCCATTCTTTCTCTCCTTGAATCTTGTGTTGTTACTTCAACTCCACATTTATCACATACTATTCCCTTATATCGGATTTTTTTGTACTTTCCACAATAGCATTCATAGTTCTTTGTTGGACCAAATATCTTTTCGCAGAATAGTCCATCTGGTTCAGCTCTAAATGTTCTATAGTTGATTGTTTCAGCTTTGGTAACTTCACCATATGACCACTCCAACATCTGGTCAGGAGATGCTAGTGTTAACTTAAGGACATCAAAATCTTCAAATCCGTTTTTATTTTTCTTCATTTTCTAATACCTCCTCCTCTTTATGGCTTTGAGTTGAAATTAAATCTAAGTTTAGACAAAGAGCATTTAATTCCTTGACTAATACTTTGAATGATTCAGGGACATTTACGTTTTCTATTTTATCCCCATGTATTATCGCTTTGTATGCAGCAGATCTACCCTTAATATCGTCTGATTTAATGGTTAGCATTTCCTGAAGAGCATAAGGGGCTGTGTGAGCTTCTAATGCCCAGACTTCCATTTCCCCAAATCTCTGTCCTCCCATCTGTGCTTTTCCTCCAAGAGGTTGTTGAGATACTGCAGTGTATGGACCTGTTGATCTAGCATGTACTTTTTCATCAGCTATATGATGAAGTTTAAGAACATATTTAGTACCAACAGTTACTTTGTTAGGGAATTTCTTTCCTGTTCTTCCATCATACAAAGGTACTTTCTCTTCTATTTCTTTATCTATCTTTGCCAATTCACCCTTAATCCATTCCAGATTCTCACCTTCGAATATTGGGAATGCTAATTTCTCATTAAGAAGTTTTGCATACCTACCAAAGTGTATTTCTTCTGCCTGTCCCATATTCATTCTCTTAAGGAATGTTGGTGTTAGAACAATATCAACAGGCTCCCCATCTTCTGTGAATGGCATATCTTCAATAGGTCTTATTGCTGCAATAGTGTTCTTGTCTCCATGTCTTCCTGCGATCTTGTCTCCAAAGTCTATCTTCTTCGTATCTGCAACCCAAACTTTTACCTCATGCAAAACACCTGGTTGAAGTTTGTCACCTTTATCTACAGAAAGGATCTGACTTCTTGTCACAATTCCCTCTTCACCATGTGGTATTCTCAAAGAGTTATCTCTTACGTCACTTGCTGACTCTCCGAATATTGCTCTTAGAAGTCTCTCCTCTGCTGTTAGTTCTTTCTCTCCTCTAGGAGCAACTACACCAACAAGGATATCTCCAGACTTCACTCTAACTCCTGATCTAACAATACCCATTGAGTCCAACTTCTTCAAAATCCTTTCATTGACATGTGGGATATCTGCAGTTATTACCTCTGGTCCTAGTTCTGTATCTCTAACAGAAACAGTATATTCCCTTATATGTATTGATGTTAGAAGGTCTTTTCTAACTATTCTTTCTGATATCACAACGGAGTCTTCATAGTTATATCCTTCATAGAACATTAAGGCTGCTTTTAGGTTAATACCTATTGAAAGTTCACCATTTATCATTGTTGGACCATCTACAATTACATCACCTTTCTTAAATTTTGTTCCTGCATCCAAAGCTGGTTTTTGTGTAAAGGATGTATTGTCATTACTTCTGTAGAAGGATACTAACTGGTATTCCCTTATTCCTGATGTCTTATATTTTACAGATACTCTCTTAGCGTCGGAGTACAATACCTCTCCATCCTCTTCTGCAAATATTCCCCAAGATGATTGCCTTGCTACAATCTCTTCTAGACCAGTACCAACTAATGGAGATTCCTGTTTAACCAATGGAACTCCCTGTCTCTGCATGTTTGAACCTGTCAAAGCACGCATAGCATCATTGTGGGAAACAAATGGGATTAAAGCCATACCTAAACCAGCTTGCTGGCTTGCGAATACATCTACATACTTGACCATACTTACATCTTCAATCATGAAATCTCCCTTATGTCTTACTGGTACTAATGTGTCAACAATATTCCCATATTCATCCATATTTATTGTTGCAGATGATATGAAATGAGATTCCTCATCCATTGCATCTAAATACTTAACCTCATTTGTTACAAATGGCTTAACTTTAACACTCTTTACTGTTTTCTCCTTCGATATTTTCTCTGCTAACTTCTCATCAACAACAGCTCCCTTCTTTGCGATTCCTTTTACTTCTTCTGCTAACACTCTGTTAAGAAGATCTTTCTTAACATTTTTTACTTCACTTAATACCTCTCTATATGGAGCTTCTAGGAAACCAAATTCGTTTATTCTTGCAAGCATAGCAAGCTGAACTACAACACCGATGTTAGAACTCTCTGGACTTGTAACTGGGTCAAATTTTGAATAGTGAGAATTATGTACCTCACGTATTGAGAAAGTTGCTCTTTCCTTTGCAATACCACCAGGCCCACCAGCTGTAACTTTTCGTTTATTCTCTAATTCTGAAAGAATATTTGTCTGATCCATGAAGCTAGAAAGAGCATTTGCACCAAAGAATGACTGTATGGAAGCAGATATTGGCTTAGTACTTATCAACATAGAAGGGGTAACCTTCGCATCCTGACCATACAAACTCATCTTATCCTTGATATTTTTCTCCAATCTTCTAATACCAGCACTTAACTGTCTCTCTAGAATCTCTCCAACACTTCTGATTCTTCTGTTGCATAGATGATCGATGTCATCAGGCTCTACCTCTCCATTATTAATCTGAATTAATCTCTTAACAATCAATACAATATCTGAAGGATACAGTATAACCTGCTCTGAATCATTGATATCGTATTTCGTACCAAGCTTTCTATTTAATTGATACCTTCCTATTCTCCCAAGGTCAAATTTCCTAATATTAAAGAAGTTGCTCTTTATATATCTCTCAGCACTTTCCAATGTAACGGACTCATCTGGTCGAAGCTTATTATATATACTGATGACAGCTTCCTCTTTACTCTTTGTGAAGTCTCTTGCAAGTGTAGCCTCTATATATTTATATTCTTCATTTGTATCTACATCTGCAAACAGTTTTCTAATTTCATCATCTGTTTCCCATCCAAAAACCCTTAAAAGCTCTGTTATCAAAACCCTAGGCCTCTTAGGAATAATTCTCATAGAGATAACATTGTGCCTATTAGTATCAATCTCATACCATGGTCCCTTACCAGGCATCAACCTCACCTTATATATACTTCTTAAAGGAAGTTTTTCTGATTCCTCATACAAAACACCCTCTGCTCTAACAATCTGATGAGTAACAACTCTTCTTACACCATTAAAAACAAAAACCCCATCACTTGTCATGACGGGGAGATCTGTTACAAATATCTCCTGTTCCTTAATCTCTCCTGTCTTATTATTCATAAGCTGAACCTTTGCATATACAGGAACCTCATATGAAAGACCTTTTGTTATCGCTTCATCTATAGATCTGTATGGGTCTCCATACTTAAAATCTTTAAATTCCAAGGTCCACATTCTCTCCATAGTATCCTTTACAGGATTAATTTCAGAAAATAGTCTCTGGAATCCATTAGCTAGGAAATCATTGAACGAGATCTTTTGAGCTTCGATGAGGTTAGGAAACTCCATCTCACCGGAATAGTTCAATCCCATATTTATTCTTCCGGATCTATTGCGCTTGGGTTTTACCATAAGGATATTTGTTGTAAAGTAATGTTATTAGATATTACATATAACAAGCGATAAACCAACAATTCTCAAAAGAATTAGATTGTACCGCCCTAAAAGCCAAAATAAGGAACTCGAAGGATATTATCATATTTATATATAATAGTCAAAGGTTTTTATTTGATTTTAAACATACTCTTTACTATATTTTAAAAACATCTATTATATACTGTGTCTTACCTTTGTAAAAAGATGTCTAATATCATATTATATATAACATAATGCCCAGAAAAAAGAAAAAACAACCAGTTACTATCCAAAGTGGAGAAACAAAGATTCTCTTTGGTTTAATCCTATTCATCTTAGGACTTACTGTCTTGGCATCAACATTTGTTTCGGAACAGTCTCCTCTTTTCGATAGAATTGCCCTCTTAGTCGGATATTCTTCAATAACTTGGGGGATTCTCTTCATATACCTTTCCTTTTTCTTCCTAATGAAGAATAGGAGGTTCATCTCCATGAAGCAAAGCATTGGACTACTACTTTTCTCCTCTTGTCTGAGTATACTTCTTTCATTTTGGCAGATAGAGGAGCAATTGAACGATCCAGAAGCTCTTAAGGGTGCTGGAGGTGAGCTTGGAAAGCTACTACACCTTTCTCTAAATAATGTATTTGGCAATTTCATAGAGATAATTGTGGTATTAATTCTTTTGATAGTTTCTTTTTCTTTGATAACGGGGACTACTTTGGAGCAAATAAGGGATTTCTTGGAGTCTTCCATTCCCGAGGGAGAGAAAGAAAATACTGGTTTCTTCGATTTAAGATCTTTCTTTAAGAAAATATCTCCCTCTGAGAGTGGAGATATAGATATACAAGTTGGGGATAATCAGGAATTGAAGATAGAGACTGCGGAGGATGAGCAAAAGAGGCTGGACAGTATTCTTGAGGAGCATAATGCTGACGAGAGTATTGCAGGAGATCATTCTGAGTACAACCAAGAGGAAGAAATAGAGGTAGATAATGTAAAGGTCTCGGAAGATGTTGAAGATCGAGAACCTCAAAAACCTAAATATACTAATTGGGTACTTCCATCTCCAGAGATATTGCAAGCAGCAGAAGTTCAAAAACAAGATCCAGATCTGTACAAGGAGAAAGCGAAAGTCATAGAGCAGACACTGAGGAGCTTCGGAATACAGGCAAAGGTTGTACAGGTTTCTGTTGGCCCTACAGTTTTGAGATTCTCCCTTAGTATAAGTGTTGGAATAAAGGTCTCAAGGATCAAGAATTTAAGTAATGATTTAGCATTAGCCCTAGCTTCTCAGACTTCTTCTGTAAGAATAGAGGCCCCTATTCCAGGGACTTCTTTTGTTGGAGTCGAGATTCCAAATCCTACACCGAACTTTGTATACACAAGAGATATGATCATTAGGTTAAAGAAGGAGCTTGATAGGTATGAGCTACCATTAATACTGGGTAAAGATATCACGGCAAGAACTTCCATAAAGGATCTTGCCAAGATACCACACCTCTTAGTTGCAGGGGCTACTGGTACAGGAAAATCTGTAGCTATTAACTCGTTAATAACAGGCCTTTTAATGACAAAGAGTCCTGATGAAGTGAAATTCATAATGATCGATCCTAAGATGGGTGTAGAGATGGCAATATACAATGGAATTCCTCACCTACTTAGTCCTGTTATCACAGATCCAGAATCTGTAATAAATGCTCTCCAATGGAGCATAGAGGAGATGATGAGAAGGTATAGACAGCTTAAACAGGTGAGAGCGAAAAAGCTTACCGAATATAACAAGAAGTTAGGATATATCGCTATGCCATATATTGTTGTCGTCATAGATGAAATGGCCGACCTAATGTTAACCTCAGGAGCTGATGTTGAAACAAAGATCCAGAGATTAGCACAGATGGGAAGAGCTGTAGGTATTCACTTAATACTTGCAACACAAAAACCAACCGTTAATGTGATCACAGGACTAATTAAATCAAATATCCCTGGAAGAATGGCCTTTGCAGTTGCAACAAATATGGACTCTAGAGTAATTCTTGATGAATCAGGTGCTGAAACCCTATTAGGGAATGGAGACATGTTATACAAAGATCAAACAACTCCTAAATCACTTAGAATCCAAGGTACATACACATCTACAGAAGATTCCGAGAATGTTATCAAATCAATAAAAGATCAAGTATCAGAAGAAGAGGTAGAGTATTCAGAAGACTTAACAGAAGCAATAGAGAAAGGACCTTCAGAAGATGGTCAAAGTAGAAACGGAGAAAGAGATCCAGATTTTGGAAAGGCATTGGCCATTATCGTAGCTACGCAGAAAGCTTCTTCATCATTTCTTCAGAGAAAGATGAAAATCGGATACAACAAGGCAGCAAGAATTATCGATGAACTATACGAAGCGGGCGCCATCGGCCCACAAGACGGTTCAAAACCTAGGAAAGTATTGATAAAGGATCCTGATCAAATCCAAAATAGAGAAAAAGGTGACGAAGACAGCAGGCAAGTAGTAGAATAGACACATGATAACAGCAGGAGAGATTTTAAAAGAGAAAAGAGAAAAGCTCGGAAAAAGCATAGCCGATGTTTCTTTAGATACAAAAATTCAAAAGAGGTTTCTAGTAAGTATAGAAAAAAACAGTTTTTCAAGCTTCGACTCAGAAGTATTTCTCACAGGATTCATAAAAATATATGCTCAGTATTTAGGTTTAGACACAAATAAGGTCTTGGCAGTATACAGAAGAAGTAACCCTAAACAAAAACAACGATTAAGAAAAGAACCAAGCCCTACACCCCTAAAAAGAAATTTCAAAATAGACCTCTCCCTATTAACTCCAAGGCTTCTCGCAACAATTCTGATAACGATATTCTCACTAGGGATTCTGGGATATATTGGTTTTCAAATATACAAGTTTCAATCACCTCCCAGTTTGAAAATAACATCTCCCCAAAATGATCAGATAACTAATGAAGAGAAAATAACCGTAGAAGGAGAGATCGAAGAAAATACAGAGATAGAGATAAATGGTGTATTACTAAATACAACAGGAAGTTACTTCTCAAAAGAAATTTCTCTTCAAGAGGGTTCAAACCTAATCACGGTAAAGGCAAGGAAGAATAATAATGGGAAGCTGGAAACTGTTGAAGTTGTAAAGGTCATATATCAAAAGGTTGAGGAAGAGGAAGAAGATATACCAGTAAAGGAGAATCGAGTATCCTTAGAGATTGTAGACTCCCCTGCATGGATCAAGTTGGACATTGATGATGAAAACAAACTATCTCAGGTTGTTGAGCCTTCAAAGGTAGAATATATCTTTCAAAACAAGTTCCATATCATAACAGGAAGGCTAAGTAGTACGAAGCTATACTGGAATGGAAACCTTCAAGAATGGAAGAATTCCAAAACTGCCGGCGTATCAGAACTTACATGTGAAATTGTGGAGCTGACATTAATATGCAATTAAAGCCATTCTCATCGCATAGGTGATATAATCTAACCAATGGATGAGGATCGAAACCAAATAGAAGAGATAAAAAACAGGGTAGATATTGTCCCACTCATTGAGAAGTACGTTAAGCTTAGACAAGCTGGAAAAAATTTCTCTGGACTGTGTCCGTTTCACGGAGAAAAGACTCCCTCCTTCATTGTAAGTCCAGATCTTCAGAGATATAAGTGCTTTGGATGCGGAGAAAGCGGTGATATATTCAACTTTATACAAAAGATAGAAAATCTCGATTTTCCTGAAGCATTAGAAAAACTAGCCAACGAGGCGGGGATAAAATTAAAAAAAGGAGAGACAAATACTAAATATAAAACCTTGGAAGATATCAACCTATTGGCTACACGATACTACTACAAAGAGCTTAAAAGCGATAAGCCAGCTCTTCAGTACGTACATGACAGAGGATTCAATGATGAAATGATAAAGTCTTTTGGAATAGGATATGCTCCAAGAATATCAACACTCAAAAAGTATCTTGCTAATAGCAAAGCCTACTCAAATAGAGACCTTTTGGATTCTGGACTCTTTACACAGAAAGAAAATAGCATCAAGGAAAAATTCTACGATAGAATAATGTTCCCCATAAGATCAAAGAGGGGAAAAGTCATTGCCTTCACAGGAAGAGTAATGCCTGGAAATGATTGGGGACCAAAGTACATGAACTCTCCAGAGACTCCAATCTTCCACAAAAAAGACAACCTTTTTGGGCAGTATGAATCAAGACAGGAGATAAGAAAGAATGACCTTGCAATAATATGTGAAGGATCAACAGATGTAATATCCTCTCATCAGAACGGAATTAAAAATATAGTTGCACCACTTGGTACAGGGCTCACGAAAGAACAACTACAAAACATCTCCGCATTAACAAAAAACATCCTGTTCTTCTTCGACAGTGACTCTGCTGGACAAAACGCATTGATACGAGGATTTAAGATAGCTTCAGAATTAGAATTAAACCCCTATGCCACTACTGCAGCCCCATACAAGGATGTAGATGAGCTACTACAAAAAGATCCCAAAAGAGTAGTATCCCTAATTAAAAACAAAAAGGAAGCTTTCTCCTTCATACTTTCAGAATACTTAAGGGATAAGGATATAAATAAATTGGAAGATCTAGATAAAACAACAACATTTGTTAAATCATTACTAGAATCTGTAAAGAAGGATTCTGTAAGAGACCATTATATAAACAAGGTCCGTAGCATGATAAAGGTGGATATTGTAGAAACAGGGATAAGAAAGCTCCCTGCAAATATAAAGATTCCAAAACTTCAATCTAAAATCCCTACTATATATGACAAAGTAGAAAAGAAATATCTTCAACTAATATTAATGGCAGAAAGACTACCTCAAGAATATTTAGTAAAGAGAAATAGAATTACTGCAGAGGATTTCTCTTCCCTATACACCAAAATCCTCGCCCTAAAAGAGTTAAATAAAGAAGAACTATACGAAAAGCTAAAAAACGAAAAAGAAACATACAGTACATTCGAAAACCTTCTCTTCGATCTGACAGATATCCCAACGGATAAAGAATCTCTCCTTTCTGAAATTTCTCAACTATACAATAAGCTAAATATCTCGTATTTCAAAAGGAAACAGAAAGAAATAAGTGTTAAAATAGCGATAGCTGAAGAAAATGGTAATATGAAAGAATCAGAAAGATATATGGGCAAATTAATGGAAATAAATAAAATGTTAAGAGAAATATCCAATGACTGACATAGCTGACTACGACAAATTTGATTATGACTACTCAACATATTGGAGAAACCGCTCCTACGAGGATTCTGCAGAGAGGGCTGTTCTAAACAGGATTTTCAGAGGGAAAAAAGGAACATGGTTTCTAGATATCGGAGGATCATATGGTAGACTAGCCTCGACATATTACAATGAATATGAAAACCCAATTATCATAGACTATTCTTTCAAAACACTTGAAAGAAATTACCCCATTATCAAAACCAAATTTCCTAAATTGGAAGTGGTTGCTGCAAATGCATATAAACTTCCTTTTAGAGAAAACGTCTTTGATGGTGCCTTGATGGTTAGGGTATTGCATCATATCGAAAAGCCAGAGATATATTTCAAAGAGATTTCTCGAGTCATGTCTAAAAAGGCAACATATGTACAGGAATTTGCGAATAAGATACATATAAAGGCTGTACTCAAATCCCTTCTGAAGTTAAGATTTGACATTTTTTCGAAAGATCCATACCAACAACCTAGAATAAACACAGGAGAAGGATCTAGAGAAGATCAAAAAAGCATATTTCTTAACTACCATCCCCAATACATACAGGATCTTCTTAAGAGTAATTGTTTTAGCATTAGAAATAAGTATGGATGTAGCTTTCTTCGATCAGTCATTCTGAAAAAGATATTCAGTACCTCTACCCTCTTGTTCTTTGAGAAAATCTTCCAATATACAATCTCTTGGACTAACGGATCACCAAGTATTTTTCTTGAAACAGAATCTCTAAAAGCCTGTGAGAAAGAGCATTTCTCTAATCTAGAAGACATCTTAGTTTGCCCAGAATGCAAAGGATCTCTCATCTTCGAAGGAGGATCTGCAAGATGCAAAGATTGCAAGAAGTCATATGAAAGAATAAATAATATTTGGGATTTCAGAATAGAATAATGAAAGCAAAAAGGTCTTTAGGACAGAATTTCTTTGCGAATAGAAATCTTGCAGAACAAATATCCAACATAGTATTGGAGAATAATCCAGATCTAATTGTAGAAATAGGACCAGGTACGGGGTCTTTCACAAAATATCTTTCAGAAGGAAAGGATCTACTACTAATAGAGAAAGACGATATATTGTCGGGAAACCTTAGAAGTAAGTTCCCTAAAACGACAGTTTTAAATATCGATTTTCTAGATTGGGAAATGGAAGAATTGATCCCTTACAGCAATGAGAAGATTATATTTTTCGGATCATTACCATACAATGTTAGTAAACCAATTATAAGAAAGATTATTAGATCTGACTACTTTAATAGCTTTGCTTATTTCATAATCCAAAAGGAAGTTGCAGAAAAATATATCGCAAGAGCTCCTGATAGCAATATACTCTCTCTAGAAACAGAGATCTTTGCTACATCTAAGAAACTTTTTGATATATCAAGGGAATCTTTCAGACCTAAACCGAATGTTACAAGTTCTTTCGTTTCCTTCTCTGCTAAGAACTCTTCTTTTGATTATGATATCGGGGATTTTGAATCTTTTCTACAAACAATTTTTAGACATCCTCGGAAAACAGTAAAGAATAATCTAGGTAAGATGCATATAAAAAATAATGACAAGGAGATAGAAAGATTACTCTCAATGAGGCCTCAACATCTACAATTAGAAGAGGTCCGCTATCTTTTCAGTAATATTCAGTAGTATTTGGTATAATTCTTCCAATGAAAAAGAAACCGAAAGAGGTTAAAGAGGAAGTCCAACAGCTAGACCTAGGCATAAAAGAACCTTTTAAGAATAAGATCTATAAGCTCAAGGGACATCTAGATATGTTTCTCCTAAGATTTGAAGTCAGAAAATTTCTCAAAGATCCTATTGTATGGGCAAGTTTGACAATTAGTATTATATTAATATTGCATCAGGCATACCTTGTATATATGAATATTGATTCCTTGCCTAGACTGTTACCTATATTTCGCTATTTTCTCTCTATACCAAAGAAATTGGTTGATAAGGAATATATTATTTTATTCCCAAGTATCTCCATTCTCTCTTTTATACTAGTGTTTTTCTTCACTTCTAGACATTACAATAACGAAAAACTTCTGACAAAGTTCCTTCTATTCTCATTAATCCTGTGTTGTATATCACAAACAATTATCTTAATTGATTTGGTAAAATTCTTCTAATGGATTTATCTTCTTCTAACACAATATTGCACACTTTTCTTAGCTATATGCCAAACATTATGGAGGGTACTGCCTATGGCAAGTATTTAGAATACTGGCCAATATTCTTAATAGGTTTTGTTATTTCGTTATTATTAACTCCCATCATTGGGCATCTTGCAATGAAATACAATATCACGTATATACCAGGAGCTAGCCGAACAGGGAAGGATTTTGACAATCCTGAGAAAGCCCTTCACGAAGGCATTACACCTTCATTAGGAGGTTTAGCAGTAACTATCCCTGTATTATTTGCAATAGTTATATTTTTTAAATTGGACAGCTTCTCAATACCCATTCTCCTCTCTCTATTAGTACTAATCATTGGGTCAGCTTTAGATGATATATTAAATCTTCCTGCCAAAGTACAGCTAATATACCAAGGAATTGCAGCTGGTATAATAGCATTTTCTATATTAGATATAACAAATCTCCCATTCTTAGACATAGATTTAGAAATGTTTACTCACCAATTCTCTATCTTGGGAATTCAGCAATCTATTAACCTCCCTGGAGATATATTCCTATTCTTCTGGTTAATCATTTGTATAAATGCTGTTAAGTGGACTGCGGGATCACCTGGGATAATAGAGGCCAATTCTTTGACAATATTCTCTCTAATATTTCTAATTGCTGTAAGATACCACTCCGTTTTCTCTTCAACCATAAGTGCTCTTCTTGCTGGTAGTTTACTCATCTTTCTCTTCTTCGCATTCCCTCCACAAAAGATAATGACTGGATCTGCGGGGAAATCAGTATATGGATTTCTAATCTGTACACTATCAATAATTGCTGACACAAAATTCTCAACAACCATCATGTTACTTGCTCTTCCATTGATAGATTTTGCCTTCGTGATAGTTAAAAGATACATAACATATCGCCCTAAGAATCTTGCTGAGCTAATGAAGATTAACGGACCAGACCATCTTCATCACCAACTAATGAAGCTGAATCTCTCAAGGCATCAGTTAGTATTAATAGAGATGGCTGCCACACTGTTTCTAGGATCTTTCGCAATCCTAACAACTGGAGCTCTTAGGTATTTCACTTTGATTATCTGTCTTTCATTAGGAATACTCTTTGTTGTTTTTGCTAATATCAAAGCCTCTAGACTGAAAACCTCAACAAAGAATGAAGAAAGTCCTGAGTCAAAATATTCCTATTAGACTCGACAAAATCTTTCCTTCTCCCTATAATTGTAGAGACAATGAAGAACAAAACTGCCTTATTTATAATTATTTTCGTAATAGTCTTAGCAATATCTTTCTACTTTATACCTGTAGGGAAACTCCTTTCTAAACTACCTATCTTAAACTCCTTCTACAATAACACATCATTGGAGATAATAACCCAGAAAGGTAAGGCTAAAATATGGATAGATGGAGAGTCATATGGAGAAACACCAACAACAGTAGAGAACCTTCCTGAGGGTACATACACCATTGAGTTAGAAAAGATTGTAAATGAAACATCTTTCTACACTAAGCATTCCTTTAAAATAGATCTTTCAAGAAATACAACTGCGAGAATAGACTTGGAAATAGGGCCAGATAATCTTCTTCATGGATCCATACTATACTACACACCAACAAGAACATCTTCTAAGAAGGGTTTTCTTAACATCATTAGTAACATAGATAGTGGGAAAGTATTCTTAGATAAAGAGTTTCTCAAGAATGTTCCAATTACAAACCTTTCTTTAAAAGAGAGCCAGTACGAGGTAAAGGTAACCTCCGATGGCTATGAAGATGTAATAATCCCTGTACTGATAAGGGATAACTACTCACTGAATCTAAAAACCTATCACTTTCCGATACCTGTTTCATTTGAGAAAATAGAAAATACAGATGAGTAATCTAAGACTAAACAAAATAAAAGCACAAACTCCAATTGCAATCCTCGTACATGGGGGAAATAGGATTGGATATCTGACTGCAAGAACCTTAATAGATCAAGGTTGCTATGTTGTAATAATCGACAAATTCAATAGTAGTACAAAGAAATATCTTACAGAACTAAAGAAGTCTGAACTCTTTGATTTCTTTGATTTCCGAGGTTTTTCTTCTCTCTTTAAGAATTTAAAGAGATTTGACTATCTTTTCTACTTCCTTAATCAAAAATTAACACAAAGAGAATTTGATAGTAAAGAGTTTTTGAATGAGACAAAGATTTTGGAAGAATCCCTCATAAATACGAAGAAGAATCACGGGAAGTTTTCCTTAATAACCTCCCTGCCTCTAAATAGAGAACTTGCAAATAGGGTGAATAACATGAAGATGTCAGCCCCTTCTCCATATTCCAATATGGAATTGCAAAAATATTGTGAGACTTTGACCGCAGAGTTTAAGGATAAAAACAATTTGAATGCTAGGATACTAAGATTAGGTACAATCATAGGAAAGGGTATTGAGAAGGTTGATAATGATATCATTCATAACCTTTTCAAAGATGCGACACAGAAGAGCCAGATAACCATAAATGGAGAGGGATTGGATATTCATACATTAATCCATGAGGGAGATGCTACATATGGGATATTGAAATTAACCTTTACAGATAATACGAAAGGGGAAGTTGTTTCTCTGGCAAACAAGAATAACTATACAACACTCTCTCTTGCATACAAACTGCTAGAGCTTGATACAGAAGCTCAGACTATACGCTTTGTAGAAAGCTCCGATTCTCCATTCATTATGCAGGACCTATACGTACCAGCTCCATATGCAACAAAATATGGTTGTGTACAACAGGTATCCTTAGAAGAGGCTCTTGTGGAACAGTTACAAACCTATTATGACTCAATTAATAAAACATGGGAGATAGGGGATACTACAAAAAAGAAAAAGCCTATTGAGAATAATGTTAGTATCGGAAAAACAAAATTAGGAGAATTCCTCCATAACATGTATTCTCCCATAGAGAAGATCTTCAAGAAAAGGAAAGAATCTAAGGATATAGATTGGAAGAATATATTCACAATCTTCCTTTCTTCTACCGGAGTGCTAGCCTTTACATACTTTGTACTATATCCAATACTTGGAACCATAATAGGATTACTATTAATTGGGAACATCACAAAGGATCTAACAACATCCGTATTAGATTTTGATGAACAGAATAGTCTTAAAAATATACAAAGGCTAGAGAAAAATATAGATAGAGTCTCTACAAGTCTAGATAATATGTATTGGATCTTCTATATCACAAACCAGGGAGAGCTGTACGACAACACCTCTCAATTAGTACTTGGAGCACAATACGCAATACAGGGGTCTTCGGAGATGGTATCTGCCGTATATCCACTATCCGAATATGTTAGGGACTTTGAACCTGCATTAGATTTTCAAACATCACTGCCTAGCACAACTAGAGAATACAGAGAATACTTAGAAAAGATAGAGAATAATAGCTATAGATTGGATGAAGCAACATACAAAATATCTTTAGCAACAGAAATAATCAAAAACCTAAATACTTCTGTTTTCCCATCTTGGATGCAAGACAAGGTCCTTGATATGAAAGACCTAATATCACAATTAGAAGGTGGAACTCGCACTATTAAAGAAACTGTCTCCTTCCTCCCTGAGCTATTAGGGAGTAATGAAAGGAAAAGATACCTAATTCTGTTCCAAAATGAATCTGAGATCAGAAGCACTGGAGGATGGCTAACTAGCTATGGAATTATCGGAATAGAGGGAGGTCAGATAAGGGAATTATTTGTAGATGATATATATAATGCAGATGGGACATTAAGAGTACAAGGAAAAAGATACACACCTCCAAGATCAATGGCCAAAGCACTGGAATTAACTGATTGGTCATTCTCCCTTGTTAATTGGTATCCAGACCTCTTAGATACAATGAGTGAGTCCGAACAATTTGTAAAAGATTTGGGCAAAGGTAATAGTTTGGACGGTATCATAACAATAGATATTTCCCTAATCCAGAAACTGTTGGATCGATGGGGAGGTATAGAAGTTCCTGGGGAATCAGAATTAATAACTAGCAAGAATATATACAACAAGATATTTGAAATGCACCAAGAGTTCACTCCTGGATCTACACAGAAAACAACATTTCTAGCAAATCTAGCAAATGAAATTGTTAAGAAGGTTCTTTCGATGGATATACCTGAATTAATTTCTATTAGTGATATATTTGAAAATAGTTTAGATGAAAAACATCTTCAAGCGACATTTAAGGATAGAAATGCATACAATTTTTTCAATTCAAGAAGTTGGGCGAATTCAATAGACTCAAGATACTACAGTGCTCCAATACCTATAGATTGGAACTGGGGAGGGAATAAGGCTAACTTATACCTAGAGAAAAACTATAACCTATCTCTCAATATCAAGGATCTAGAAAGCATAGACTATACATATTCCATTACTATAGAAAACTCTTCGAAAACAGAAACGTATCCAGAGGGTAACTATATTAACTACCAGAGAATATACATTCCTGCAGAAGCAACAATACTAAGAATAAATGGGTTTGAGAACAATGAATATACTACATACAAGGAAAGTGGATATAAGGTGATTGGAGGGTGGTTCAATATTCCTGTAAAAGAAACGAAGACTCTTGAGATCGCATACAGGATAAATAGTTCCAATGACGGAAGTGCATTCCCCATAAAGATTCAGGACCAGAATGTTTTCTTCGATTTAAATATTTTCAAACAGTCTGGAGAGAAGAAACATGCATACAAGCTAGATATCACATATCCTTCCACTTGGGATCTAGAAAACTCTGGGAACTTGAATAGCATTAGCAATCAACTATCAGGGAGATTTGAGCTTAATAGAAATCTTCAATTCCCAATTGTCTGGAAGGTTCCAAACTAAAGGGAAATCTTTGAGTTGCTTTTCAGCAACGTATAAACTTCAAGAATTTCATCTAAAGAAACCTCTCTCTTCCCCGCAAAAACTCCTATCTCTTCAAAATTCAGATCTGTATTGAGAGGAGACTTACTGCTCATTCTCAGTGGAGCAATGTGTGTCACAATGTTCTTAGATTTACAATTATGACAGGAAAAGTGTATAATAGCCGAGACTTCAGTATTCTGAATTATATTAACATCTTCAAGGGTATAAGGAGTACCACATTTATCACAAAACTTAGAAATGGAATCTAAAAAAAACTGTTTCTTTTCTAAATTATTAATATCTTTAGTATTCATATATAAAATTATACCATATGTTGAAAATGGCAGATAAAAGTAAATCTATCAAATATCTTGTAAACAAAGGGAAAGAGCAAGGCTTCTTAACACAAGAAGACCTCTTAGATGTCTTTCCAACAATTGAAGAAGATATCGATTTGCTTGATGAAATCTTTGAAAAGCTCCAAGAGAATGAGATAGAGGTACTAGAACCTGAAGAGAATGTTGTCAGTACAGAGAAAGAAGAACTTACACTAGAGAAAAAGATACGAATACTAAAAACAATCCAAACCAACATATCTACAGACGCTATTAGATCATACTTGTATGAAATTGGTCGTATTCCACTCTTAACAGGAGAGGAGGAGGTCATACTTGCAAAAAGGATTGAGGAGGGAGATAAGGAAGCAGGACAGTTATTGATTACTGCAAACCTAAGGTTAGTTGTGAGTATCGCAAAGAAATATAGTAAAAGTAATTTAGAACTCTTAGATCTAATCCAAGAGGGGAATATTGGGTTAATGAGAGCTGTTGAGAAATTTGATTACAAAAAAGGCTTCAAGTTCTCAACATATGCTACATGGTGGATCAGACAAGCAATAACTAGAGCTATAGCTGATCAAGCTAGAACTATACGTGTTCCTGTACATATGATAGAGACTATTAACAAGTTTAATAAGGTTAGCAATACACTCGCTACTAAGCTTGGGAGACCAGCTACAGATGAGGAGATTGCAAAAGAAATGGAAATAGAAGTTGAGAAGATTACAGAGATAAGGAAGATAAAACAGAATCCAACTTCATTATCAACACCAATAGGAGAAGAAAAAGATAGTAAACTACAAGACATTATTCCCGATGACTGGTCTCAATCACCAGAGGACTACGCTACGGGAGAGTATCTAAAAAATCAGCTTCATGAGATTCTAGACAGTCTTCAAGATAGAGAAAGAAGAGTTCTTTCCCTAAGATTTGGCCTAGAAGATGGTGTATCCAGAACACTAGAAGAAGTTGGAAAAGAATTTGGAGTAACTAGAGAAAGAATAAGACAAATAGAAGCAAAAGCACTGAAGAAACTAAAGGAGAAATCTGCACAACAGAAGCTTGATGACTATATTGATTAATCTCTTCCTATCAAAGAAAGGAATTCATCAGGAGAAACAGGAAAGCTTTTCTCTGTTCTCTGAGTTATTACTTCTAGTTCATCCAAATCGAAACTATTCTTTATCTGCTTTGTATACGAATCTGCATTAGGATTAACATCTATATCCGTATTCTGGTAATAGATTGAGGTACCAACCCAAGCAACTACCACAAAGAGTAGTAATAGTAAGACTAGTAATGACCTCTTTATTAAATCCATTTATCTATTTATAAAAATTAGAATTCTCAATATTATAAACTCTCAAACTAATACTAAAAGAGTTTAAACCTTCTTTATCCTTCTGGGTGGAATAAGATACGGATTCTACAACAGGATACATAGGCAATGCTTCCAAATCCTTTAACAAATTTATTAAGTTATTACTTCTTCCTCTGATATTCAATCTCACTGTCTTCGGTACTAAAACTTTCGTCCCTATGCTAAAGTTCTCTCCCTTGTAGTTGTCAAAACTAATAGACATAAGGGCAAAACCATTCCTCGCAGTAATAGCATCTATATTGGACATAAATAAACTAAAATTACCATCAGCAGGATATATCAATTCTAAATTATTCATCTTCTTTTTAGAGTCTGCATACTCCTTATCTAATGCACTAAGAGTATTTATTTTCGTATCCAAAAGATTATTCATAACTTCCTTCTCTTTAATTTCTTTGTTAATTCTTGTAATAGTCAATATCGTTGGCCTAATAGCAAATATTATTAAAATAATCATTACAACAACTGAGAAGCCGAAGAAAATATATGACTTTTTCTTCTCAGGAGATTCCTTAACTATCTTTATATATTCTGCTGTATTTACATTTTTGTCTTCCACCTCTACTCCTCACTAGGATATAAATTAAATGTCACCCTAACACTAATATCTGTACTATCCTTGTTTATTGAGAACTTAACATCATAATAGTCTGCTCTATTTTTTAAAGCAGATTCATAATTCTTTACAGCATCGAGATTTGATGTCTTAATATGAAAAGCTACCTTCCCCTCATTAAAAGAGAAATTTTCCAAATCTAAGGAAGAGGGAACACCACTAATCAGTTCACTAATGAGTGTAGAATTAGTATCCTGACCCTCCCTTATCCTCTTCGCATCAAGGAGGAGATATTGATAGTTCTCAAAAAGAGCAGCATTCTTCTTCCAATTTTCATTCGAGAGAAGTACTACCTTATTATTAACCTCTTCTGTTAGATCATTGTTCTTCCTATCAAGGATGAATCTGGAGAAAAAAACAATAAGAACAACAACCTCAACCGCTATCAGCATATATTTCCCAATATTCACCAACCAAACATATGCGTTTGCCCATAGGTCAGTAGGGGAGTACAAGGCATCTAAGAAATTTATTGATTTTGGTTGTTTCTCTGATTGAAACATTGGCAGTTTTTAATGTTTAATAATTTTAGTATATCACATACTAAAGTTTATTAAACAGGATAATACTCTCTCTTTTCTGGAGAGCTTCCTCTGCTTTATTAGCACTTATTGGGATAATTGGTTTGTAGTATTTAATAACAAAGGAGAGTAGGTAACTAAGATTATTCAATATCACCTGAGAGTCTTCTTTGGAAATATCTTTTGACCATGGTTCTTTCTCCGTTATATATTTGTTTCCATAGTCAGCAAGTTCATCTACCTTTTCACTAGCGGAGGCTATTTCATAATCATTATAATAGTTTTCTATATTCTCTATGTATTTTTCAATATCTTTCCTAAATTCTTCACTTACTTTCGTTTCATCGTTTATCTCAACTTCTTTCATATTCGAGAGATGAATTACTCGATTCAAAAGGTTACCAAAATTATTGGCTAGTCTTGAATTATACATATTTACTAGGTCATCTTCTTTGTATACGGAATCGGCAAATGTGGCTATCCCAGAGAGTAGGTAGAACCTTACAACCTCTGCACCATATTTCTTTTCTTGCTCGAAAGGTGAAATTACATTTCCCAATGTCTTTGCCATTTTCCTTCCATCAGGTCCTAGAATCATACCGTGTTCTAATAGCCTCATGCTATGATCCAAACCAACAGATTCCAACATACCTTGCCATATGCAACCTTGGAATCGCAGATTATCTGGACCAAATAGCTGTATTCCAGGCCACCATTCGTGAAGTCTACCCTCATCAGATCCAAACCCCAGAACATTTACATAGTTAGTTAATGCATCAAACCATACATAGAATACTTGCTCAGGATCATTAGGGACATCTATTCCCCAAGGGAGATTTTCTCTCAACCTTGAAATACTGATATCCTCTATCTCAGATATTATTCGCTTTAGTTCCTCCACTTTGTTATCAGGCTTGAGTACAGATGGATTCTCATCTAACCATTTAAGTAATTTCTCCCTGTATTTGGATAATGCAAAGAAGTAGTTCTCTTCTTCTTTCAATTCGGGTTCTTTACCATGGTCTGGACATTTCCCATCTACCAGTTCCTTCTCTGTTATGAATCTCTCACAACCAACACAATACTTCCCACTGTATTTCTTTTTATATATATCTCCATTCTCAAAACATCTTTTCCAGAATTTCTGAGCTGCTTCGTGATGTTTCTCATCAGATGTTCTGTAGAAGAAGTCGTATTCCACAAAGAATATTTGACAGAAATCCCTAAATCTTTGTGAATATTTATCTACAAAATCTTGAGCTGAGAGTTTCTCTGCCTCTGCCTGTTGGAATATCTTTTGTCCATGTTCATCTGTTCCAACATTCAAGAAGACATTCTCCTTCCCTAATTTTTCCCTAAAATATCTTGATATGGCATCTGCCTGAACAAACTCAAGTGCATGGCCTATATGTGGTTCAGCATTTACGTATGGGAGTGTTGTTGTTATGTATAGTTTGTTTTTATTCATTCTGTATTATACTACACAAACTTAATCTATCTGTTCTCCCATTAAAATCCCTTCTTCCAATTCTAAATCTACTAATTCTTGCCATACGGATTCCGTAACATAGGGGATAAAGGGATGCATAATCCTGAGATTCAATTTAAGAATATGAAGTAATTCAGAAAGCTTAGCTATTCTCTCCACACTACCAACCTCCTTCTCTTTAATCTCTTCCTTTATTTCCTCTATCCATACATCACATAACTGATGCCAGAAAAACTCCCTAATGTATTCTGCTCCTAGATTAAACTGATACTTATCTAGGTATCCCTTAACCTTACTAATATGTTCTTCTGTTTTAATAACTCTCTCAGTTCTCTCAACCTCATGTCCCCTTATTTCTGAAACTTCTTCCTCTTCAATATTCATCAGTATAAATCTACTAGCATTCCATACTTTATTCACAAAATTTCTATTCCCCTTAATCTTCTCCTCCCTTATCGGGACATTGTTACCGGGCAATGCATCTGTATAGTACCAAAGCCTCAATGCATCTGCTCCATACTTATCAAAAATCTCCTGTGGCTCTACACCATTTCCCTTGCTTTTGGACATCTTTGAACCATCAGGAGCAAGTATCATCCCAGTTAAGAAGATTGTATTGAAAGGAACCTTCCCCGTCCTATACAATCCCAGCATTAACATCCTAGCTGACCACCAGAAAAGAATATCTCTAGCATGAATCATCATTTGAGTAGGGTAGTAGTTGTCAAAATCGTTACCACCAGGGCCACCTAAAGTTGAATAGGGCCACTGACCAGAACTAAACCATGTATCAAAAAGATCTGTCTCTGATTCCCATGCGCCAGAGTCATCAGGAGCATTCTCCCCAGCAAATATCTCTCCAGAACCACTTGCTTTAAGTCCAGTTTCTTTCTCATACTCTGATACTCCTTTCCCTCTATTTTCATTTAACCAGTCATACAGCTTCTTCCCACCGTTATACCATATTGGAATTCTTTGCCCCCACCATAGTTGCCTAGATATACACCAAGGCTCTATGTTCTCGTAGAAATGCTCCAATGCTCTCTGCTGACCTTCTGGAAGAACCTTAATTTCTCCCTTCTTAAGATACCCCAAGACTTTCTCTGCCAAAGGCTTCACATTCACATACCACTGATTGGAAATTATTGGCTCGATAGCTGTCCTACACCTCTCACATACTGCAACTTCATGTTTGATATTCTCAATCTTAAGCAAAAGTCCCTGTTCGTCCAACTCCTGACATAGCTTCTTAGAGCAAGACAGCGTATCCATTCCTAGGAATCTCTCTGGAATATCACCAGACATTCTTCCTTCCTCATCTATCACATTCCATATCTCCAAATCATGTCTTTTGCCTATTTCAAAATCGATAGGGGAGTGCGCAGGAGTAACTTTCAAAGCACCAGCTCCGACCTCCATATCAACATCTTCATCCCCAATTACAGAGATCTCTCTGTTTGCAATTGGGAGAAGAACCTTCTTTCCTATGAATTCCCTATACCTATAATCATTAGGATTAACTGCTACAGCAGTATCTCCAAGCATAGTTTCGGGACGTGTCGTCGCAACAGTTATTCCCTCAACTCCCAATCTCTCCTTCGCTCTTTCTTTATCTTTCTCTTCCACAAACGGATACACAATATATGCAAAGATACCTCTCCTCTCTTCATGCTCAGTATCTACATCTGCAAGAGCCGTCTTGCAATGAGGACATTGATTAATTATTCTTTTATCCCTATACACTAGACCATCCTTAAACATCATATAGAAGGTTTCGTATATAACTTTTGTTAATCTTTCATCTAAGGTAAAGAACTCCCTCGAGTAGTCCGCACTTAAACCAATCCTCTTCTCCTGTTTTCTTGCATTGGAAGCATTTGTCATGCAGAATTCGTAGCATCTTTTGTAGAACTCATCCCTTCCTAGATCCCACTTACTAATACCTTCATTTTGAAGAACCTTCGTAAAAACGGCTTCTGTCTGAATGCTTGCATGATCCTTCCCAGGCAAGAGAAGAGTCGGATACCCAGTCATTCTCATATATCTACCTATTGCATCATGAAAAGAGTACCCACACATATGACCTATATGCAAATCACCATTTGCATTTGGAGGAGGAAGAGTTATCGTAAAGGAAGATTTGATTTCCTGGCCCTTCTCCCTAAGATATTTTTCTACACCCTCTGGCGTCATTAGACCAGAATCTTCCCATATCTGATAGATTTCCTGCTCTCTTTCTTGTGAATTAAATGTTTTTGCTATTTCCTTCTTCATTGTTATTATTCTTATTTATAGCATCTATTGTTTTAGATAGGCTTGCCCTATGCTTTTCCCAGTCCTTCCCACTAACAACAGCCTGTTCCTTATGTTTTGCCATAAAGGCTATTCTACTATTGCAAAGAAGCACGGAATGCAACTTGAAATCATCCACAGGATAGCCATAAATATTGATCCAGGAGACATCATTATTTTGCCCTAAAGATTCCCAGTCAGCAATAACCTTATCTTTCTCCGAATGTGGATTCCCGTCATCAACCTCCCCAATATCTCCAGGGTTGTACCTAACGGACTTAGCATAGAGATACATTTCAGAAGGAGACAGTGCTTCCCCATTATCCAGTTTCTCTAAAACTGGCTTAAAGTCAACTTTCTCATGAGACTCGTTCTCTTCCGAAGTTAAAGTAATATCTCCCAATAATGCCATATGAATATATGATTAAATAGATATATCAATAATAATCCAATTATACCATAGAATATCTGATATAATCAGAAGTATGAATAACAAAACACAACAATTATTAAAGGTCTGTACACTTTCAGGCACTACAGAAATAGGGAGGAATTCAAACTTCGTACAATATGGAGATGAAATTATCTTGGTAGATGCAGGATACTCATTCCCTGGGCAGGAGATGTATGGAATAGACTACCTTATTCCCAATACAAAATACCTTAAGAAGAATAAGAAGAATATCAAAGCCATCCTAATAACACATGGTCACTTAGACCATATAGGGGCATTGAAATGGATACTTCCAGAATTAGACTATCCACCAGTATATGCAGGTGGTTTTGCAAAAGCCCTCATAGAAGCAAAGATGAAAGAATACAAGATGGAGAAAAAAGTCAAAGTATATGGGGTAGATAGAAAATCCAAAATAGGGATAGGGAGGTCTTTCAAAGCAACCTTCATAGGAATCAACCATAGCATACCGGATGCCTTCTCAATATTTCTAGAAACCCCTGGAGGTAATATATTCTTCTCTGGGGATTTCAAGTTTGATAATGAACCAGCAAATGAACCTCAGAGTGACTATGAAAAGCTTAAAGGATTAAGAGGGAGAGTTGACCTAGCCTTGGTAGAAAGTACTAACGCGACAGTCCCTGGAAAAGCTCCTTCAGAGATGGAAATTTCTAGGAACCTAGAAGATATCATAAAATCACAAAAAGGGAGAGTCATAGTATCTGCATTTTCATCCCTGATAACTCGTCTGTATTCCTTGATAGAGATTGCTAAAAGAACAAATCGTAAGATATTAATCTCTGGGAAAAGCCTAGAACAAGCAATAACAATAGCAAGGGAGAAAAGATATATAAACATCGATGATAAATTTCTAATCAAAGAAAGAGATATAAATAAATATCCAGACGAAGAGATCCTCATCCTCTGTACTGGAAGTCAAGGAGAAAGGTTTGCCGCTCTAAATAGGATATCTCTAAATGAGCATAAATATATAAAGCTAAAGAAAGGGGACCTGATAATAATGTCTTCCTCTGAGATCCCCGATAATATAGGGAAAATAGAACAAATGACAGATCGCCTCCTAACCTTTGGCATTGAATTAATCAAAGATACTGTTGATATGAAAATACATTCAACAGGACATGGTAACCAAGAAGATATAAAGTACATGGTAGACCTGATACAACCTAGAAGTATCATGCCCATACACGGTTCCCTCACATTCAGGTATTTCCATAAGAAGAATTTAGAAAAATGGGGGTACAGAAGCGACAGAATACTCTTAACGGAAGATGGACAGGTGTGGTCTTTTAACAGGAGCTTCTGGATGAAAGAGAAGAAGGTCGAATCTAAACCGATATTAATAGATGGATTAGGAGTAGGGGATATAGGAGACGTTGTACTAAAAGACAGAAAACAGCTATCAGAATTCGGAATGTTCTCCGTAATACTTAATCTAAGCTCAAAAAACAGGAAGATTATTGGTAGACCAAGATTCCTCTCAAGAGGCTTTGTATATTTAAAAAGCTCTCAATCCCTACTTAAGGAAATAGAAAACCTCATATACGATACACATAGGGAGTGGGAGAGAAATGCTTTGAAAGATAAAAAGTTTGAGGAGAAGGAGCTCATTTCTGCTGTTGAGAAAAGACTAAGCAAATTCATATTTAAGAAAACAGAAAGAGAACCAATCATTCTTGTTGCTGTAATATAAATAGATATCAAATGTGATATACTTTTCATATGCTCAATCTGCCTTTTTTAAAAACATCCTCGAGAATGGAAATCGAGGACGGTGAGAATATAGTAGCCCTAGATATAGGGACAGAACAGCTAAAAAGCATCCTCTTCTCAACTGATTCTTTAGGTATAAATATCAAGAAGATCTCGAGGATAGAACAACAACAGCATGCGATGAAGAGCGGGATCATAAAAAACCTTGATACCGTACTTGAAAATTGTAGGCTAGCAATTGCAGAACTAACAGAGAAACTTGCACAAGAAGAATTCCCTAAGAAAGTTGTCATGGGAATTGCAGGAGAGTACATACAAGGTGTCTCCATTGTAGTAAATTACCAACGTGAAGAGAATTTTGAGAAAGAAGTATCCTTAAAAGAGGAGGAAAAGATAATAGACCAGATAGAGAGAAAGATAGAAGCAAGTGGGAAGGAAGATTTAAGCCAAAGGATTGGATTAACAAATGATGACATTGAGATTCTCCATGTAACGAAAACTGGTTTAGAAATAGGGGGAATGCCTGTTGACTCTTTAGTTGGATACAAAGGGAAAGATGTTCGCCTAAACTTCTATGCTTCCTTTGCTCCAAGAACATACACAGAAGCACTGAAGAGAGTCGCTTCTGAACTTGAGATAGAGGTTTTGGGTATTGTCTCTCAACCATTTGCTGTAGCCAGAGCTTTTTCTGGTTCAAGAAATAGAGACTTCTCGGGCATCTTCATAGACATTGGTGGAGGAACTACAGATATCGCTATTGTAGAGAAAGGGAATATTGTTGAAACAAAAATGTTTGCATTCGGAGGCAGAACATTCACAAAAGAAATCTCCAAGATCCTAGATCTTGAATACAGATATGCAGAACAAAGGAAGATAAAATATTCACAGAAGGAATTAAACAAAGAACTTGCTAGAGAAGTACAGAAAATCGCATACCCTGTTGCGAAACTATGGATGAAAACCCTCAAGTCTGCCCTGACATACTGCGATGATATCTCATCCTTCCCTACGCAAATATACCTTTGCGGAGGTGGATCACTCCTCCCAGAGATTAAAGAAGTAATGTTAGAATTCCCTTGGAAGAAACATCTTCCATTTCCCGTAGTCCCTAAAATAGACTTCTTTACTCCGGAAAGATTAGAC
Organism: uncultured Candidatus Saccharibacteria bacterium; assembly: GCA_964452735.1. Classification (GTDB taxonomy): domain Bacteria; phylum Patescibacteriota; class Dojkabacteria; order SC72; family SC72; genus UBA2177. The sequence continues at coordinate 43,919 of CAYVNA010000006.1, forward strand.
GGTATAACAGATAATAGTGGCAATCTAAGGAATGTATTTGACATTACACCTGCCGCCCTAACAAAATTCATATATGATAAAGGTCTAAGAAAAAATAATGGATAAAGAAAAGAAGATAACAAAGATAGTAATAGATAAAGAAGATGAGCTAACAGACATCGTCACCGCAATACTAGAAGCCACCAATGAAAGGATAGTATTAACATTCGCCGAAGAATCAGATCTCTTAATAAGCCCTATTAACCTAAAAGTACTATTAGAAACTGCAGATGAATACGAGAAACTCCTCATAGCTCAAATCATTAAAAACCCAACGGGAATAAGGAATGCTAACCTTGCAGGCATAACTGCAATTGATACTCCAACATTCCCCCCAGAAGAAACATGGGAGAAAGAAGAATACAATAGGGGGATCAGGTTAAATCCTCCAAAGAAAGATACTCCCCCTGCAATAACAGAAGAGAAAGAACCTGAAGTCTCGGATTTTGAAAAGAGGGTAGATGAAGCTATCGCCAAAAGCCAAAACTCTAAACCGCAAAAGGACAATGAAGACTTACTCATATCCTTAGATGAAGATCTCCCCATAGAAAATGAAGAGGCTCTTCTTGAAGAACCACTACCCGAAAACCACGATCTTTCAAAGGTAGACTTTAGTGAGAAAACAGAAGACCCAACAAAGACAATAAAGGAGAGGAAAGTTTTAAAACCATTTAGGAATCCACTAGCTCCATTCTTCGCAAGCATAAAAGAGAAACTTTCCAAGATACCATTCCCTACAAAATTCAAAAAACTCCTCCCCTTAATTGGAATATCTGTCGTTCTTCTGACCGTTTTAGTCGGCTTCATATATATGAATACTGCAGTATTTGTTAAGGTCAAAATATATGTGGAAGCAAAAGATGTCGAGATTGAACAGATATTTGAGGGAGATGAGAATATAAAAGAAATAGATTTCGAAAGCTTCAAAATACCCGTCAAAACAGAAACTGTAGAGAAATCGAGATCGACGAATATAAAAGCAACAGGAAAAGCATACAAAGGAGAGAAAGCTAAAGGAAAAGTAAACATTACATATATAAAAGAAGGGTGTAGCGATGAAGTAGCTGCCCTCCAACTCTCCTCTGGGACAACATTGTCAACAGGAGGGAAAGTGTACACTCTCGATACAGATACTTCTGTAAAATGTACAACCCTAACAGTTGCCCAAATAACGGCCATAGAGGTAGGAGAAGAATACAATATTGCTTCTGGACAACTATTCACATTCCAGGGATATTCTAGCAATCAGTTACTTGCTCTCAACAACAGTGGGGCAATAACAGGAGGGTCAAAAGAGGAATATACTGTTCTTTCAAAGGCAGATGTAGACAATGCTGTTGAGGAATTAAGTAAAATAGCAGAGGAAGAAGGTGAATCCGAGTTAAAGAATAAACAAACAACTTGGAAAATCATAGATGATTCAATAAAAAGTGAAGTTGTCCCCGATAGTACAAAAACTGATGTCGCAATAGGATCTCAGGCTAATGAAGTTAATCTTTCAATGAAAACAAAAAGCACCGCAACATACTTCCTTAAAGAAGGCTTTGATGATGGGGTATCTAAGATGCTGACAGATAAAGCGAAAGAAAATAATCTTTTCGAAACTGATAAGGATTGGGATTTAGAATTAGATAAAGATATATCAAAAGAGATATCTGTCGTGGAGAGTAATTCCCAAGGGATAAAGATCAAATTAATTGCAAAGAGTTCTGTCAAACCGAAGGTTAACAAAGAGGACATTCTAGAGGAATTGAAAGAGAAAGACTGGAAAAGTGGACAGGATTATTTAAAAAGCTTAGAGTTCTCGGATAAGGAAACAAGGATAGAATTTATTCCAGAGAACTTCCCAGAATGGCTTAGAAGTTTTCCAAAGAGAAGGGGAGGAGTAATGATAACTGTCGTGAATGTAAACTAATCCTTTATTTTCCTTCAATTTATTGATAAAATCTCCTGTTATGTACCCGTAGCTCAATAGGATAGAGCAATTGCCTTCTAAGCAGTAGGTTGTCGGTTCGATT
>CAYVNA010000007.1:0-41481 GCA_964452735.1 uncultured Candidatus Saccharibacteria bacterium
CAATATGGGGACGTAAGGCTTTCGACAGAAGTTTGCGTTTAGTTATCACAAACCGAGTGTAGACTCGTAAAAGCTATGCACAAGATAAGTGTAAAAAATACATTCAACGCTTTTGCAGAAAAGGTTGTTGCTACAGTAAAGAGTGCTTTTGCATCTCCTATGTATGCATATAACTTTGCATAAGTCTAACTGATTAATTTCGGTTAGTGTCTATTATCCTTTTCTCTGATAGGGGATTATAGATAGTCGTTATCGGAGTACGGTTAGTTATTTGGTCGGTAGGGTAACTAATTTAGATTTATAACCGAGGGGTTGTTTCTTTTTGTTAATCCTTTTAGAAACATCCAACTATATAGGGTTGACTATGTTTGTACATGGTACTAAACAATACTTTTGGACATGGGTTCAATTCCCGTCGTCTCCACATTGTTTAATAAATCTATTTATTAATTTGAATAACCTGACACAATGCTAGAGAAAGAAAGTTCTTCAACCTCTTTTAAGAAGGTCTTAATAGGGTTATTATTCAAAGAACGAGATTTTCCTGGTCCTTTCCGTGGAAAAGGAGTAAAAAGAACAGGGGGATTTCCTGGGAGAAGAAAGATAGAGGAGAAAGTTTGTAAAGATGTATGGGTTCCGATTCATGATTATGCAGACCAGCTAGAGGCTATGGAAGAGGAAAGAATATCGAAGCTATGCACTAAAGTCTTCGATGAAGAATGGGATCCTGATTCATTAGAGGAATTTACACAAGAGGAAATATCACAGAATCTTATAGCAGGAAGGATACCAATGGGAATGGATTTTAATAGTTTTGTAGACTTCATTGAGGCTATAAAGGTTATACCTTCAGAAGATTTCTAAATGGCAAGGAGATACTGGTAATTCAATGAATTATTTCAACTTTATAGAGCTTAATATCTTATCTACTAATAGCAGATCTTCCTCCTTAAGCTCTTCGTCCAAGGATATTTGATACTTTGATTCATATTCTTCAGCCTTTGTATTTGAATAATAGACCTCAAAGGAAGGTCCATGGTTATCGAAATAGAAGAGAACAGGATCTAGAGGATTAGTGAAATAACGACCATCTTCATCTATATTAGGGACGATATTATACTCAACTCTTCTTGCCTCTGTATTAAAAATGTTTAGGTTGGAGTATTCTTCCTCACCTACTTGAATAAATGAGATCAGTTCTGAGTTTTCTCTCATTCTTTCAGAAATAGATGGATTGGAATCGGGGAAGTTATAGTATTTTCCTCCAATTCCTCCAGTATCTGTGACTGCTGATATCTGGCAAACTAACATCTTCTCTTTGTAGATATCTATTCCGACTAATCCTCGGATTTCTTCCGAACCAGAAATAATATAATTTTGCGTTTTTATTTCCCATCCCAGAGGCATGTCGGATTCTATTTCCGATATGAGACTATATCTAACATATTCATCCTCAGATAAATAATCACTCAGATAGGGTTTCCTAGTGTAAAAAGGGTTGATGCCTAGTAATAGAGGATAGTTGTATAGAACCAATAAGAATATAGATAAAGAGATCGAGAGGAATAGGTAGGTTTTGCTATGTTTCTGCATAATATCGAGAAGAATATATAAGTTTCTATTTCTTCTGCATTCCTTCTAATACCTTGTCTAACATCTTTAGCTCTTCACTATTAGCTGTCTCTGATATCTCATAGGTATATGCTGTACCCTCATATCCAGAAGAATCCTCAAAACTTAACCCTGGTACTGTTATGAGAGTTCTTTCACACTGAGGTTCAAAGGTATTGTTTCCTGCAACGGAATCAAAATACAAATATACATCTACCCTTCTGAAATCTCTTCCCAACCAATTGAAATCATAATAGATCTCTCCAGTATAGTCTAAGGTAGACATAGACATCTCTACTTCATCGTTAATCTCTTGCATCTCTGCTAAATATGCATCACTACTATCGGAGAAGATGGGAAGTTCGGAACAACCAACAAAACCTATACCAGAAACAGCCCCCATCTTGAATATCACAGTATCCCCACTTAATACCTCCAAACCAGTTAGCCCAGTATATGCAACACCATCAACAAGCATATCTGTTCCCTCTCCGTCATAGTACTCGACAATACTCCAGTCACTAGGGATCATTGTTGAAATATACTCACCATTGAAAGCATCCAATACTTCAGAATTATCCTCTCCGTTTTCCGAATCCTCTGAACTGTTTTCTTCCTTTGTTTTCAATATATTGTCTAAATCAATATACCCATTCTTGTACGCTATATATCCTAGAAGGAAAATTGTTAACAGGGCAAGAAAAACATTAAGAAGAATAACCCAAATGTCTTTCCCATTACCTTCATTCGAACCATCTTCCTGATTAACAACAGGAACACTCTCCTGAACATTCTCTTCTATATCCATATTAATATATTCTTAATTTAAATCTTCCTCTGGCTTTTCACAAGCCATTAAGGTACAAACAACATCTCCGTTATTACATGAACATTGGTTGCAACCATCTGTAGAAGGGAAAGACTCTCCATGGGCATATGCCCAACCCCCATACTCACATCTTAACTTCTCTTGTTTGAAATCAGTGGTATAGACGATGTAACTAGTGAGACCAATAACTATAGTTCCTAGTGTAATACATAGGCTGAGGAGAAAGGAGCTTCTTTCTTTTTTTAACTCTTCCATTACTCTAGTATATACCATTTACGATACGTTGCACTATATATCCAAGAGAACGCAAATATAGTAGCCGGCAACAGCGGTAACGGTTGATATACTAGTTCCCCAAATCAAATCAATTATTGTTACTGATATCGGCCAATCTTTTAATGTTGCTAGGTTCGTAAGGTCATATGTTGCATAACTAAGAAGGCCAAAGAGGCTTCCTAAGAGGATTGTTTTAAGAATAGATCTTGCCTCATATCCAGGCATTACTGCGAATACAAGAACTCCGACAATGAAGAGAAGGTAGAATATCCCTGCTGCGAAAAGGTTAGGATTCTCTGCAAGAAGGTGTCCTATCTTTTCTGCGTAGAGGTTCTTTGCAATATATCCTAGCCAAATGAAATCAATGGCAAGGAAAACAGCAAAGGTAAGGAGGTATAGGAATATGTATTTCATAATAGAATCTCCTATAAATTTATCTTAATATATTCTAACACATACATAACTATTCAACGACCGTTGACGTGAAGCCTTGTAAGTTGTATATTCTTTCTCTATGACTTGTAATTGTAGTTCTTGCAAGAACTGTGACACAAACAAAAATCTCTCCGACCTACTTAAGGTAGTGGCAGAGGAGAATAGGTTAGGGATCCTATGCTTCCTCCTCAGTGGCGATAAATGTGCTGGAGATATTGCAGATAGAATGAAGATGAAGCACAATCTTGTATCATTCCATCTTAAGAAGCTTTCCGATGCTAGAATATTGAATTCTAAAAAAGATGGGAGTAGGGTTTTCTATGCTATCAGGGAGGACCAGAGGGAACATATAGAGAAGTTAGTTAGTTTATGTAAATAATTATTTTAATTTAGGAATATGTTCAATGTCTAAAATAATTACCATAGTCACAACAATATTGTTCCTATTAATATCTGTAGGGAATATCTATGCATCTGAAGAGGCAATCCTTTTCTGGGGGACGACATGTCCTCACTGTCATGCGGTTAGAGAGGAGATTGAGAAGCGAGGATGGAATGAAGGACTGGATATTGAAGAATTAGAAATTTATGAGAATAGGGATAATCTTGAAACGTTTAAGGAAAAGATAGGAATCTGTGGTATTAACGTTAATAGGGCTGGGGTTCCAATGCTCTTTATGGAGGGTGAGTGCTATATGGGTAAGGATCCAATCATTGAGAAACTTGCAGATTTTTTCGGTGAGAGTGTCGAGGGCGAGCAGACTGATTCAGTGGAAAAGGTTCCTGTTTCAAATGATGAGGGGAAAAAGAATACAGAGATAATGATAATAGGTGGTATTGTAGGTCTAGCACTTTTGGTAGCTCTCGGCTATATCCTTAAGGGTAAGGGAGCTAATATGTTTGTAGCTTCTCTTCTAGTAACATCTCTTTTTCTCGCAAATACTTCAGGAGCTAATGCCATGTGTCCTGTGTGCACTGTTGCAGTTGGGGCTGGTTTGGGACTATCTAGATATTTGGGTATTGATGACACAATCACGGGTGCTTGGATAGGGGGGTTAATAGTTTCCTCGATAATGTGGTTGATAAATTGGTTAAAGACAAAGAATATAAAGGGGTGGATACCTATGATTCTCTCAACCGTCTTAATGTACGGGACTTTATTCCTAACCCTTTATCTCATGGATGTTGTAGGTCATCCTTTAAATCAGATATATGGGATAGATAAGATAGTCTTCGGAATTGTTCTAGGTAGTATTACTTTCTTCCTTTTCGCTAAATTTCACCTATATTTAAAATCGAAGAATCATGATAAAGTTCTATTTCCATTTCAGAAGGTTGTGATAACTGTTGGGTCTCTTGTTCTCTTAACTTTCGCTTTGTACTTGTTGGTATATTAATATAAATCAGATATAATACTGTTATGAAAAAGAAAGATATAGATATGAATGAAGTACAGGAATTGGTTGACAAATATGATACTTTGAAGAAAGAGAATAAGTTAGATCTTTCTGCAGACGAGGATCTTTCCATAGCAATAATGAACCTTATTTCCATAGAGGAGCATTTGTTTTTTAGCGGTGCGAAGACTGGAAAATCTGAATATTATGATCTTTTAGATCAGGTTAGGGATATGCGTAAGGGACTTTTGAAGAGAATAATAAAGGACTATGAGGGAGAGGTTTGGTGTATATCTAAGCATCTTTTAGCCTCTAGCTATCGTTTGATGGAGTATGGTACTAAGCATCTGGGTAGGGGGGATAAGGAGTTGGCTAGTGAGATGTTTGAGAAGGCATATGGTCTCTATTCTTTGTTTTGGGCTTTGAATATGGGGATAATAAAGAAAGAGGATATTAATTCTAGTAAATAGAAGATGGCAGAAGAGAAGAAGAATAACAAAAAGAAGGGGAAAGAGAATGTTCAAAAGAAAGACTTTTGGGGGAAGTTGGGAGAGATGGTAAAGGAAGCTGTTGATTGTTGTATAGAGTAAGAGACTTCAGAGGAATGTATATGGCGGAGAGGGAGGGATTCGAACCCTCGGTAGGCTTTTGGGCCTACGACTCGTTAGCAGTGAGTTCCTTTCGACCACTCAGGCACCTCTCCAAATGGTTCTAATTATACGCTATTATCCATATCTATGCTAGAATATACTATGTATCTAGGAGCACACGTATCATCTTCAGGTGGTATACATAACGCTATAAAGAATGGAATGAAATATGGCATAAACTCTATCCAGATGATGCCTACAGCTCCAATGCGTTGGGCTACAAAATTAATAGGGGAAGACGAAATTGGGAGGTTTGTTAATGAATTGGAAAATTCACAAATAGAGAAAATACTAATTCACGGGATATATCTCACTAACCTTGCGAGAGAAGATAAGCAGCTATTCCATTTAGGCAAAATGGGATTGGTAGTCTATTTAGATTTCGCAGAGAAGGTTTCGAAGGAAATAGGAAAGAGGAAAATAAATACAGAAATACTTGGTATATGCTTCCATCCAGGTTCCCAGCAAGAACTCTCCTACGAAGACAGCATAGAAAGAATATCATATGGAATTCAATGGGTACTAGATGAAGTCCCAGGTAAACAAAAATTGCTAATAGAAACAACCGCAGGTACGGGCACTAATCTTGGTCGAAATTTCACAGAACTAAGAATGATGAGAGATGGAGTTAAGGAAAAGGATAGGGTAGGTTTTGTTCTAGATACTCAACATACATTCGCATCAGGATATGATTGGGTTAATAACTCTGGAGGAGTTATGGAAGATCTGGAGAGAGAGCTAGGCTTGAAAAATATCTCAAGTATCCATCTTAACGATTCCATGGCAGAGTGTGGAAGTAATAAGGATCGACATGCTAATCTTGGAGAGGGAAAGCTAGGGGAGGAAACAATAAGGAGGATCTTGAAAGAGCCATTGTTTAATAAAATACCATTCATTCTTGAAACTCCAGCTCTGAAATCACCCAGTACGATGGAAAAAGAAATAGATACTCTAAAGAGTTTAGCTAAATAATTTAAGTCAGAGAAACATGAAAAAGGATATCAAAGGGAAGATGCTAAAGATACTAGATAAACTACCTAGTAGCAAACTTCTATTTGCAATAACAGTTGCCATAATCCTAGGCGTCTTAATATACCTCTTTATTTTGCTATATATTAACCTCTAATGGGACAGATAAGGCTAAATGAGAATCAGAAGAAGGCTGTAGAATACAATGAAGGAGATCTCTTAATTATTGCTGGGGCTGGTACAGGAAAGACTGCAGTCCTTACCCAAAGAATTATAAATACAATAAAAAAGGGATATGCGAAACCGTCTGAAATTTTAGCTTTGACATTCACAGAGAAGGCTGCTCAGGAGATGCAGGAGAGAGTTGATTTGGAAATGGAGTATGGGTATGAAGAACCGGTCATATCTACATTCCATTCCTTTTGCGACAAAATTCTAAGAGAGGACGGATACAACATTGGGCTTGATAGTGGATATGTACTAATGAGTACTACACAAGAATATATATTCTTAAGAAAACATATGTATGATCTTCCTCTAAAGACTCTCCGTCCTAAAGGAAATCCTAAGAATTTCCTTCACGATCTGATAAGCCATTTCTCGAGGCTTCAAGATGAGGATGTCTCCCCCCAGAACTATTTAGAATATGCAAGTTCTCTTTCTAAAGCTACACCTGTGGAGGAAGAGGAAGCTGTTAAAGTAGGTGAACTTGCTGAAACATATAAGAAATTTGCAGAGCTTAAATTAGAAAATTCTAAATTAGATTTTGGTGATCTGATAATTCTGACCCTTAGGCTATTTAGGGAGAGAAAGAATGTCTTGGAGAAATATCGAAAGAGATTTAAATATGTATTAGTAGATGAGTTTCAAGATACAAATTTCACCCAGAATGTCTTAGTTAATACTTTAGTTCTTGGTATCGGAGAAAGTAATTGTAGACCATTGTTAACAGTTGTTGGGGATGATGATCAAGCGATATATAAGTTTAGGGGTGCAGCTATTTCTAATATCCTCCAGTTTAAAAAGACCTATCCGAAATCTCAAGAAATCGTCCTGACAGAAAATTACAGATCTAGACAAGAGATACTAGATGCTTCATATACCTTGATTAAGCATAATAACCCTAATCGTTTGGAAGTTACAGAGAAGATAGATAAGCGGTTATTAGCAAAAGGGATTTTCAAGCCAGAAGAGAAGCCTGTGAACCTCTTAGTGGCTAACAACGAGTTTGACGAGGCAGAAAGGGTTGTTGAGGAGATCCTGAAGTTAACGGGGCATGAGGAGAATATTTTGGATACTTCCATGTCTGAGAGCTTCGATGAGAAAGGACAATCTTCTCTAATTCCGGAGGATAGTAATTACTATGATTTTTCTGATATCGCAATCTTTGTAAGGGCAAATTCTCATGCAGAGACAATAGTGCAAGCACTGAGGAATAAGGGGGTCCCATACAAAATAGGTGGATCAAGGGGTTTGTATTTTAGGGAAGAGGTTAGAAATTTAATAGCTTTTCTCAATGTTCTTGTTGACTATTCGGATGAAGTCTCCATGTATAGATTGATATCGATGCCCATATGGGGTCTAAGCCCTCGTGAATACATAGATATCAATTCTAAGGCTAGGAAGTCCAACATTACCCTGTATGAAGAAATTGAGAGAATGTTTGGAATAAAGATCGGTGAAGTGAAAGATGAGGATAGCCCAAAGGACGTGGAAGAGGATATACGAAAGAAGCTTTCTCCTAAAGCAATAGCAGGTATTGGATCCTTGCTCATGATTTTAGATTCTTCTGTAAAGAAGATTAAAGATAACCGTTCTGTGCTGGAAGTCCTTTATGACTTCATAATGCAGAGCTCGTATCTTAGCTCCTTCCTTGACCAAAGTAATTCTGAAGGAGCATTTGCTGTATCAAACATTCATAAGTTTTTTGAGATAGTAAAACAGTATGAAAAAGATAATCCAGATTCAAACATCTATGAATATGTCGACTATCTTAAATACAGTCTTGAGATAGGGGAGTCTCCTCTAGTAGATCAAACGGATATGAGTGAATTCAATGGTGTGAATATAATGACGGTACATGCCTCTAAAGGTTTGGAATTTCCTGTCGTTTTTCTCGTTAACCTTGTAGCACAGAGATTCCCTGCACAGGGGAGATCTGAAAGTATCCCTATCCCCGAAGGATTAATTAAGGAAACTGTAGTAGGAGACATTACCGAGAAAGAGTCCAATCTACAGGAGGAGAGGAGGCTATTTTATGTAGGTGCCACTAGAGCTATGGAAAAGCTATTTCTCTCGGCTGCATACTTCTATGGAGATGGAAAGAGAAAGAAGAAACCCAGCATATTTTTAAATGAGATTCTTGATAGAGATGTAGGGGAGGAGTTCAAGAACTCGGCTGAAAAGAATTTAGCTAATTTTGATTTTGATTTAGGTACTATGGACGATTTCCCAGAAATATTGCAGAAGGACGGAGTGAAGAATCTAGTTGGAAGGTTTAGCTACTCTCAGCTTAATACGTATGAGGACTGTCCAAGAAAGTATGAGTACGCATATGTTCTTAAAGTCCCTCAGAAACCTAATGCTACGCTTTCTTTTGGTATTACAATTCACAATACTTTGAAAGATTTCTACTCGTTACTACTCCAGTATCAAAGTGGTTTTGAGGGGATATATTCTCTTCCTAGAAAGGAGGATCTGTTGGAACTGTATAAAAAGAACTGGGTAGGTGTGGGCTATGAAAGTAGTATGCATGAAAAGGCGAGAAAAGAGGAGGGTATTGGTATCTTGGAGAACTTCTATGAGAGGGTCTTTAGTGAAGATGATAGACCCCTACGACTGGAAGAAGGATTCAATGTTCATATCGGAGGAACAATATTTGCAGGGAAGATCGATAGGATAGACTTAGCACGTAAGGATGAGGAAGTGACAGAAGTTTGTATAGTTGATTACAAAACAGGGAAGGAGAAAAGTGAGAAGGATGTTAAGAACGATCTCCAGCTTCCTTTGTATGCCCTATTCGCGGAAGAGAAACTGGGATATCATGTCGTTGGTGCTAAATATATATATGTTGAGACTGGAAAGATTCTCCCAGTTGATGTCTCCCAAGAAAAGAGGGAGATTGCAAAAGAGAAAATTTTGAGAGGTATTGAATGTATAGAGAGTGGTAATTTTGATCCTACTCCTGGTTTCCATTGTCGATTCTGTGATTATAATTCAGTTTGCAGGTATGCAGACCTTTGATCTATATAGTATAATTGCGCTTATGGATATTATATACAAAATACATGGTTTGTTTCTAAATAGGGCATATGCTGCTAACTTAGGAGAAAAACTAACAGATAGTCTTGGTGGAATAGAAGGAGGAAGTATTACAAATGAAAGTGATTTTGTAGAGAAAATAGTAGATATCGCTGTACCTTTATCTGTAATCTGCGTTTTAATATTGGTTGTGTATGCTGGGTATATGCTGATGTCCAGCCAGGGTAATCCAGATAAACTGAAGGAGGGTAAGGAGATATTAACTAATGCAATTATTGGATTTCTCTTAGTCTTGCTGTCTGTTGCTGTGTTACTGTTGATAAGTAATACTTTGCAACTTAATATTTATAATTAAAGGTATGTCAGAAATAAATATAAGTGGAATAGGTTCCGGAAATCTTCTAAGTTGGGGGTCTGGAATAACTTTAGATGATTTAATAAAGGGGAAAGGTGCTGATGCGATTACCTTCATCGTGGGTTTCTCTGCATTAGTAGCTGTTATTCTCTTAGTATATTCTGGTTACTTATTTATTACTTCTGCTGGAGATCCAGATAAAGTTGAGACAGCACAGAAGACTCTTACTGCGGCAATTATAGGAATGATAGTAATATTCTTAGCTAACTTAATAGTACGATTTGTTTTAGAGAATGTTTTGTAGGTATATTGCATAATAGGTTTTGTTTATATATAATTACGAAGTAATATAATATTAGAAGAAATAAAAATGAAGGTTTCTAAAGTCTTAGCTACAGCTTCTACAGTTGGTTCTCAATTATATTTAGCATCTGCTACATTTGCAGCAAATACTGGAACGGATTTCCTTCCTGCTAATCCTCTATCAGGAGAGGGTGGTTTCTTAGAATGGGTTAAAAATGTTATAAATCTAGCAATCGGTCTTGCAGCATTGGTTTGTGTTGCTATCCTTATCTACAGTGGTTACCTATATATAACTGCTGCAGGTGATGAGGGTAAGATAGAAACAGCTACAAAATCATTAACATATGCAATTGTTGGTTTGGTTATCTGTTTCATCTCTGTAATCCTTGTTACATACGTTTTGTCAACAGTTTTGAAATAATAAGGTTTTATTAAACCCGTATGTTCATAGATCTTAGTGTATTAAATAATACGGGGTATGGGACTCTAACAGAATTTGCATTTTTTATTGTTAATTTTGCTATCTCATTCTCCGTTATCATAGTGGTTATATCTTTAATAGTTTCAGGCTTCAAATTTATACTGTCTATGGGGGATGAAAAGAAGATATCTGAGGCTACGAGATCTATGGCTTATTCCTTGTTAGGTTTGGTACTTGTTTTCCTATCCCCAACAATTATAGAATTTGTAATAAAAGAAGTTTTAAGCATTAAATAATGAAAAAAATATCTAAATATATATATTTCCTTTTCTCCTTTCTAACACCCTTTTATGTTTTTGCTGATGATACTCCCCCTAGATTATCTCAAGGTTGGGAACTAGCTTCTTTAGTGAACAAGATATTTGATTATATATATCCTGTTGCAGGATTCATTTCCCTGATTTTCATTATCTGGGGCGGATATATGTGGATGATGTCAGGTGGAGATCCTGGGAAAGTAAAACAGGCTCAAGGGACGCTAACATGGGCTATCCTTGGTTTAATTTTCGTCTTTGTAATAGTTAACATATTAGGATTGATTGTTGATTTTGTTGGCAATTAATGAAAAATAGCACATACCAAGCAGAAAATTTTTTCAAGAGTCAGGGACATGCTAGAAATGGTTTGAAGTTGATATTCCGTAATGAGAGAAATTTCCGTATAGACCTAGTATTTGCAATCTCTGTTATTTTAGCAGGTGTATTTTTTCAAGTATCTCATTCTGACTGGATCGCTTTGAGTCTGGTTATTTCGATGGTTCTTATCTCAGAAACTATCAATAGTGCCATTGAAGCACTATGTGATACAGTATCTCTTGACTACAAGGTCAATATTAAATATGCAAAAGATGTTAGTGCTGGAGCAGTTCTGGTCAGCTCTTTTGTCTCCGTTATAACTGGTATGATAGTTTTTCTTCCATACATTATAACCTTGCTGAAAAACATTCTTTAGTAATGGTATAATGCCTTAATGACAAAAATGCCCCGAATAATCATAACTCTGTTTACGATCTGTATACTGAGTTCATATATCTCCACTATGTATAGTTTTCCTGTATACTCCAACGATATCCAACAGTTGGAGAATGAGATATCTCAGAAAGAGAAGGAGATAAAGGAGAAGGAAAGTGTATTGAAAAGCGTTGAGAGCAGAATAAAGGAGATAAGTAATAGTAACTATTCCATATCTCAAAAAATTACTCTTCTGAATGATGAGATTACTGCTTTAGAGGAGAATATTGCAAGTACAGAGAAGGAGATAGAAGCTAAGATATTGGCTATCCAGGAGAAGCAGGAATTGTTGGAAAAGAAGAGGTTATTGATTGACGAGGTGTCGGGGGATTTGTATGTACAGAGTAGATACAAGATCGCTAATTTCTTTTTTGATAAGGAGAACTGGAAGAATCTAGTTGAGGTTTTTTTCATAAAGAAGGTTACGATATCGATGCTTAGAGAAGAAGTTGAGAAGATTGGTGGAGAATTTAGTTCTTTGGCGGAGAGCAAGGCTGATTTGGATAGGCAGAAGGAGGAATTGGATAGCCAGAGGAAGGGGTTGGATGATGCCTATACTTTATTAAAAGAGGAAAAGCAGAAACTACAAACAGAGTTGAGTAAACAGGTAGCTAGCAAGAGTGGGCTAAGTTCGGAGATTACAGATTTGACAAAAAAAGTGTCTCAACTTCAATCAGCATTGATTGCTGCTCGAAGTGCAGGTTTGATATCTAGCGGAGGGTACGTAGGGAGTGAGGATGGTACATCTATTTCTCAAGCTCCCGCAGGTTCTTTTGGTGTTTTCTCTATTGGTGCATATACACATAGGAATGGTATGAGCCAGTGGGGGGCTAGGGCTAGGGCTGATGCTGGACAGTCGTTTTCTCAAATTTTAAGTTTCTACTATCCAGGATCAACTGTAAGGACGGGGAATGTTGTTATCAGTGGAGTAGAGGAGTCCATTATGCAGAATATCGATATCCAGGGGTATGGTGTTAATACTTTTGAGGACTTCTACCTTATGGGTATAAAGGAGATGCCGGAGGATTGGAGCATGGAGGTTTTGAAGGCTCAGGCAATTGCTGCGAGAACTTTTGCAATAAGGTACACTTCAAATGGAAGGGGGAGTATTTGTACTACTCAGTCCTGTCAAGTTTTTAGTACACCATTAAAAACGGGACGATGGAAGCAGGCTGTCGAGGCTACTAGGGGTATGATACTGATAGATGGTTCTGGGAGTCCAATTTCAACTCAGTATGCTGCTGTTCATGGTGGGTGGATTAATAATGTTGGTTGGGATACCCAAAGTGGTGGAGGTAGTAACTGGTTTAATGATTCTTGGGAGAGGGCTTCTGGAGTGACATGGTTCTATAAGTCCTGGTATAAGGAAGGGTACACAAGCTCTGGAGAGAGTTGTGGGCATTCTCCTTGGTTATCACATCAGGAGATGGTGGATGTTCTCAATGCCTATTTGATTAAGAATGATATAGGGATCAAGAAGTCAGCCGACAAGTCAAGGTTATTGCCGAGTGATTATGGAAGGTGTCCTGGACGTTTGGATTATGGCCGTTATGATAAAACACCATATACCTCCTCGGAGTTGAAGAGTTTCTTGGTTAGCCCCGTTAATACAATTTTCTCTGTGTCGACTTCTCTTTCTGGTGGCCTTACGGCCTCGGTATCCTTTGGGACGGATAGGGGAAGTGTGAATATCTCGGGGATGTTGTTCAAGGATATATATAACCAGATGGCACCAGGACATATGAGAATCCAGCAACAATCGCACTACTGGTATTTCAATGTAGAAAAGAAGTAGGAGGGGTCAGACCCCAGTCCGTCCCTGTGAAAACCTTTGTACAAGGAGAGATCGTCTTGTTCTTGTACAATATTTGTAGCTGCTTGCTTGCCCCAAACCGAGGTTTCTCTTCCCTAACGCTTTTCGGGGAGTACATTCTTGGGGGACAGACCTGTGCCAGACCCTTTCGTTTTCGTTGATTCTGTGGTATCTTTAGGTTATGGCAAAGAAAGAAGAAGCGAATCTGGTTCCGAAGAAATTCCGAAAACTGAATAAGTCGTTCCTCGAACACCTTCAAGATAGCAACAGCGATTTCTTCATGGCGTTCCCCAAGGGTTTGACCTTCCACGGAAAAGAAAAGAACGAGAATGTAGTTCTAATTGTTCGTACACATTGGATAGTTTACCTTCCATATGTAGCAATCGCCCTATTGTTACTATCCTTTCCTTTTCTTCTTAAGCTAGTTATCTTTGAACTTGAAACCAATGCAACTGTAATGGTCGCACTCTTTTTCTCATGTCTCTCCCTTTCTATGAGTGTCCTCGTTTACGCCTTTGTTAAATGGTTTTACAATGTAAATATCATAACTGACCAAAGAGTTATAGATCTTGATTTCACAACCCTAGTTTCTCACACCATGTCCGAAGCTATAATAGAAAAGATAGAAGATGTAACACACAAACAGTTAGGAGTGTTAGGGAGCCTTTTTGATATCGGAACAGTATATGTACAAACTGCTGGATCCACAGCAGAAATAGAATTTGATAATATCCCAAGACCAAGAGATGTGCAGGATATCCTGTATGACCTCTTAGAATCTAAGGAGAAAGGAGAAATATAATGAGTGTTGAAGAAATACTAAGCAATTTAGGGCCAAGTAGCGAGATGATATCTTTCAGCATCCTTTCGTTATTAAAATTGCCTTTACTATTACTACTAATAGGTAATGTTCTCTTATCCATCCTTCTTTTTTTGAGGGTCAGAATTTTAGCTGACACTTTCAAATCTCCACAGAATAAAATAGTAAAAACAGTTGTTCTAATATACATGTTCATAGTGTTAATCATTAGTTTACTTTCTTTATTGTTTGCTGTCCTAACATAACAATGAAAGTCACTGCTCAACAATACATATTAAATGAAAAAGGAGGGGATTCCTATGTCTCCATATCTCGACATATCAGTAGTAAAGCTGAGAGAAAAGTATCAAAAGATGGTGATGTATATGGAATCATAAGAATATCTGCTCAGCAGAATGCTAATATTGAGAGAATATCGAAATTTGTTTGGGATAGTATTGTAGATGGATATCTATACTCCACGGCAAATTCAACAAACGAGTCTCTCAAAGATGCAATAGCTGCAGGAGTGAAAAAGGTTAAGGATCTCATTACGAATAATAGAGAACTGGGGGAAAGTGGTGTAGATATTGATTTCACTGTAATTTTAATTAAAGAAGAAGGCTCCTATGTAGGGATATTTGGAAAGAGTGAGATTCTTGCATACAAAGATGGAAACCTTGTAGACATTGCAGAAATATTGGAGAAGAAGAAAGCCAATACTGCGGGGATTGCATTGGCCGAAGATGATCTTCTGATGGTCTCAACAGAAAAGATTCTTAGTACAAAATTAATGCAACTCTCTACTCTAGAGAGTAAGGAGAGAATATTGTTCAAGCTTAATACTCTTGGGAAAGAGATCTCAAATACAGGAGCGATAATGTTTTTTGGTAGTGGAGTAGGGAAGGAGCTTAAGGAAAGAAGGAATATCCTTCCAAGTATCAGCAAGATTAAAGAGGAAACAAAGAAGATTGTTAAGCCAATCGCTAGGATTGAAAAAATTAGGAGAGTAGAGGAAACAAAGAAAGAAGAGGGGAAGTTGATGAAGCTATTCAAGGAGAAATACTCTAAAATAATAATTTTAATCACAGACAAGTCAAGGAAGGTAATAGAATTTCTAAAACCTCAAATATCTAGAATTATTGGTAAATTGAAGACGGTCTCTTCCAATATTCAAATTCAGGTATCTCAGAATCTTGGGAAAAGAAGGTGGTATAAGAAAGTTGCTGCAAGAATGTCTGAAATAAAGATAGGAGGAGGAAGGCCTTCTGGGGTAAAAGGTATGAAGATCGATGGATATAAGTCAAGGGACTTAAGAAATAAAAGGTTGAAGATTCTCCTGCTGGGGGTTGTTGTTCTCGGACTTTTGGCTTTCGGTATAAACTACACAATACAGTTAAGGCATGCGAAGGAAATTAGTAGGCTAGCAAACGAGGGGTTCTCCAGTGTTACAGCACTATTGGATAAAGTAGAAAGCAATCTCGTTACGGATAGGTCTTCTGCAGAGACGTATTTATTTAAAGCAGAGAAAGAGTTCTCAGATATCAATAAGGATTTGGATGAGAAGGATATGGAAAAGTATAAGGATGTTAAAGATAGGCTCCTGCGGATTGGAGATTCTCTGTACAAGAGGGTAGGTGTTTCGGAGGAGAATGGAAAGCTTGCGAACTTCTTGGATGGTAGGCTTTCTTTCGGAGAAGGCTCTGACGTTGTTGATATAAGTTCATATATAGATAGTTCCGGAAATGAATATCTTGTTGTTGCTGATAAAGGGAGGAAAGCGATATACAGAGTTTCCCTATACGATAAGAGTGTTAAGGCTATTCCTGATAATGAAGGATTAGTAAAATCTCCGGAACATGTGTATGTTGGTACCAAGGGAGTATACGTCTTTGATTCAAAAGGAGGAATTCTTAAAGCATCGTTCGATAGTGATGGTTGGTTCTCTCAATTCGCCTCTCTCTCAGGACTAGGTATAGAGAATATGAAGACTACAGATGTTGCAGAATTAGCTATCTGGACGGAATCGGATAATGTGTACCTTCTTTCAAGGGATAGGAAGGCATTACTAAAATCTACTCCTGCATATGGTGATAGATATGGTCTTACATACTCCTATCTAACTCACGATAGTATGGAGAAAGTAACAGATATGATAGCTGATCTAAGTATATATTTGATAGTACCAGAGGATCCTCACATTGTGAGATTTAATTATAGCTACTATGAAAGCAAGTACTACGAAGCACCTCTTGGGGTATTAGGATTTGATGGTAATTATGGTAAATTAACAAAGGCGTATACGGGAGACACTCTAGATTCTGGATTGTATGTTTTTGATTCTGATGGAAGAAGATTTCTCAAATTTGAAAAGCCAATAGAGTCTGGAAACGATGCAAGGCATCCAAACCAGATATCCTTGATAGCTCAGTATGTATATCGTGGAGATGGAGATCAGGTTTTGAAAAATGTCCGCAACTTTGTTGTAGATGCAAAGGAGGTAAATATGTATATCTTAGATGGTTCTGTAATCTGGAAGGTAGGATTGTAGTATAATATCCGCATGAAGATAAAGAATAAAAAAGCATTTTTCAATTATGAAATTTCTGATACCTTTGAAGTAGGTATTGTTTTGACAGGCTCGGAGGTTAAGTCAATAAAGGGTGGAAGAATAAGTTTGGGAGATGCATATGTAAAAATTGTTGGAGGGGAACTTTGGTTGGTAGGCGCAGATATCCCTCGATATGCATTTGATGGTAGTGAATTCTATGATTCGAAGAAGTCTAGAAAGCTTCTTGTGAGAAAGAAGGAGCTTCTGGATATCGCAAGTAAGTTGAAGCAAAAGAATCTCACATTAATACCTGTTTCTGTATATACAACAAGGGGGAAAATCAAGCTAGAGGTAGGTTTTGGTAAGGGTAGAAAGAATTATGAAAAGAAAGAAAGAGAGAAGGAGAGGGATCTTGATAGAGAGCTATTGTATGAAAAGAAAAAATATGTGATATAATGTTATAGGTTATGAGTAACATGCAAATACCAACAATCGAGACTGCTCAGAATAATATTCCCCAAGTTTCTGGGAATGAGATAACTCCTTCTATTGAGGTTGGGGTTAACGGAAATGTACCAACAGAGCAGAATGAACCTGTATCAGAAGCTACTTCCATAGCAGTAGTTCCTGTTCAAACTGTTAAAGCTGCGGAAAGTAATGAGACTTCTTCTAATTTGGGTTATCCAATAGATAATACAAATTCAAAAACCGTTGCAATAGAAGCTTTATCAAAGAAAATTGCAGGAGAGGTCCCCTCTGTAGACTAGTCTGCTATACTATTACCTATGAACGACAATATTCTATTTCTTCTGGTTTGGCTATTCCTTTGGTATTTAGTTTGGGGCGTATATAATATGCTTTTTCTCCCAAACGGCCTCTCCCTTGTAAAATCTCCATTGTTTTCGGGGTCATTATTTCTACTATCTTCCATAGTACCTCTTTATCTAACTCTTGGAGACCCAGCATTCTCCTTTCTTCTCTTTCTAGTGCCTTTATTAATTCTTAACAAAAAAGGAGTATATTGGGCTGTGTATCTAGACGTCTTCTTCCAACAAGTATTTCTTCTGTGGCTATTTAGCTACTATCAAGGTACATCGTATGGCAATATAATATTCGTAGCTGTATTCACATTCTCTCATTTACCAATTCTTTTCTTAAAACATTTAAAATGGATTTCAAAGATATTAATATTGGCAGCAGTGCCTTTCGGTGCTCTTATGTTCCTCTTCTGTTACACCAACGTACAATTATTCATAGGATTACTAATAGCCTCCCTCATTCATGGTAGTTTCTATTTCATAATTATGAAATTCCTCCGCCATCTTAACCTGGGTATTGTTGTATAAAAGGATCTTTGATATCCTTGTAGTAATAAGCTTTACTGTCTCAAGATGAACTCTGAAGACTTGGTATATTCACAATTGGTCGGGCCTCTTCCAGAGGAAATAGAAACTGGATCGGAAACTCTCTATCCTAATGACTCCTATTCTAAATATTATGGTGAGGATAAAATAGAGATCCCTTGGGGCTGGATAATCTTTGTAATAATACTGCTTTCTTCTTGTATTCTAGCCTTCCTGTATGTCAAAAAGAAACTAATGAAGAAAGATAGGAATATTAAGGCTAGTGATGGTGTTCTGATGGAAGTAAGAGTCCCTCGAAATAATGAATTGGAAATAGGAGTTGCGGAGAAAATGTTTGCCAACCTATACGGAATTGGAGGCAAAGCTGAAGGAATAGGGGAGAACTTTAGTGTTAACAACTGTGTGAGCTTTGAGGTAATCGGTCTCCCAGGGGAAATCAGATTTTTTGTACACTGTCCACGAAAGCTTGCAGATTTGGTAGAGAAACAAATCCTTGGTTCGTATCAAGATGCAGATGTCGCAATTGTTGGAGAATACAACATATTCGCTCCCAATACAGAAATTGCATATGCAAGACTTGGTTTAGATGAAGAACCATACTGCCCAATAAGGGTAACTGAAAACTTCACAGGAGATCCCATGGCAAATATCCTTAGTACATTAAGTAAGATGTCAGAAAATGAAGGAGCTATTGTTCAGATAGTTGTAGCTCCCTCGAACTCCAGTTGGCAGAAGAACGGTGCTAAATTTGTACAGAAGGTCGAGAATAATAATTCGGATCCAGAGAAGAAGAAAATAAATGTATCACAGGAAAAGCTTCAGGGAATTAGCAAAAAGGTTTCTAAACCAGGTTTGAACGCAGAAATCAGAGTGATTACAAGTGCTCCAGACAAAGCTATTGCAAAAATGCATCTAGATAATATCCTAAGTGCATTCGATCAGTATGGAAATCCTGGAATAAATAAACTTAAAAAAAGAAAAATATCTAAGAATCAGGAAAAGAGCTTTGTATATGACGTCATATACAGGAGAACTCCAGAAGATGAAAAAACTATCTTAAATACTGAAGAACTTGCAGCCTTATATCACTTTCCAAATAAGGATATCTCTACACCAAACATAAACTGGCTACTATCCAAAGAGCTGGTTGCAAGCAATGAGATTAGCTCTGATATAAATTCAAAAGATACTATATGGCTGGGGAATAATTACTTCAGAGGGAAGAAGAAAGTAATATGCTTTGAAAGAGATGACAGAAGAAGACATTCATATATTTTAGGACAGACAGGAACAGGAAAATCATATTTAATGGTAAGGATGATAATCCAGGATATTCTTAACGGAGATGGGGTTTGCTTCATTGATCCTCATGGACAGGCAGCGGAAATGGTTTTGGACATGATCCCTCCAGATAGAGCGGAGGACGTTATCTATTTTGATGCAGGTGATTTCGAGAGACCTTTTGGAATTAATATAATGGAATATTATAATGAACAACATAAGCATCAAATAGTTAATAGTTTCATTGCCCTTCTAATCCGCTTGTTTGATCCACATAACCAAGGCTATGCAGGACCTGCCTTTCAACAAGCCGTCAGAAATTCAATGTTAACTGCTATGTCAAAAAAGGACTCAACACTAATAGAGGTTGTCAGAATCCTCCAGGATGAAGACTGGGTTATGAGTTACTGGCTCCCTTTGATCCAGGACGATCTTGTGAGAAGATACTGGACTGACCAAGTTGCTAAAACAGATAAGAAAACAAAATCGGAAGCTTTGACATACTTTATTTCCAAATTTGATAAATTCACAACAAATCTTGCGATAAGGAATATCATTGGGCAATCCCAATCATCCTTTGATTTTAGAGAAATAATGGATTCTGGGAAAATACTAATAATCAACCTATCTAAAGGAAAGATAGGGGAGGAAAATATGTCATTCCTTGGTCTATTGATAGTACAGAAAATGTTGGCTGCAGCATTGAGTAGGGAAAATATTGATGAAAAAAGCAGAAGAGACTTCTTCTTCTATGCTGATGAGTTTCAGAATTTCGCTACTGAGGAATTCAACTCCATACTATCTGAAGCTAGAAAATATCGCCTTAATCTAACACTTGCACATCAATATATCGGGCAGTTACCAGAAGATATAAAGAATGCTGTCTTCGGAAACGTTGGATCTCTATTCATCGCGAGATGTAGTTCTGAAGATGCACAGTTCCTTGAGACCCAGTTTGAATCATATATCTCTGCTATGGATATGGTAAACCAAGGTATTGGCCATTATTACACCAAATTATTAACAAAGGGCTCATACCCTGCACCTTTTTCTTTGAATACTCTTTTTGGAAAGCAATATCCAGAATCAGGTTTTGACATACCGACAAATAAGGAAGTTGCCAGAATTATAAGGGAAATTTCGAGGAGAAAATATGGAAGAGATCTTAATGTTGTTAATGACGATATCCGAATAAGATCTCAACTGGACAAAGAAGAGGAACCCAAACCTCAAGAATTCTCTCCCCTGGGCTTCTAAAATCCCTTATCTTTTGGTAGAATCTTCTAGTTAAGGGAATATAGCTCAGTCGGTTAGAGCGCGGTTCTTATAAAGCCGTGGTCGGTGGTTCGAATCCACCTATTCCCATTCCTAATAATATGCTAAGTCCGACATAGAAAGGAGATAGTTCCTAGAGTTACTTCTTAAGGGAAACTTAACGGGATTTAAGATAATATGGGCTAACTGGGAGATCTAAAGTTCTTTCAGGCTTTTTTGTTCCTCTTCTTGCATCTTGACTAGATTCAAGTATTTCTCGGTTGTAGATAATCTCTTATGACCTACCAACTTTGAAACAGTTACTAAACTCACACCATTAGAAAGATGGTGTGCAATAAATGTGTTTCGTAAATCATTAACCTTTGCATTCTTAATTCCTGCCTTTTCAAAAGCTTTGTCTATAGCTGTTCTGATATTTCTAACTAATAAAGGTCTTCCATTCTTTGTTACAAAAAGAGTCTCGTCTTCTGTCTCCGGCCTTACTTGTAAGTATTCTTCAATCGCCTTCTTCGCAGATTTATTAAGAGGAACTTTCCTTGAAGGGTGACTTCCGGCAGCCTTTATATATAGAAAATCAATCTTTCCATCTTTTGATTGTCTTAAATCCTCAACAGAAAGAGCTGCGAGTTCACCAATTCGAATACCTGTTTGGAGCAAGATCTCAACAATGGAGTAGAGACGAACATCAACGCGACTAACATCTCTAAGTGCTCTATACTCCATCTCAGTCAACACCCTTGGAGGTTTTGTCTCAAACTTAGGATGAGCGAGCTTCTCAGAAGGATTATCAGAGATATATGACTTATCTAACAAATATCTAAAGAAAGTTCTTGTACTATTGATCTTTCTAGATATGCTTTTTGGAGTGTAGTTATTATCCTGTAAATTTTGTTTATATTTTTCTAACTCTTCTGCTTTTACATCCTCTAGATGGGCAAATCCTTCTTTTGAGAAGAAGTTCAACAACTGCTCTATGTCTTTAGAATAAGCAATAACAGTTGATTCCGAACGACCCTTTGATTGTAGATCTGTGACAAACTCCAAACCTATTTTCTCAAAGTTTGGATTATTTATTGCTCCCACAGCTAAAATTCCTTAATTTAAACACCATATTCTTATATGTAGAAAAATTATATCACCCCAGGGCACAGAGGGCAATAATAAAAGTATATAGGTTCCTTTGATTAAGGAGGGCTAAGTTGATAACATTAAGCATGGATCGATTCATATACAAGGAAGGATTTAAGTATTCGACAGAACAATCAGGAGTGGATATTTCGTCGATTTCCAACAATATTTTGACAAAAATAGTTCTTCTAACTATCTCCTTTTTTCTTCTGTACAACGTAGGGCATTCGATAAACATTACCACCCAGAAAGTTGATATATTGAGAAAAGCTAGACAGGAAGTGGATGATCTTCGTCTAAGAAACTTAGAATTAAGTGTATTGTTGAATGATATGCAAAGTATAGAATATCTGGAGATACAGGCGAGGGACAGGTTGAATTTTGCAGGAGAGAAGGAGTACGTGTTTGTGATACCCGAGAATGCCTTAGAAAAAGCAACGGAAGATATTGAGACAATCTTAGGGACTAAGAAAATATCTTCCTCGAAATCAAGTTGGGAGATTTGGGTAGGCTTTCTGTCTCATGGAATTTGAATAAATGTTGTTTTGCTAGTATAATCTTTCATTGATATCGCGGGGTAGAGCAGTGGAAGCTCGTCAGGCTCATAACCTGAAGGTCGTCGGTTCGAGTCCGACCCCCGCAACCATTTCCTAGTTTAAGTTTTAATAAATATCAATATGCCATTGACAAACCAACCAGTAAAAGGAATGTATATCTTGGAAAGTGGTAGGGTATTTCACCTATTAGACAGAAAACTAAAAACTCAAGGTAGACAAGGAGGTCTAGTTATTATGAAGAAGAAAGCTTTAGATAATGGGCAGGTCCTTACAGAAACTGTTAAAGCTGGGACCAAGGTAGAATACATTCTTCCAGAAACAAAAGAAATGCAATTCCTCTATAACGATAACCAAGGTTCATACTTCATGGATTCCTTGACCTATGAAACTATAATGATCCCTCGAGAAGTAGTTGGTTCCTATACAAATTTCCTTAAAGAAGGAACAACGCATTTGATTATGATGTATGAAGGAAAGATCCTAACTATAAAGGAAAATCCAACTGTTAACTTAGAGGTTGTAGAAGCTCAAGATGCTGTTAAGGGAAATACCTCTAATTCAGCAACTAAGCAAGTCACATTAGAAACAGGATACAAACTGCAAGTTCCCATGTTCATAAAATCTGGAGATGTTTTGAAAATAAATACAGAAACGGGAGAGTATTCAGGAAAGGCTAATTAATACAATTTTTATTCTAGCTCTGATATAATAAGTGGAAATATGGTGGGATAGCTCAGTTGGTTAGAGCATGGGATTCATAAACCCAAGGTCACTGGTTCGATCCCAGTTCCCACTACATATTCAAATTTAAATATAGTATCCCTTTGTATGGAAAAATCACAAAAAAAGAATGATAAGAAAGTAGTTCGTATAGATATTAGAAAAATGCCAAAGCAGGGAAAGTTTGGCGTATCTAGTCTTGTTGCTACAATAATTCTAACACTACTGTTAAGCTTTGGAATCTACATCTTCAGATCAATCAACTTCAAAGGAGAAGAAGTTTCCATTAGCGAAATAGTTACAGATATCTCGGAAAAAGACTATGAAAAGATAGTCTTGAAGGACGATATGGTACTTCTTGAAGATAAAAAGAATGTTGATGGCAAAGAAACTTTAGTAAGGAGATATGCATTAATACCTACAGGTACAGATTTCTACCAGATTCTCTCCAATGCGGAGATTAATGTAAAAGATTTGGAAAATGATTTCTATGAACCTCGTTTAGGTATCACATTCGGAGATATTGTGACATTTATCTTCCTTGGTGCAGCCTTAGTTCTTGTGTACGTTATGGTCAAAAATATGCAAGCTTCTGGAGGAAAGATTCTTGATTTTGGAGAGAGTAAAGCTAGGCTTTTGATGGGGAAAAGGACAGGTGTCACATTTGATGATGTAGCAGGTATAGAAGAAATAAAGGAGGAGTTGACAGAAATAATAGATTTTCTGAAGAACCCTAAGAAATATAGGAACCTAGGTGCTCGTATACCAAGAGGAGTTCTCTTAGCAGGTGATCCTGGTACGGGGAAGACTCTTTTGGCAAAGGCTGTTGCAGGGGAAGCTGGAGTTCCATTTTTCCATACATCGGGTTCCGAATTTGAAGAGATGCTTGTTGGAGCTGGGGCTTCAAGAGTTAGAGATCTTTTCAAGAAAGCTAGGAGAGCAGCTCCATGTATTGTTTTCATAGACGAGATTGATGCTGTTGCCAAGAAAAGGGGAACAGTTTTGCATTCTGGTGCTGGAGAGCAGACATTGAACCAGATACTTGTGGAAATGGATGGATTGGAAGAGAGGGAAAATGTAATCGTACTTGCAGCTACAAACCGTCCAGATGTTTTAGATCCTGCAATATTAAGGCCGGGGAGATTTGATAGGATGGTTGTAGTCCCAATGCCCGACTATGCTGGAAGAAAAGCAATTCTAGCTGTTCATTCTCAGAATAAGAAGTTTGAGGAAGATGTAGATCTTGATGTATTAGCAAAGAAAACCGTGGGATATTCAGGTGCAGATTTAGAGAATCTTCTTAATGAGTCTGCGATAATGGCTGCAAAGGAAGATAGAAAAAAGATAAACCAAGAAGATCTCATGGAGTCATATCTTAAGGTTAAATTGGGAAGGAAGAAAAAGGAAGACAAGGAAGAAGATGATATAAAAAAGACTGCATACCATGAGGCTGGACATGCAATTGTTGCGAAGTTCACAGAAGGGTCCGATCCTGTTGAGCAAATATCTATAATATCGAGAGGTATGTCTGGAGGAGTTACAGTATATCTTCCGGAGAAGGATAGGAAGTTCCTTAATAGGAAGCAATTACTGTCTTGGTTGAGAACTGGTGTTGGTGGGAGAGCTGCAGAGGAATTATTCTTAGACGATATCTCCACAGGAGCGTCTAACGATATCCAGCAAGTTACGAGTACAGCGAGAGAGATGGTAATGAACTATGGTATGAGTGAAAAGTTAGGTATGGTCAAATATGGAGATTCAGAAGAGACTAAGCATTTAGGCTATTCATATGGGGGAGGTAGGGAATATAGTGAGGAAACTGCTAGAATTATTGATCTTGAGGTTAAGGATTTGATAGATGATGCATATTCCTATGCAAAAAATCTGCTGAAGGAAAAAAAGGATTATGTTGAGAAACTTGTAAACCTTCTGTTAGAAAAAGAGGTTGTTACAGGGGAAGAGTTTGAGGCTTTGTTTAAGTAGTTGTAGAATTAGGTATGAATCTAGAAAAAACATTTAGGGATAGATTCCTTGCAATTGATGCTAATGCCATTGTGCATAGGGCATTCCATGCATATCCATCTAGTCTTCAAACATCCGAAGGTCTTCAAGTAAATGCAGTATATGGCTTCACTGTAATGCTACTATCTGCACTCAAAACATTCGATCCCAAATATGTTGTGTGCTGTTTTGATACCCACAAGCCAACCTTTAGACATCTAGAATATCCAGAATACAAAGGGACTAGGAAACCTACGGACCAATCCCTAATTGACCAGTTCCCAATGGTGGAGGAGGTTTTGAAATCTTTCAATATTCCAATAATTAAGAAAGAAGGGTTCGAGGCAGATGATATATTAGGAACCATATCAAAATATGTCTCCGAAGGAAAATGGAGTAATGGAAATCTTGACCTACACATACTAAGCGGGGATAGAGATTTACTCCAGTTAGTTAATGAGAGGGTTAAGGTATGTCTTCCATCTGGAAATTTTAAAAATCTCGTAGCCTATGACAGAGAGGAAACATTTAAATATCTAGGTATATATCCAGAACAGGTTGTAGATTTCAAGGCGATGGCAGGGGATTCTTCGGATAATATCCCAGGGGTAAAAGGATTGGGAAGCAAAACGGCAGAAAGTCTCCTTCGGGAATTTGGTGATTTAGATGGTGTGTATAGAAATATCGGAAAGGTAAAAGATAGATATGCAAAGTTACTTGTGGAAGGTGTGGAGCAAGTTGAATTTAGCAGGAAGCTTGCAACAATAGAAAAGGAGGTTGATATATCTGTTAAATTGGAAGATTCCCTACTAGTAGACTTTGATAGTAATAGGGTGGTAGAAGTTTTTAGAAAATACTCATTTAAATCATTAATTCCTAAATTAGAAGAAATGGGACTTTCTTTGGGGAATGTAGATAGCCCTCAGCTAGATATGTTTGGTGCGAAACCAGTATCTGTTGAAAGAGTGGATAGTATAGATTTTTCTAATAGCTCTAAGGCAGTAGTGGTGTATATCGGAGAAGAAGAATCTTTGACAGGAGAACCTTTCTTTATGTATAGATCTGTGGATAAACAGGGAAAAGTAAAAGATATGGTGACAGGTCCGAATCGTTCCACAGGGATCCCTCTAGGTGAAACCATTACTTATGGTTGGGAAGAGTCATGTCTCCTACTTGAGGGGCTTAAATTTGAGAAGCTATTTGATATCCAGCTATTCTCCCATATTATCAACTCTGGAAGGAAGGGATATAGCCTTCGAGATCTTGCATTTCAGTATTCGAACCATACTCTTCCTGAGAAAATATCTCAAAAAGATCTTGTGAATGTACTTGATGCTGTGGAGGAAATAGTGCAGAAGATGCTAGAGGAGGCGAATAAGATAGAGCTATATGATTACACAAGAAAGAATATAGAACAGATATTGAGGGTTAATGAAGACTACTTTAATAATGTTTTAAAGAAGGTAGAGATCCCAACATCCATTGTTCTAAGAAAAATGGAAGAAAGGGGGATAATGGTTGATGTGCAGTATCTAAAAAAAGTAGATGAGGATATAAAGGGAGAGATCGAGAATATCTCCAAGGAAATATATGAAAGTATCGGACATGAATTTAATATTAATTCACCGAAACAACTCTCTGATGTTCTCTTTAATGAATTAGGGCTACCGAGGAAAAAGAAATCTTCTACGAGAGAATCTGTTCTGAGTGAACTTGTAGGTTCGCACCCATGTGTAGAAAAAATCCTTATGTATCGGGAGCTTAACAAAGTCTATTCGACATACACCAATCCCATACTTGAGATGTCTTTAAATAATCCCGAGAATACAATACATACTGATTTTAAACAAACTGGCACGACATCCGGTCGTCTATCCTCTGCAAATCCAAACATGCAAAATATCCCAGTTCAAGGGGTTTGGGCTGAGAAGTTAAGGAAAAGCTTTATTCCAAGAAAGGGATTTGTGTTTGTCGGTATGGACTATTCGCAAATAGAACTAAGGATAATGGCAGACATCTCGCAGGATAATCTCTTGATAGAGGACTTTGTAGACGGTTTAGACATTCACAAAGCTACGGCATCGAGAATAATGGGCAAGGAGATGGAAGATGTGACAAAGGAAGAGAGAAGCCTCGGAAAAACTGTCAACTTTGGAATCCTCTTCGGGCAAACGGCATACGGTCTGTCCAGCATGCTCGGAATAGATGTAGAAAAAGCATCTGAATATATTCAAAGCTATTTTTCCCATTATTTAGGTGTAGAGGAATACATCCGAAGCTTGGAAAAAGAAGCATACAAACGAGGATATGTTCAGAGCATCTTTGGTACGACAAGGTTCATTCAAGGGTTAAAATCAAGAAACATTAGGATGATAAAGGCTGCACAGAGGGAGGCTGTTAATATGCCAATACAGGGAAGTGAGGCAGACATTATGAAGTTAGCAATGATATCAATGGATGAGACAATAGAGGAAGAATTTAAGGGAAAAGCATACATACTTTTGCAGATACACGACGAATTAATATTTGAAGTAAAAGAAGATCTCTCTGAGACCTTCGCTCTTAGAGCAAAAGAAACAATGGAAGAAATAATCTCGCTAGAGGTGCCTTTGTCAGTAAACTACAATATTGGTAAAAACCTTGCATCTTTGAAGTAATAAATTAAGTGCTAAGTTGAACATAGCTGTCAGTTCTTCTCCTGGTAGCCTTTTTGTTTAATTCTTAACGGGAATTTACAGTCTATGAGATATAACTTGGGATGTTTCCGAAACTTGGCTAACCATATATAATGGATGTTATGAAAAAAGGTAAAGACTTAAAATTTTTCTTGATGTTCAACTTAGTCACACTTTTTGGCTTCCTCTTAGGTCTTGCAATGTACAAGATATTTAAGCAATCGAAACGCTCGAAAGATCTTTCTTTCTCAAAGGTTGTGAGGAAAGAGGAGGATATGGAAATTTCTTCCTCAGAAACCTCTGGATTAACAGATAGGCAACAGAAGATAATGGTGGAGATCATAAAGAGAAAGACTCTTTTGCCTAGTGAGATATATGCTCTGTTACCTAATGTCACGACACGTACGATAAGGAGGGATATGGATGCTTTAGTTTTGAAGGGACTTGTTCTACAGGAGGGATCTACCAAGTCAACAAAATATTTATACAAAAAAATGTAAATGAAGAATAAAACATTTAATCAAATATGCAATGTTTTTGAAGATATTGAATCTGTATCTTCTCGTAACATAATGACAGAGAAACTTGCGTCTCTCTTTGAGGAGATGTCTTTAGAAGATGGTCAAATAGTGTCATACCTCATTATGGGTAGACTTGCCCCATCATTTGTTAGTCATGAATTCAACTATTCCGAGAAAAGCATTCTTTCTGTTCTAGATAGATTCTCAAAGAAGGAGAATCTTCAGATTGATGTATATGAGGTGAGGAAGAAGATGGGAGATATCGGGAATGCTGTTGAAGAATTTTCGAAGAAGGCTGGATTTGTTTCTAATGAAATGTCCCTAAAAGATGTATATTCTTCCCTCTGGGAGATTATGAAAATATCTGGTAGTGGATCTGTTGTAGCGAAAGGAAATCTTGTAATAGAGATGTTGAAAAGACTCTCCCCTTTGGAATCAAAGTATTTTGCAAGAATAATTTGTGGTTCTCTAAGATTCGGACTTAATACAAGAACTCTCCTAGATGCCTTTTCTGTTCTTTCTAAGGGTGACAAGAGTATTCGGGAAAAGCTAGATATGGTGTATGGTGTGAATCCTGATGTCGGAGTTGTTTTTAAACTCTTGTCTGAGGATAGATTGGAAGATGTTCCTGCAACACCAGGGATACCAATTCTCTCTCGTCTTGTAGAGAGGGTTAAAGGATTTGAAGAGGTTTTTGATAGGGTAGGTGATTCTTTTTTTGTTCAACCGAAATATGATGGCCTTAGATGCCAAATACATAAGTATAGTAAAGCAAAAGTCTCTAATAAAGAATCAAGTATATGGAACCAGTATATTGAAAATAGCTCGAAGATAAGTCTTTTTGAAAAAACGGAAGACTCAACAGTGGTTAACCTTTTCTCTAGAAATCTGGAAGATATAACGGAGATGTTCCCAGAGATTGTTGAATCAGCAAGAGCTATGCCTGAAGAGTCATTCATTCTGGATTCTGAAATATTGGGGTGGGATAGTAAAAACAAAAAGTTTCTTCCTTTCCAAGAAACGATGACAAGAAGGAGGAAGCATGGAATAAAGGGGAAGTTAACCAATGTTCCAGTTAAAGCTATGGTCTTTGATCTTCTGTCTATTAATAATGAAGATATTGTAGGGGAGTCTACGAAGGATAGATTGAAAATGTTGGAAGGTCTGGAATTTGTTGGTGGTATAGAAAAGACGGAAACCAGAGTTGTTGAAGAATTGGAGACTCTAGAGAAATGCTTCAGGGAATGGGTGGATGCAGGTTTTGAAGGTTTGATAGTAAAAAAAATGGATGGGAAATATCTCCCAGGGAGTAGAAACTATGAGTGGATTAAATTGAAAAAATCTATGGAAAAAGGATTGGTAGACAGTGTTGACTTAGTTGCTTTAGGATATTATCTAGGTTCGGGAAGGAGGTCTAAATTAGGTATAGGTGCGTTGCTTGGTGGCATCTATAATGAAGAAGAAGATCGGTATGAGGGTGTATGTAAGGTAGGGACTGGCTTTAGTGATGAACAGTTAATTAGTATATATGGGCAGTTGGAAGAAATATCTCTGGAGTCAATTCCTAAGAATGTTGTTGTCAGGAGAGGTCTAGAGCCCGATGTATATATTGATCCCAAGTATGTCTTCACTGTGGAGGCAGATGAGGTATCAAAGAATGTCTCTAACGAGAGTAATAGTATAGGGAAGGGATTCTCTTTGAGATTTCCTCGATTAGCGGAGTGGGATAGAGATAAGGGTATTACGGAGGCAACAACTGTTAAAGAGTTAGAATCTATGTATATAAGGTAAGTAGCGCTATTGCAAGGTAGTTGAAATTCTAATAATATGTATATGTGAAAAAGACTGCTCTGATCTATATGCTATTTTCTGTTGGTTTGTTAGTATTTTTTGCTAAGCCTGCTTTTGCGGCTAATTTTGGTAATGGGAATGATGGTGATATAACAGTATCTGCGAATACCATAATAAATACAGTTAATAGTATATCTGGTCGTGTTTGTTCTGATGGTGGTGATGCAGTCAACTACAGTGTGGTTTCGTTTAGTTCAGATGGGAGAAGTGCAACTCTGTCGTCCTCACCTAGTAGTGGTTGTCTCAATTCCGGTGATGAGGTTTTGATCATTAATCTCCAGGGTACATCTTCCTATTACTCGAATGTGGGGAATTATGAGACTTTGGTAGTAAGTAGCGTATCTGGGAATGTCGTTACGTTCGCAAATCCAAAGGGTAAATACTATGGTAATAACTCGGGGGATGATACAAATATTGGGACTGCTACTTCTAATCAGAGAGTTATGCTACAAAGAATTCCTAACTATCGAAATGTTACTGTTAATGCAAGTAGGAATTTCTATCCAAGTTCTTGGAATGGTATTAAGGGAGGAGTTATATTCTTCCGTGTTAGTGGTAGTTTGATAGTGAATGGCTCTATTCATGCGAATGGAGTTGGGTATAGGGGAGGAGAGAGAACGTCAGTTGGTGGATATGGCGGAGAGTCTTTCTGTGCTCTCCGGGCTGGTGGGACTGGTGGAGGTCGACCAGGCGGAGATGCTCTTTGTGGAGGAGGAGGAGGAGGAAAAGGTAACCCTAGTAGCCCAGGTGGTTTAGGATCGTTAACTGGTGGAGCCGGTGGAGGTGGTGCTGGTGGTAATTTCTCCCCAGGAGGTGGCGCTGGTGGTGGGTATGGTTCTGCAGGTTCTGGGGCAGGTTATGCTGGGAAAACAGGTGGTATAAATTTCAGTGGTGATGGAGGGAAGGGTTATTCTAGTTCTTATGCAGGAGGAGGGGGGGGAGGAGGAACATATGGAGATGATGATCTAACGCAGCTCTTTTTTGGTAGTGGAGGTGGTGCTGGTGGAAGTAATGTTAGTCCTTCTGGTAGTGCCGGTCGAGGTGGTGGTATCGTTTTCATCTCTGCTAACAGTTATTCTGGTTCTGGAAACATTCGTGCTAATGGTGGTGGTGGATCAAAAGCATATTGTGATGGAAACTGTTATTGTTATTCTGGTAGTGGAGGAGGAGCAGGTGGGTCTGTAATGTTGCAGGGAGATTCTTCCCCAATAGCAACAGTGACTGTAACTGGAGGTGCTGGTGGTGCAAAAAACACAAGTTGTGATAATACCCCAGGAAAAGGTGGTGCTGCAGGTGGTCTAGGTAGGATGTTGAGGTTTTCTTGTATAGAAGATAACTCAACTCCTAGTGCCCCTTCTTCCGTATCTTTGTCCATAGATGGTATATCCTATCCTCTTTCATCAAATGGGTCGAGCCCAACCATGGTGAAGAGGTCTTCAACGCTTAATAACACGCAGATGGTTCTTCCTGAGATATCTTTCCCAACGGAAAGTGGTGGCCTATATAGCTTCTTAGTAGGGGGGAGTACATATGAAGATTCCGCAAATGAAGTTGAGTTCCCAGGAGAATTAGTTCAGGGAGCTAGTGGTTCAATCATAGGGAAGTATTCAAGTAAGAATAATTGTGATGATGGAAGATTGGATTCTCCTAGTAGAACTGGGTATTACATAGTAAACAGAGATCCCGTTATCATACCAACAGACCCGGATTCGGAATGTGAAATAGGAGTAGATGAGGAGTGTACTAAGAGGGAGATTTTTAGGAATATTGGTACAGATATTACCTCCATGGGATGTTCATCCGATTATTACACCGGGAAAGATGTAAATAATCCATTGGATATTAATATCTCTTCAATAGATCCTAACTCTATCAATGATATAAATGGGGTAATATTGTGGTTCCACTTGAAGGATTCGGAGAATCCTGTCCCTGAAGTAGTTAGTACCTCTGGGGAATATTCTAGTAGCTCGGTTGAGAACATTGGTATTATGATAAGGAAAAATTGGGGTTCTTGGAGCAGTACTCCAATAGTCTATGGAATAAATGGTTCTCTGGATGCTTGGAGAGTAACAAGGTATGAAAGTGATGGAAGTGTTAAGTTGAAAGTTAGGGATGGGGACTCTTTTGCCAATATGGCAAGTATAACGGATATCTCCGTTGTTAGTGATACTCAGGTTAGGTTTAGATTCAAATTAGAATTTATTCCTAATTCAATTTCTAATCCATCAGGAATGTATGAAGTCTACGCTACAGTCTTAGACAGCTACATGGCTAGCGGGAATATTGTAGATCAAAGTTATATGTCTAGGTATTTTGACTGGGGTATAGATTTGGAGGATCCTGAACAGGAGAAGCCGGAGGAAACGATTTTAGGCCCACAGCGTTTTGATCTCGATCTTTCAAGTTTAGGGACAGGTTCCCGAATTACAGACCTTGTGCTTAATGGGTATAGGGCTGGGGGCTTTTTGACTCAAGACATTTCCTTAGTTAACCCTTCTGGTTATTCGGACATACGTTTGGAAGGACTTCCCGATGAGGACAAGATAGGGGTTTTGGGAGTACTAAATAGTTGGCATTTTAATAATCTCTTGGGATTGAATACTCCTCAGAATGGGTACGATTCCAAGTTGACGATAGATATTGGTACTAATGAGGGGGGTAGTATATTGATGTATTCAACAGTATTTGATGAAGGGTGTAACTATAACACAAGGGAGTATAACGTTGACCTTAATCCATGGATTGCAACTCGAGGCGGAGTAGTTTATACACAAGGGAGTTTAGGCTCAGATGCAAAGAACCTTTCAGAGGAGCAAATAGCTCAATCATATGGATTAGGAGGGGGTAGTACATTAAGGACATTTACTCTTTCGGACATTTTGGAGAAAATGAACAGTGGAACAGAACTAATATCTTCAAGGAGAGAGTCAGTTAGCACATTGAGAAGTTTGGCTGGGGTCTCTTCTGTTAGGGCAAATTTCATCTACGACTCCAATGACAGGAAAGACTACTGGTTTGAATATTATAAAAAGAGGTTCGA
This sequence comes from uncultured Candidatus Saccharibacteria bacterium, assembly GCA_964452735.1. Taxonomy (GTDB): domain Bacteria; phylum Patescibacteriota; class Dojkabacteria; order SC72; family SC72; genus UBA2177. The sequence continues at coordinate 33,157 of CAYVNA010000007.1, forward strand.
AGTACAGAGAGGGAAGGAAGGTGTCTTAACAGAATTTACAACAATTGGGAATTCTGTCTCTTCTGTATGTAGTGGGGATAACTGCTACTACTACTCTGAGAGCGATATTGTGATTCCTTCTGGATATTCTTGTGATAGTAATGCAATATTCATATCAGAAGGGAACATTACAATAAATCCACAGGTAGAAAGCTCGGGAGATGGTATAGAAGGATGTATCTTCCTTGCGAATAACGATATTATCCTTCCAGAAGATGATTCATTACCCAACTCAGCGATTGTGCGTTATGAATATATGGATGGTTTCCTAATAGCAGGTGATCAGGTGATTGTTCAACCTTCAAGTGTTGAGAAGATTGTTAGGAATGGAATTGAGATAAAGGGTGGGGTTGTTGCTTTCGGGAGGGATTCCACTGATTCTGTAGCATTCCTCATTCAAAGAAGTCTAAGACTCTTCAATAGGACAAATCCTTCAGTTGTTCTAGTTTGGGATGTTAGATATGGAAAGCTCTCAGAGATATTCTTCGGGACAGAGGCTCCTATGTATAAGCAGGATGTTGGATTTAAGGTTTTTTAATAATACTATGTTTTTGAATAAGCTATTAAAAACTAAATACGAAGGACAAGCACTAGCAATAGCTATGGTAGTTCTGGTGGTATCTTCTTTGATAGGGATATCTATATACTCAAGGACTATGAAAGACAAAATGTTAACCCTTGAGGAGAGGGCTTCTGCAGAGGCTTTCGAGGTGTCGGATGTAATTTTGGATAAGCTAACAATATTCCCAATAAATACTGTAATAGAAGAGATAAAGTCACTTAGAAATCTGGAAACTTTCTCGAGTGATGGTGTTGTATTGTTAGAGAATAATAATGGGTTATCTGAAATAACTGGACTTTTGAGAAATCTGGGTGCCTTAGATCCTGATTCTGGAGATACAATATCTTCTATTGTTGATCCTATGTGTCCAATCACCTTAGCGGATAATGAATATAGGTTGACTTTGCAGGAAGCTGATGAAAATACATATTACGAAATTCGTCCAGGTAATGTATGGAGTCTTCCCTTTGCTGATTTGATAAAAGAAGATGGTTGTGAATTGAATCTTCGATTCGCCATTAGGGGTGATAGTGGGGCCGGTTTTGTTATGACGAAGGTATATTGTAGGTATGATGTAGATGGCAATGTAATAGATTGTAAGGATTATGAGGATAGTGATATTGTTAATTACTGTTTTTCAGATGATGGAGAGAATTGTAATAATAGAAACTTTTTAGATAGTGATAATTGGGAGAAGTATGGGACAGAAAGTAGCGGAGCTACTAACATAGTATTGGTGCCAGCTAGTGAGGAATACTCTCTTGGAGAAGTTAGGATAAAGGCAGTAGGGGGAACAATTGGTATATCATATGATCTCTCAGATATATGTGCAGATGGTTTAAGAATGTATTTGCTTAGGGCAACTGCAACATGTTCTGGTGTATACAGAGGGAAGGAAATACTAGTTCCTGAAAAGAGGTGGTATAACCCTCTTTTTGACTATGTACTTTTTAATGGTCAAGGATCTATATAGGGTTTGAAATGTGTTACTAATTCCTTTATCATTTCTATAATGTATAAAGCTGCCAATAGAAATAAGATATTAATAATATTAATAGTTCTTCTACTTCTCTGTCTCTCAGGATTAGTATATTGGTATTTAAATATATACCTTTGTAATGTATCTCCTAAGGGATATGAGTTCTTAGAGAAGTTTATTGTAAGTAAGGAATGTCATACTAGAGAATATGAATTAAGGGGAACAATATACAATGTTAAGGATAATGGTGATAGTGTAAGTTTTGATATGAATGTATGGGGGGAGGAGGGGATGACTTTCGAGATAGATAAAAACGACCTGAGGGAGTTCGACATGATAGAGAACCTCCTTCCTGTTACGTTGAGATTTTCCTTCAATAGGTCGAAAGATTTAAAAATTCTTAAAAATTTTGATGCTAGGGAGATTTCCTTGGAAGAGTTAGACCCTGACAATCTTGAATATGAAGAGTATTTAGTAGGTTTGAGAACTTATCTAGAGAATAAGAATGAGGTCTATAATCTTGGAGGAGATTATGCAAGTGGCTTCATCTCATCGTACTTACACAACCCCTTGTGGGACATTCACTTACTTAGTCTTGTTACAAAGCCTTCGGAAGAAGAATCAATAATTCGAGAATTAAGAGCGCTTCTACCATTTAAAGATACTCAGAAGGTTATTCAAGATGGCGCTTCGGTTTCTGTAAATTCTTACGTAGAGTATAAGACTCAGGACTGCAAGATAGTTGAGAGTGTTATAAGTGACTTCCAAGTTTCAGAATCACAAAAGAAATCTCTTTTCTTTGAAAATTGTTCTCTGGAACAGTTGGTAAATGATGTTAGTGTTCTAAATCTAGGAGAGGATGTTCTTTATTCGCAAAATGATTTCTTGGATTCTGTAAATTTCTTTAGGATCAATGAATCCAATTTATCTACAAGAGAATTTGTAGAAAGTGATATATTTTCTTTGAATGAAGAGGAGATGTTCGGAATTCTTTCTGATATATCTGTGGCGCGATCATATTATCCAGAGAAAGCTTCTACTCTTGAAGAGTTAGAAGGGAAGACTTTAGCAACCCTTGAAGATAGTCTTTTAAGAAACGACAATGTAAACTTGTATTCTGTATGTAGAATTTATGAGTTTTTAAATGAAGAGGGTCGAGAAGAGGTCGAAAGTTCTTTAGCTACTGCCTTGACTGAACTGGGGAGCGAGTCCATCAGTTGGAATCGTTGGAATGATCCTAACGCTTTAATTTATTGTGTGGAAAATTTCAAGGATACTAATAACAAGGTATTGTACAAATGGAGAAGGTCAATAATTAGTAGCTTATTTTTCTCATTGGGAAAGGAGTATCCTTTTGCAGGAAGAGAAGGTTTTAGCTTCAGATCCTCTTACCTTTGGGCTAAATTTATATTAGATAATTATAATTAGGGAGATGTTTTGTAAGATATTTAATAGAAAGTTAGGGCAAGTTTTCTTATTAATAGTCATAAGTGTCTTTTTTATATCTCTAAATTTGGGGAAGGTGTCTGGTGGTTGCCATAGGGAGTGTACTTGCCTTGTCTCACAATCCTATGGTTGCTGTGTTGGGATTTCTGGGGTTGAGACAGGTGGTTGTGTCCAAGGTACTTGTACAAGATGCATTTCAGAAAGCTGTGTCTGGGTTGATTGTTGTGATAACTCCTGTAATGGTAGTTGCTCTAACTTCCGATGCCCCGAAGGTCAATCAACAACAGATTCTGGATACCTATGTAAACAAGCATTAGAATACTGTACATATAAAAACGATTGTGACAACACATGTACTAAGAGAGGCTCTCTCTCCTGCTATCTACCTGAAACAAATGATCAATCATCCCCACCAAGTAAACCATCATACATATCCATGATAATAGATGGAAAAACATACCAACTCTCTACAAATCCTGAAACACCAACAAACATAGATATAAAATCACTAGGTACTAGTCTAGATACCCTGAAAGCAAATGAAAATATTACAGAGAAGATACAAAATACTCCCTCTACATCAAGAGACTCTACATCCTTTCCTCCAAGTGATGGATCACCAACATATCTACTTCATTCTGGAGATGGAATACTAACCCTAGGAGCTAGTGGTACAGGTGATGATGTACACTTAAGAGGAGGATCAATTGTCAAAGATGGAGAGAGATATAGGATGTGGTACTCAGGATATGATGGATCCAAATGGAGAATATACTATGCTAGCTCTGGAGATAGTGGTATTACATGGGTCAAAAGAAACAATACTGTCCCAACTGCTTCAAATACGACCTCTACAGAAGGAAGAATAGCCCTAGGACTTAATGGTACAGGAGATGACGCTCACGTAAAGAACCCCTCGGTGATTAAAGATGGAGACACATATAAAATGTGGTATGCAGGATCGGATGGATCTACATGGAGAATATACTATGCAACCTCTCCCGATGGCCTCACATGGACCAAATACAACAATACGGTTCCCTTACGATCAGATATAACCTCCACAGATGGAAGACTACCAATAGGGAACAAGGGGAAGGGAGATGATGCACATATTGAGGACCTATCGGTAATAAAAGATGTGAATACATACAAAATGTGGTATTCAGCATCAGATGGCTCTAACTATAGAATATACTATGCAACCTCTCCCGACGGCCTTACATGGACCAAATACAATAATGCAACCGCAAGTACTCGCTCAAACACCACCTCTACAAATGGTCAACTACCACTAGGCACTAGTGGTACTGGAGATGATGTTCATCTCCTAGGACTATCTGTAATCAAAGACTCTGGTGCATACAAAATGTGGTATTCAGCATCAGATGGATCCAAATACCGAATATACTACGCCCTCTCATATGATGGTATTAACTGGGAGAAAATAAATAACTCGATACCTTCAGCATCTAACACCACATCTACGGAAGGAAGAATACCATTAGGAGCAAATGGTACTGGAGATGATGCTCATGTATATAACCCGATGGCTATTCAGGATGGAGAGAACTATTATGTCTGGTACTCTGGGAACAATGGAAGTAACGCAAGAATATTTGGTACAAGAGTTAGAAAGGACTACATAATACAAATGACTATGCCTTTTGTATCAAAACCAAGCACTGCACGAGCCCTAGGATATGAATTTAAGGTAGATAACTATGGAAGAGTAGGTTCTTGGGTGGACAACCTAACAGATTGCTCTAGCCTCTCTGGTGAAGACCAGTGTGTTTCGAATGATATCTCTAGTGTTGAGGAATTTATTCCTTCCTCTGTACCACTATCGCAAGTCTTGGCAGAAGGGGCCTCTGGGAAAATAACTGGAACATACTATCACCTAGATAAGTGTGATGATGACAGAGTATATTCAGAACCAATAACAGGCTACTATCAATTAAATATCCCCGCCACACCAGTAACACCTTGCGAGACAGACCTCTCAATATCAACAGATGATCCTAGATGTACGGATAGCAAAGATGTATGCCCAATGGAAGCAGATGCAAAATGTACAATAGATGAAGTAGTAAGAGAAAAAGAACTTTGTAATGACATAACACCGCTGGATACATGGTACTCAGGATTAGAACTTAATAACCCAATGAAAATCAGACTCGCAGGAGCAGACAAAGACGGAGTTGAAGATATAAGGGGTTTTGTCATATGGCTTAGTAAAGATTCTTCTGTACCAGAGATTCTTCCCCTTTCTTCTACATTTACGAATTCGGACACAGAAGATTTAGGAATAATGATACTAAGGAACAACTCAGAGTGGAGCAATCCCAAAATATATGGATATTCAGAGGGAAAGTGGGGGATCCTTCCCGAGGAAGATTCCATGCTAAAAGTAACTAATGGTAGTAATGAGATAATTGCGGCTATACTAAAAAACAATAATGATAAGTATGTAAACATATACAAAGGAAGCATAGTTACAATGGAAATAGAACTAGCATTCTTCAATAGCTCGTCACTAGAACAACTAGGTGGAACATATGCTTTCAACATGAAAATACTAGATTCTGGGTCAGTATATGAAGGAGACATTAATACCGGGGACATAAAGAGATATTTCAATTGGGGAATAGATTTGGTAAAGCCTGTGTTCAATATGCTGAAGGAAAGTATAGAAGGAACACAGAAATTTGTATTAAATTGGGAAATAGATGGGACCATATCAAAAGTTACAAATTTCATAATAAATGCATATAGGTTAGGTGGAATAGAAACATCATCTATTTCCTCCGGTACCTTTATTCCGATAGAATTTGATCCAGACCAGAAAGAAATCAAAGAGAATGATATAGGGATTGTAGGTTCTGAAAATTCCTGGCAATACTATGTTAATCCTCCAGTATCACCATATGCGGCAAATGCAATTATCAATATTGGTACAAACGAGTTAGGAACAATCTCCATGTACGCTAGTACATATGATCAAGCTTGTAACTTTAATTACAAAGTTCTTGATGTAAGTTTGGATCCATGGATAGCTACTTTAGGTGGAATGGTATATTCAGCTGGGGGATTGGGATCTTCGCCAAAGGATGTCACTACAATATCTGGTGGATTATTAGGAATCTTGAACATTCCTACGGAGCATATTGATACTGGTACGGAACTAGTCTCCTCAAGAAGAGACTATCTGAACAATCTAATACATCCAGAAATAGAAGGATTGAGGGGAGGATTTAGAGCAGTTAGTACATATGACTCGAATGATCGTAAGTCGTACTGGTTTGAATATTTCAAAACGAAGCTAGAAAAGAGGGCAGAGGATATAGGGAATGGTATTGGAGAGATATTTAGTCTTGTTGAATCTTGTCCTGAAGGAATGACAGCTTGCTATCTCTATTCGAAGGAGAGTGTCAATGTCCCATCCGGATATCAATGTGATGGGAAGATCCTCATTATGTCCGAGCAAGACATAGTATTTGAACCAGATGTTTGGAAAGGGTATGGAATGAAAGGATGTATATTCATTGCAAAAAATGACATTGTTATAAAAGAAGGAACATATAAAAGTGGATATGGTTTGGAGTATGACAATATCTCAGGATTTCTTCTAGCAGAAAATCAGATAAGGATAGAGTCTGGAGATAAGTCACGTAGTATTCCAGATGGTATAAAAATTAATGGAGGAATGGTATCTTTTGGAAAGAATTTGGGAGAGGCCTCTGCAATAAATTTGGAAAGGAACATAAAATTGTATACATATATTTATCCTACGCTAGTCGTTGAATGGGATATCCAGTATGCAAAAATATCTGAGATATTTTTTGGAACAGATGTTGTAACATATAAACAGGAGGTAGGATTTAAAACATATTAATAAAGAAATGTTAAAAATAAGTACAAAACATAAATATCAAGGACAAGCATTAGCCATAGCTATGGTTGTTTTAGTAGTCTCCTCCCTTATTGGTATCTCAATATACTCGAGATCTTTAAAAGACAAGCGTCTAACACTTGAAGAAAGAGCATCAGCTGAAGCTCTAGAGGTATCTGATTTGATACTAACTCATCTCTCTCAGTATCCGATATCTAAGATAGAAGAAGAGGCTAAGAAAATAGCTGGAGAAGACCCAGATGGAGACATGAAAGAGATTGTGTTAAAGCAGAATAAGGATAGTATAGAGATAGGGGAGCTGATAGGTAGAGTAGATGCGTCTCAAAACCTTTTCCTTTCTTCTCTTTTCAACCTCTGTCCCTTAGAGGATACCTCCAATGAGTATCAGGTTAGATTAGGAACTGCCGACGAAAACGATTATTTTGAAATCAGGCCTGGACATGTGTGGGCCCTACCAGTAAAGAATTTCATCAATGATACAGAATGCGACCTGAGACTCAAATTTGCAGTTAGAGGAGACAGTGGGGCGGGCTTTGTAATATCTAAAGTATTCTGCAAGTATGATGAATCTGGAAATGCTACAGATTGTTTAGAATATTGGTTCGATGATTCGGAAGGATATTGTTTTTCTAATGATGGAGGAGAATGTAACAATGATAAGTTTTTAGATCAGTCTAATTGGGTAAAGTACAATCTTAGTCTAGATGATGGAGGACTAGAACCAATAGATTTGACAGAAGTAAAGGAGTCTCATGATGTATTAGGTGCTACTGATGATGCAGAAGGTGAGGTCCTTATGGCAGTGCCTCCAAGGCCCAAGTTTACACTCTCGGAGATAAGGGTTAAAGCTGTATATGCAACGATAGGGGTATCATACAATTTTACAAGCAATTGCCTTGCTGGTTTTAAGATGTACAGATTGAGAGTTACAGCAAGCTGTGACGGTGTTTATAGGGGGAAAGAGATGCTAATTCCCGAGATCGGTTGGCATAGTCCAATCTTCGATTATTCCATATTCAATGGAAAGGGATCTATATAGTGTAAAAGGTATTGCATCATCTCTCCCAGTATGCTAAAATCCTTCACGAGTTTGGGATTATACGGAGATACTGGCTTCCTCTTAGAGTTTTATTCTCTAATGAAAACCTGATACAAAAGATATTTAATATCTTCAGTAACTATCCTCCTCAGCTCCTTAAAAGTTGAAGAGTGACAGGAAGTCTAAATTCAAATTTTATGACTTTCTATATAGTGTGATTGGGTCACACAATTCATTTAGTCAGACATTTAAATCCAACTTAATGCTGGTTGGTCATATTACGTAAGTAATGTGTAAGTCAAGCGTTTTTCAATGAGAGTTTGATCATAGCTCAGGATGAACGTTGG